>JACPGK010000022.1 GCA_016182495.1 Candidatus Kerfeldbacteria bacterium
TGTCTACCCAGACATACAATTCCGTGATACGATTATTTTCCAAAGAGAGCATAGTATTCTATGGTTAAGCGTTAGATACTTACCATTGTACATGCTCTTTTTGCTATTTTCCTAATGATTCTGAATTTATGGGTTCAGGTGGCTGAACGTTGACATTTTGTGTAAAATTTGGCAGTATAATCACGCCTTAAGTTCATTGGATAACTGCGATTATAATGACAATAATTATTGTCGAGGAAAGTCCGAACACTCCTGTGCATAAAGCGCAGAACTGGGTAGCGGGTAATGCCCGTCGGTCGTGAGACCCGAGGTGCGAACAGTGACGCTGGCGGCGAAAGCCAACAGCATCCTTGGCTTTAGGAAGCCAGGGATGAACCTGGAAGGTAACTTCAAGGGTGAAACGGCTAAAACCTTACTCGAGTGCAAGAGCAAATGTTCTATCTTTGCTATAGCACGATAGAACCGGTAGCTCGCTTGAGCTGAACGGCAACGTTCGGCCTAGATAGATAGTTATCGTAAACAAAATTCGGCTTACGAATGAACTTAAGGCCCCCAGAGGGGTAATGTTTACCTATGAAACGCGTCGAATTATTTTTTGGTGGCTTACTAGTGCCGTTAGATTATCTGATGCTATTGCTGGCCGGTTGGTTAGCGTATATTATTCGGTTTGATGAATCAGTGGTGGGGTTAAAAGGGGTCATTTACGAACTGCCCCTGGCTGATTATATGCGAGTACTGGCAGCCAGCTCATTGGGCTTGCTAGTGATTTTTGCTTGGAATGGTTTATACGATATTACTGGTACCCGGCGAATTGTTGATGAATTGCGTCGTATTTTTGTAGCTTGTTCAACCGGCGTGATGATTGTCATTGTGTTAGTGTTTTTTGATCGAACATTATTTTCGTCTCGGTTTATTATTTTACTCACCTGGGTATTAAGCATTGCCTTAATAGCCACCATGCGTTTTGTGGTGATTCAAATTGAACGAGCCTTATTTCGTCAAGGCATTGGCGTGCGTCGCGTACTATTGATTGGAAAAAATCGTACGGCCGACACTTTAGCCGAGGCTATTAACACTAATCCAGAGTTTGGCATGAGCGTGGTAGAGCGGGTTGCTCAAATTGATCAAAATTTTTTTTCAAAGCTACCAAAGGTATTAGATCTCAAACACATTGATGAAGTGTTATTGGCTGATCCTACGCTGACACGTTTACATATTTCAACCATTATTGAACTGTGTAAAATTCATCATACCGATTTTAAATACGCTGCCGATATTTTTGATGCCCAAATTAGTCACGTGGCATCGCGTCCGTTAGCTGGCATTCCGATTGTTGAATTACGGCGTACCCCGTTACAAGGGTGGGGTAATATTTATAAACGTTTACTCGATGTGGTGGGGGCGCTGCTGGCCTTAATTATACTAGGACCAATCATGCTGTTAGCAGCTGTGGCGGTGCGGCTGGAAAGTCCTGGCCCGGTGATTTACCGTAATCGACGGGTTGGCCAAAATGGAAAATTATTTAATACCTTAAAATTTCGTTCGATGCATCAGCAGTACTGTATTGGGGATCAATTTACCAATTCTGACGCTGCTTTACAATATGAGCAGCAATTGATTGAACAAAAAAGTATCAAATCTGGACCCGTTTATAAAATTAAAGATGATCCTCGCGTTACCAAAGTAGGCGCATTTTTACGACGCACTTCAATTGACGAGCTGCCTCAATTTTTTAATGTGCTGTTGAATCACATGAGTTTAGTTGGCCCGCGACCACATCAACCGCGTGAAGTGAATCAGTACGAAGATCATCAACGCACCGTGTTAAGCATGAAGCCCGGCATCACCGGCTTAGCCCAAATTTCTGGTCGATCGGATTTAGAGTTTGAAGAAGAAGTCCGGTTGGATAAATACTATATGGAAAACTGGAATAGTGTACTTGATTTGTATATCTTATTTAAGACACCCATGGTGTTATTACGGCGTCGGCAGGCGTGGTAGCATGAAAATTGCTTTAGTGCATGATCATTTAGCCCAAGATGGGGGAGCCGAGAAGGTATTGCAAGCCTTGCAAGCGATTTGGCCGGAGGCGCCCACCTATGTGATTGTGCATGATCCGCAAGCGGCTCATCCAGCTTTTCGTAATAAGGATATTCGCACTTCATTTTTGCAAAAATGGCCAGGCGGAGTAAAACATTATCAATGGTTTTTTCCATTAATGCCATCAGCCGTGGAAAGTTACGATTTAAGTCATTTTGACGTGGTGTTATCCAGTACAGCCTCGTACGCCAAGGGTGTTATTACCCGCCCAGAAACATTACATATTTCGTACTGCCATACTCCGACCAGATATTTATGGAGCGATACCCATAGTTATGTGCAAGAATTAGGAGCTAGTCGATTTGTAAAATGGATGTTGCCGTTTTTTTTATCGTATGTCCGCGTTTGGGATAAAATGGCCGCCGAACGAGTGGATCGTTTTATCGCCAATTCAAAAGTGGTGCAAAATAGAATCCATAAGTATTACAAAGTGCCGAGCGATGTGATTTATCCACCAGTCGATACTAATCGTTTCGAGATTGGCACACCCAGTGATTATTACTTAGCCGGTGGTCGATTGGTGCCCTATAAACGTTTCGATTTAGTGGTGGCTGCTTTTAATCGATTAGGACGCAAACTCAAAATTTATGGCACTGGTCCCGAGTTGTCGGCTTTACAAAGTCAAGCCAAAACTAACATTGAATTTGTTGGCAAAGTGTCGGATACTGATTTGGCTAAATTATATCAAGGTGCGTTGGCCTTTATTAATCCACAAATTGAAGATTTTGGTATTACCATGGTAGAAGCTATGGCTAGCGGCCGGCCAGTGATTGCCTATGCCGCTGGCGGCGCTCAAGAAATTGTGCTCGCTGGCGAAACGGGAGAATTTTTTTACTATCAAACCTGGGAGGATTTAGCCGATGCCGTGGTGCGGTTTAAGCCAGAGCAGTATCAACCCAGTCGCATTCGGGCGCGGGCTGAAGAATTTTCCTTACCGGTGTTTACTAAAGCGATTCAACAGTATGTTGAAGATGCCCTTGCACATTTTACCCCAAACCATTAATCTGCACTTATGGAATTAAAGCACCATATTCATTATTTACAGCAATCAGCCTGGTTTATTGTTATGTTTGCTCTCATCGTAGGCTGTATTGCTGGGTTCGTTAGCTGGCGGCGACCAGCCGTATTTAAAGTAGTCCAAACGTATCAAGTGCAGCTCATTAACCGTTCTAGCACCGTAGATTATCAATACGGCTCGTATTACGATTTAAAAGGAGCGGAAATTTTTACCCAGTATTTAATGAGCGTGTTACGGAGTCCGGCGGTCATTGAAGCAATTTATCAGCAAGCGGCCTTGCCCTATGAAATTGATAATTTGAGTCGATTCACCAATCAGTTTCGTACCGATCAAGATTCAGCTCAACAATTTACTGTCACTTTTAGCCAGCAGCAACAAACTGCGGCTGAAGCCTTAGCCGGCGGTATGACTGCTGAACTCAATACACTCACCGCCCAGGCTGAACTGGATGATCGCGATCAACCATTGTGGCAGTTACAGGCTTTGCCACCCGTGCTGGTGTATCAGCCTAGTCAACCTGGTTTAGCAGTGTTACTAGGTACAGTGGCCGGTGCTCTTGGTGCAGTTGTGTTGGTATATATCAAACGCTATTTGCAAGCTGATTAAATACTGTATGCGCATTGGTATTGATGCGCGTAGTATTACCGAAGCGCAACCCTCTGGTATTAGTACCTATGCTGTGGCTGTTATTCAGGCCATGGCTCAAGCCGCGCCCGATACGGAATTTGTTTTATTTGTCAGTGGTCGTAAGCTTGGCCAAACTGTTTTATTAAAACAACTCCAACAGCAGTCAAATATCAGCTGGCGTCATATTCAATTACCAAATAAGTTGTTTCATGGCGCCAGTGTATTACAGCTCATGCCGGCAATAGAACATTGGCTGGGTGCTATTGATGTGATGTTTGCTCCAAACTGGCATATTCTGCCACTGGCTCAACATACACCCCTAGTCGTTACCGTTCATGATACTAGTTATCAGCTCTATCCGCAATTTTTATCATGGCGCCGGCGAGCCTGGCATTGGGCAGTGCAACCGCAGCATTTGTTACAACGCGCCAATGAAATTATTGCAGTGTCACACAGCACTCGTCAGGCGGTGTTGCAGCAATATCATCTATCACCCCGACATGTACATACTATTTATTCAGGCGTTCCAACTCTGCCAGCTGCCGCACCAATCAGTGTTACCCTGCCACTACATTACTGCGCAGCTCTCTCCACTTTGGAACCACGCAAAAATACTCTAGCATTAGTGCAAGCCTTTATTTATTTTAAACAACGGCACCCAACTAGTCAGTTAGCCTTGGTATTGATGGGGCAGCAGGGGTGGAAGTCACGTCAGTTATTACGCACTATCACCGGTCAACGGGACATTTATTATTTAGGATATGTTACGCCAGCGCAAAAAACCTACGTGCTCAAACAAGCCAGCTGGTTTATGTACCCTAGTATCTATGAAGGTTTTGGCTTTCCGCCGTTAGAAGCTTTGCAGTTGAATTGCCCGGTGATTGCCAGTTGGGCCGGTGCCATTCCAGAAATTCTTGGTCAGGCCGCCTACTATATTGATCCATACTCAATCACCTCCATCGCTCACGCTATTACTACCTTTGAATACGATCCAGCCATCCGCTCACAACTGTTGGCGGCTGCTCCAGCAGTATTGGCCCGATATCATTGGCAACGTACCGCCAAGGCCACATTGGCTGTTTTACAACAAGCAGTATATAATACTCCCCATGCGCATAGGCATTGATGCTCGCTTCTTTGGTGGCGAACAATCAAAAGGATTAGGACGCTATACTCAAAAACTGATTGAACATTTACTGCAAGTGGATCAGCGTAATTCGTATGTATTGTTTGTGCAGAAATATGCGGCGGTATCGAAATATAAAAATCAACCCCGGGTTGAAATTGTACAAGCACCTTATCACTGGTATTCTTTAGCTGAACAATTATTCATGCCGATAAAAATTCGGCAAGCTAACCTAGACTTCATGCACTTTCCTCATTTTAATGTACCGTTGTGGTATCGTGGGCCGTTTGTTGTGACCATTCATGATTTAATTATTAGTCGTTTTCCAACTGAACGAGCTACCACGCTAGGACCAATGATGTATCGGCTAAAACAATTCGCGTATAATCGAGTCATTGCTCATGCCGCTCATCATGCCAAAGCTATTGTCACCGTATCGCAATATTCAAAAAAAGACATTGTTGATTTTTTTCAGGTGCCAGCCGATCGCGTAGTGGTAACTTACGAAGCGGTTGACGATTTTACCAGTCAACCCGTTACCGAAAGCGCGGCAGCGGCAGTGTTGCAACGCTATGGCATTCATCAACCATATTTGTTGTACATTGGTAATGCCTACCCGCATAAAAATTTAGAAACATTAATGCAACTGATGCAGCAATTCAAACGACAGAAGACAATGCCACTGACATTGGTATTAGTTGGTAAAGCGGATTATTTTTATCTACGCTTGCAGCAATCGGCCTGGGCGCGTGATGTTGAGCGGCAGGTAGTATTTCCTGGTTTTGTGCCCGATCATGATTTACCGGCTCTATATCGGGGTGCTTTGGCTTATATTTTTCCTTCAAAATATGAAGGCTTTGGTTTACCTCCACTCGAAGCCATGTATTATGGCACACCAGTAATTTCATCTAACAGTTCATGTTTACCAGAAGTGCTGGGAGCGGCCGCTTTATATTTTGATTTTCAAGACGTCAATGGTATAATGCAACAAATTCAGCGTTTAGTCGCCGATCAAGCCTTGCGGGCTAATTTGATTGCTCGCGGGTATCAACAAGTTAAGCGGTATAATTGGCGCATCACCGCTCAAACCACTCTGCAGCTTTATGAATCGCTATTCACCAAATCTTAAACCACCAGCCTTACATAATCATCACGATAAAGCTCATCATCTGGGTGTGCCGCGTTCTAATGTGATTGATTTACGTCAGGTGCATACCAGTACCTCTGCACCAGTACAAGCTGCGCCGAAAGTATCATGGTGGCAGCGCCAACGCCAACGTCGCCAATTACCATCTATCCAATCCCACACCCCACCACCCCCGGTTCCAGCCAAAGGTATACGTTCACCACTCTGGCCGATAGTCAAGCCGCTAGCTGGTTTTACCATGATCTGTATTTTGTTAGTGGCACCGTTAGCCGCTTTAGGAATGTACCAACGAGTCAATGCAGTGCGTGACGCAGTGTTAACTACTTCACAAGAAGCCGTCAATAACTTACGCCAAGGCACGCAAGCTGCCAGCCTAGCCGATTTTACAGGAGCCGCCGAATCATTTACTAGCGCTTCCACCGATTTTCGAACAGCCCATGATCAGCTCACATCAGTTGATGCCACTCTTACGCCAATTCTCCGCATCTTGCCGGCCGCTGGCGATCAATTTGTCAGTGCCGAAAATATTTTAATTGCCGGGGAACAAATTGCTGCCGCCGGGCACGACGTCACCACCGCCATTGAATTGTTGTCACAATTACCACTACCACAGGTTAACACTGATAGTAGTCAACAACTCACTCTCACCGATTTGTTAGTAGTGGCTCATTCAGCGTTACGCCCAGCTATACCGCGCTTGCAACGTGCTACCGTAGCTTTGCAAGCGGTCGATTTAAGCACCGTACCAGCTGATTATCAAGCTAATATTCAATTGGCTAAAGATAAAATGCCAATTGTTTCTCAAAGTATTAATCAGTTGCTCACCTTAACCGAAACCATGCTCACGATTTTAGGCCACGATCAGGCTAAACGCTATTTGGTACTATTTCAAAACAATCGTGAATTACGACCAACCGGTGGATTTATTGGCAGTTTTGCAGTAGTTGATATTCGTCAGGGTGCTGTACAACGTCTGAATATTCCAGGCGGTGGACCGTATGATTTACTTGGTAGTCTTAAAACTCATGTTATTTCTCCCACACCGCTGCATTACGTTAACCCACATTGGCAGATGCAAGATGCCAACTGGTGGCCAGATTTTCCAACTTCAGCCGAAAAAGTACAGTGGTTTTATCGCAAAAGCGGTGGTTCAACCGTAGATGGAGTGATTACATTTACACCGGATGTGATTGAAAAGATGTTAGCCTTGACTGGCCCAATTGAAATGCCTGAATATGATGTTATCGTCACCGCTGAAAATTTTTACGATATTACCCAAGTGCAAGCCGAACGTAAATTTGATGATACCAAGGAATCGAAAAAATTTATTGCCGATCTTACCCCGCGTTTGCTCAATAATTTATTTGACGGCCGAGTAGAAAATTTTTTACCAGTGTTGCAAATTTTTTACAGCGCTCTTAGTCAAAAAGACATGTTAGTGTATTTTAACGATGAATTTTTACAAAGCGAAATGGCTGCACTAGGCTGGACCGGAGCCGTGCGCTCGGCTAGTAAAGATTATTTGATGGTGGTGGATACAAATATCAACGGTGGGAAAACTGATGGAGTGATCGATGAAACTATCCAACACCAGGCCGCTATTCAAGCGGACGGCAGTATTATTGATACGGTTGAGATTATTCGAGTACACCGCGGCTCCAGCAACGATCAGTTTGCCAACGTCAATAACTGGGATTACTTGCGTACCTATGTTCCAGCTGGCAGCAGGTTGTTGCGGGCCGAAGGATTTACTCAACCAGATCCAAAATTAGAATTTGACCCCGCGGCCGATTATCAACCAGATATTGATTTAACTGATATATCGGGCGATACCATTATTGATGAAGCCAGTCATACTCGAATCAATACTGAATTTGATAAAACTGTCTTTGGTAATTGGATAGAAACCCGACCAGGCGAAACCAGCCGAGTAGTATTAGAGTATCAATTGCCATTTCAATTACAGCTGAACGGTTTATTTCAGCCGGTTGATAGTTATAGTTTATTGATCCAAAAGCAACCAGGATCATTTGATCCGTTGGTGATTACCAGTGTAATCTATCCAGAAAATTATCAGATGCGCTGGGCGTACCCGGCTGCTACCAGCGGTACTATCCATAGCGCGTTATGGCATGATGCCTATTTAGGAATCGTGTTTGAACAACGTTAGCCATGGTGCGGGCTCTACTGGCGAAATTATCAACCAGTATTGTGGGCGGTGCCATGATTATCGCCCTGGCTTCGGTACTATCGCGCGTGGCTGGATTATTGCGTGATAATTTGTTGGCAAAATATTTCGCTGGTACAGCCACCATTGATATGTATACGGCTGCTTTTAAAGTGCCTGATTTATTATTCAATATCGTAGTGTTAGGGGCGCTATCAGCTTCATTTATCCCTATTTTTATTGACGTTAAAAAAAAATACGGTGATAACGTCGCTTTCTATACTGCTAGTACAATTTTGAATATTCTTTTGTTATTCGTGGCAGCCGGCGTAGTGCTAGGGTGGATAGTAGCACCATGGATTAGCCAGTGGTTATTAGCAACTCGATCGCTTGATCAACAACACACTACCGCTATGTTAATGCGCTTGATGTTATGCAGTATTATGTTTTTTACATTAAGTAATGTGGCATCGGGTATTTTACAATCGTATCGTCGCTTTGTGGCGTTTGCATTGGCGCCAATTTTATATAATGTTGGCATTATCATCGGTATTGTTTGGCTGTATCCTCGGTTTGGTATTAATGGATTGGCTAGCGGAGTAGTGCTAGGAGCGGCGTTGCATTGGCTCATTCAACTGCCAGCCGTTTGGCGCACCGGTTATCGTTATCACTGGCGGTGGCACTGGCGCCAGCCGGGTGTCAAAAAAATGTTACGCTTAATGCCACCACGCGCTTTAGCCCTTGGTATTGTCCAAATTAACGCCATGATCATTGCTGCTTTAGCTTTACGTTTACCGGAAGGCAGCTTAGGTATCTGGACCTGGGCTGATAACTTACAGCAGTTTCCAATTAATGTGTTTGGAGTATCATTAGCCCTATCATCGTTTCCAGTATTTTCGCAAGCGTTGGCTGAAAATGATCTCGCAAAATTTAAAACTATCTTTTCAATTAATTTTCGGCGCATTTTGTTTTTAATTATCCCGGTGAGCTTAACAGTGTTACTGTTGCGAGCCCAGTTTGTACGATTAGTGCTAGGATCATTCGGTGGAGGACGATTCGATTGGGATGCCACTGTACTGACGGCCCAGGTACTTGGTTTTTTTTCAGTAGCGATGTTTGCCCAGGCTACCATTCCCTTGTTAACGCGATCGTTCTTTGCGCATCATGATACCAAAACTCCTGTGATTATTAGTATTATCAGCATGGTGTTGAACATTGTAGTAGCCTGGTTGGCTGTGCCATACTTTGGCCTGTATGGATTAGCACTAGCCTTTGCTGTATCAAGCTTAGCCAGCATGTTGTTACTATTAGTGGTATTACGAGTGCGCTGTGGTGATTTAGATGATCGTATCATTATTCAATCGGTGTGGCGTATTGTAGGGGCAGCCCTGGTTATGGGAGCAGTGATTCAAGGGATGAAATATTTTATCGCTCCATTAGTTGATATGCGTACCTTTATTGGTATTTTACTGCAAACAATTTTCAGTATAATGGCTGGTGGTCTGACCTATTTTGCCATAGCGTGGTATTTTCATTTTACTGAAATTGATATTATTGGTCGGTATTTTACTAAATTGCGTGGGGTAATCCGTTTTAGCCGATCATGAAAAAATTTTGGCAACAGCAGCGTTGGCCAATCATTGGTGTAGTCCTGTTTCAATTGATCACAACCATACCATATTTTAGTCGGCAGCCATTTAATTGGGATGCCGCTCAATTTGAATTGGGTGTACGACATTTTTCATTACACATGCATCAGCCTCATCCGCCAGGCTACCCATTATATATTGCTCTCGGTAAACTAGTAGCTCTAGCAGTTTCACCACGAGCGGCCTTAGTAATGATTACCATAATGATTGCCAGCTGTGCTGTGCTGGGGATGTATTATGTAGTATGGCGGTGGTATGGGCAGCGCTGGTTAGCGGTGATTGTAACGTTGTTGTTTGCTACTAATCCCTTGTTTTGGCTGTATCGAGTAGTACCGTTGACCTATGTAGTAGATGCCGCCGTTACTATTTGGTTAAGTATTTTTACTTTGGCATCGTTCCATACTTTACAACAACAGCAGCGCGACCACTATGGCTATGCCGCCGCTATTCTGTTAGGCATTGCTTCGGGCTTTCGTCCATCGCTGGTAGTGTTATTTTTACCGGTGTTAGCCATTCATTGGTGGCGAATGCGCCGGTGGCAGTCAATTAGTGTAAGTTTAGTGATGATGGTTGCTTTGGTACTAGTTTGGTTGATCCCGTTACTACTATTATCAGGCGGACCAGCCGCCTATTGGATAGATTCAATTGAACAGTATCGTAGTGCCGCCGAAACAACATCAATCGTCGCTGGAGCCAGCTGGTCGGCTAACTGGGAAACAATCGTAACGCTAGGACAATCATTACTAGCAGTTGGTAACGTACTTTGGCTAGTAGTAGGGGTAATGGCGGTGAGCAAAATCTATCAGCTGGCTCACACCAAACGTTGGCCTGATTGGCGCTATGTCATTTTTGGAGTAGCCTGGATTATGCCATCATTACTGGTATATGGTTTAATCCATTTCGGACAAATTGGCTATCTGCTTACTATTATTCCCAGTCTGTATTTGCCAGTGGCAGCCGGGTTATATTGGTGTAGTCAACACGCTCGCCGCTGGTGGTATGGCGTTGGCGTTATGGTTGGCCTAGCTTGGTTAGTGCAGGCCAGTATTTTTTTATGGCTGGTACCAGCCTATACCCATCCAGCCTATTTGCCCCAACGGCGCATTGATATTGCTTTACAAAAACTGGCCCGGCAGTTACCGATGTTGTTCAAACTGAATGCTAGCTATATTCAACAAACCGATGATCGTTTAACGACCTTACAAGAGGTAGTACAATCATACGATCCTGCTACCACGGTAATACTGGCTGGGCGCAACGTTACATATCCGGCCGCTGGCAATGGTTTACCAGTCCGTAACGATGAAGTGTTTCGAGAGTTGAGTGCTATTGTGCCAATGAGTCATTTAATTGAAGTGTCGCCCAATCGGCAATATTATTTAGAGGCCCAGCAGTATCAATTAACCTGGCATAACACTACCACTATTACAGTGCCTAGTAGCACTAGGCATGTTATTATTATGCTTCAAACTATTCCGCCACAGCAATTACCCCAAGGTATCCTATTAGAACGCCGCTCGGCCAACTATGGTCAAACCTACTATGTCGGAGTAATGACTGGACCATTCTCTTTATTCAATTACACGGTGACGTATGAACCTTGATCGGATTCGAAATTTTTGCATCATTGCCCATATTGACCATGGTAAAAGCACCTTGGCTGATCGTTTGTTAGAAATTACCGGTACCGTATCAACTCGTGAACTAAAAGCCCAAATGTTAGATACCATGGATTTAGAACGGGAACGTGGCATTACCATTAAACTGCAGCCGGTTCGGATGAACTACCAAGGCTATATCTTGAACTTAATTGATACACCCGGACATGTTGATTTTACCTACGAAGTGTCACGCTCATTAGCCTGTTGTGAAGGAGCCTTATTAATAGTTGACGCCACTCAAGGTATTCAAGCGCAAACCTTGGCGAATTTATATTTAGCCGTTGAACAAAATTTAGAGATTATACCGGTGATTAACAAAATCGATTTGCCAGCTGCGAATGTGTCGGCTGTGCGTGAAGAAATAAAAAAAATTCTCGGTAGTAAAGATGAAGAAATTATCGCGGTATCAGCTAAAACCGGTGAGAATATAACGGCGGTATTGCAGGCGGTGATTAATCGGGTGCCACCTCCAACGGTGTCAGCCGATACTACCCAAGCGTTAATTTTTGATTCCACCTTTGATGATTATCGTGGGGTAGTGGCCTATGTGCGCCTAATGCAAGGTACCATCAAGCGCTTTGATCAACTCACCTTTATGGCTACTCATAAACAATCCGAGGCTTTAGAAGTAGGGTTTTTTTCACCGAAATATCTTGCTCAACCGCAACTGCTCCCCGGCGAAATTGGTTATGTCATTACCGGTTTTAAAGAAGTGGCCGATTGTAAAGTAGGCGATACCATTACCTTAACAAAAACTCCAGCCACCAAGCCTTTGCCAGGATACACTGAAGTAAAGCCGATGGTGTATGCCAGTTTATTTTGTAAAGAAGGGGATGATTACCCCCAGCTGCGCGAAGCTTTGGGTAAATTAAAATTAAGTGATGCTGCTTTAGCCTTTGAACCGGAAAATTCCAAAGCCCTAGGTTATGGTTTTCGCTGTGGTTTTTTAGGATTACTGCATTTAGAAATTGTCCAAGAACGCTTAAAGCGTGAACACGAACTTGATGTCATCGTTACTGCTCCTTCGGTAGCTTATCGAGTCACCCAGCGCGCTGGCCAAGTGATCATGGTATCATCACCGTTAGATTGGCCCGATCCTACCGTCATCGAATTAGTAGAAGAACCGGTCATGCAGGTTGATGTACTTACTCCGAGTCAATATATTGGTGGTACTATCAGTTTACTGCAAGATAAACATGGTCAACCGACCGCTTCTGAAATTGAATATCTCGATGCCAATCGGGTGATTATTCATTACCTGGTACCATTAGCTGGTATTATTGTTGACTTTTATGATAAATTAAAAAATGTATCCTCGGGATATGCTTCAATGAATTATGAGTTTAAAGGCTATATTCCTTGCCAGGTTCGACGCATGGATATTCTGGTGGCTGGCGACCAGGTTGAAGCTTTAGCCACCATTGTGTATCAAGCCGAAGCCATTAGTGCTGGCCGTAAGATTGTGGAAGAGTTAAAAAAAATCTTACCCCGTCAATTATTTGAAGTGCGGCTACAAGCGGCTTTAAACGGCAAAGTGGTTGCTTCAGAACATATTCCGGCGATGCGTAAAGATGTCACCGCCAAGTTGTATGGTGGCGATGTCACTCGCAAACGTAAATTATTAGAAAAACAAAAAAAAGGTAAAGCCCGCATGAAATCAATTGGTAAAGTGGATATTCCCAAAGATGCTTTTTTAGCAGTGTTAAAACGATAAACCAAATGAAACGTAACTGGCATGAACCAAATTATACTCTGATCGGTACTATTATTTTGTTGATAATCTTTGGTTTAATCATGCTGTCATCGGCTAGCTCTGTAGAGGGCTTTGAAAAATTTTCTGATCCGAACTATTTCGTCAAACATCAGTTACTGTATGGTGTGTGTTTGGGATTGCCGATGATGTGGTTATTAACGCGATTAGATTATCACATTTGGAAACAGCTAGCTTTCCCCATGATGGCGGTTAGCGTGGTATTGTTGCTATTAGTATTGGTGCCTGGTATCGGTGTAGAATTACTTGGTGCCAAACGTTGGATCGGATTCGGTGGGATTATTTTTCAACCATCTGAAATTGTTAAGCTCACTTTTTTAATTTATTTGGCAGTATGGCTAGAAGCCAAAGAGAAAGCTATTCATGATTGGTCTACCGGGTTAGCCCCTTTCAGTATCATGATAGGATTTTTAGTGTTCATGATTGCGTTAGTACAAAAGGATCTCGGCACCATGATTGTGATTGGGATAATTGCCATGGCCGCTTATTTTGTGGCCGGTGCTCCCTGGAAACATTTATTGGTCTTAGGTGGCAGTGGCCTGGCCGTTATACTTTTTTTTGTAAAAGTGTTACCACTGATTATTCCCTCATTCAGTTATCGCGCTCATCGCTTGACGGTATTTTTGAATCCCGATTTAGACCCTCTTGGCATTGGCTATCATATCAACCAAGCTTTATTGGCGATTGGTTCGGGTGGTTTATTAGGGGTTGGTTTAGGTCGATCACGTCAAAAATTTAACTATTTGCCTGAAGCCAGTAACGATTCAATTTTTGCCGTGGTAGCCGAAGAAATGGGTTTTATCATCTCCGTCGGTTTAGTGATATTGTATATGGTATTCATGGTGCAAGGCTATCGCGTCGCCAAAACTGCTCCGGATACCTATGGCAAAATTTTAGCAGCTGGCATTACCACTTGGATAATTTTTCAGGCCATTGTTAACATTATGGCGATGTTGGCTTTGGTGCCACTCACTGGTATTCCACTGCCACTGGTGAGTTATGGTAGCACTTCGTTGGTAATGTTATTAGCTGCTTTGGGGATTTTGATTAATATTTCAAGACAAACGAAATAGAATCATGAATCATGAATTAAGAATTAAGGAGCATGAATCAAGGAATTACGATAATTCATTATTCTTAATTCATGATTCTAAAATCGTACTCACTGGTGGCGGCACAGCTGGATCAGTCACGCCTTTGCTGGCTGTAGCGGAACACTTGCCAAAGCAACAATTATTTTTTTTTGGCAGCCGCCGGGGCATTGAACGTCAACTGATTCCACCAATCATTCGGTACCAACCAATCTTGGCTGGTAAGTTTCGGCGGTATTGGTCGTGGCGGCATCTGTCTGATCCAATCATTATTCTGGCAGCTTTTTGGCAGTCTTTGTATCTGTTATTGAAACTGCGTCCACAGGTAGTAGTGTCGGCTGGTAGTTTTGTATCCGTACCAGTAGTATGGGCCGCTTGGTGTTGTGGGATTCCTACCATAGTACATCAACCCGATGTAACGGTTGGTCTAGCTGTGCGTTTAATGGCTCCGTTTGCTAGTCGCCTCACTAAAGCCTTGGTCGACACTCATTTACGCGGGGCTGATTGGATTGGTAATCCGGTACGTAACTTAACCCCAACTACACAACAATTAATCATTGATGCTAGTTATCCCACGGTATTCATTTTTGGCGGCAGTACCGGCGCTCAAGGATTAAATACTTTAGTCACCACAGCAATTTGTGCTGAAGCAAATGTGATTCATGTTACCGGAAAAAATAAGTTGCCCAAAACTATCTCACCGCATCCACGGTATCAGCAATTTGAACTTTTGGCTGAACCGATGAAAGAAGCTTTACATCAGGCCGATGTGATAGTATGTCGGGCGGGGATAGGTACCCTGGCCGAGTTAGGAGCTTTAGCCAAAGCAGCTATCATCATACCATTACCTCATAGTCATCAAGAAAAGAATGCTGCTCTGTTGATCAAACACCAAGCGGCCATAGTGCTAGATCAAACCAAGTTAACCCCTGAACAGTTGACGCGTTTGATTCAGGATGTGTTGCATGATGCCTCCCGTCGTAGTCAATTAGGCCAAGCCATTCAGCAATTATTTCCTCCGGCGGCGGCCAACACCTTAGCTGACTACATCGTTCAGCTAACCCAATGAAGTTTATCAACTTCAGCCAAGTTGAACGGTATCTACAGCGACAAGATCAGCACCGAGATGATTATTACCAATTGCAACGGATGCAAACCGCCGTTAACCGATTACAGCATCCCGAACTGCGGTATCAAGTGATTCAGGTTGGCGGCACATCGGGTAAGGGTTCTACCTGTGCTATGATCGCTGCTATTGTGCAACAAGCCAGCTGGCGCGTTGGGCTCTATTCATCACCAGCTCTGCCAACAACGTTGCACCGTATCATGGTGAATCAGCGGCCAGTGGCTGCTGGCACGGTAGTACGCTTAATGAATACAATACAATCCCGTTTAACAACTTGTCACCTCACCAGCTTTGAATGGTGGACAATCCTAGCCTTTCAATATTTTGCTGAACAGCAGGTTGATTACGCCATAGTAGAAGTAGGCGTTGGCGGTCGCTACGATGCTACCACTGTAGTACAACCAACGGTCGCAATTGTAACCGACATTGGTTTAGATCATACCGAAATACTGGGTAAAACCAAAACTGCTATTGCTCAACACAAAGCCGCTATTATCAAACCAGGTGTAGTGGGTTTTACTGGTTCACGCTTGGTTAAGCGCGGTCGATACGTTAATTTGAATGGTGCGAGCATACATCACGCTAGTCTACGCGGCACGACCTTTTCCTATAAACAGTGGCATCATATTACTTTAGGTGTACCGGGTGTATTTCAAGTACGCAACGCTATTTTGGCCCTCACCGTGGCTAATCACTTATCCATTCCAGTAACAGTCGTGCGTCGAGCTTTAGCCCATCTAACATTACCGGCTCGTTTTCAAATACTGCAACGCCAACCATTAATCATTGCCGATGGCGCTCACAATCCTCAAAAAATGGCTGCCTTTATTGATTCGTTTCAACAGCTGGTGCCGCGTAAACTTGACCAGCGGGTGATTGTATTGTTATCCATCAAGTATACCAAAGATCTTTACCATACCTTGCAGCCAATTATGGCAGTGGCCGACGAGGTCATCATCACAGCTTTCTCTGATAGTGCCCCACTGGGCGATATTAAAACAGTGCTGCAACAGTTTAAACCAACCTTACCAATACAGCTGATGCCAAATAGCCAGCAAGCCTATCAACAGTTGCAACATCGTTTGACAAGACGCGATGTTGGTGTTATTACGGGTTCGTTGTATTTGTTAGCCGACCTCTATTCTGTGATATACTAGCGCTAGGGTATGGATATGAAACTCGTGCAATCAATTTATTGCATTGGCATTGCCGGAGCTGGTATGTCAGGTTTGGCGCGACTACTAAAATTACGTGGTAAACAAGTCAGTGGATCAGATTTAGTTGATAGCCCAATAACCCAAGCATTGCAGGCTGAAGGGATTATGGTGCATGTATTACAACAGGCCAATCACGTACCGCTGGATTGTGATTTGTATGTCTATTCCGATGCTGTACCAGAAACAAATCCAGAACGAGCTGTTTTAATTCAGCGTGGGTTAGGTGATAAAACAGTCAGCTATTTTACGGCGGTTGGCGCTTTGATGAAACAGTATACACACCGCATCGCTATTTCTGGCACGCATGGCAAAACCACTACTACGGCTATGCTCACTATGGTGTTACAAGAAGCTGGCCTAGATCCCACCGCTATCATGGGCAGTATGCTCAAGGAACTACATAGTAATGTGCGCGTGGGCGCTAACCAAGATGTTTTTATTATCGAAGCCTGTGAATACAAAGCGCACATGCTGCAGCTGCATCCCACCACGATCATTGTGAGCAATATTGAAGAAGACCATTTAGATTATTATCGGGATATTGATCATATCCAAATGACCTTCCAGCAATTTGTGAATATGTTGCCGGCTGATGGGTTATTTATCCGCAACGCCGACGATTCTGAAAGTCGGGAACTCGGTTTTGATGGTACCACTGTTTCGTATGGCTTAGTTGAACCAGCCGATGTGATGGCTATCGATATTAAAAAAGATGGTCAAAAGCAATCATTCAAAGTAGGGGACACGCGGTATACGTTATCCGTGCCAGGCGATTTTAATATTTATAATGCTCTAGCGGTAATTGCCTATGCTCGGCATTTAGGTATTGCTGGTAAAATTATTCAAGCCGCTTTGAGAAAGTTTACTGGTACTTGGCGTCGCTTTGAAGTGGTCGGAGAATATCGCCAAGCTACCATTATTTCTGACTACGCCCATCATCCTACGGCTGTCACCGCCACTATTAAGGCGGCTAAAGAATGTTATCCGCAACGCCGCATCGTAGTGGTATTTCAACCCCATCAGCATAATCGCACTCGGCGTTTATTCAAAAAATTTGTCACCGCCTTCGACGCGGCTGATTTAGTCATTATTCAAGAAATTTATGATGTGGCTGGCCGCGAAGCCAAAGAGGATCAAACTGTGTCATCACATGATATCGTGAATACGATTGAACAAACCGGTAAATTAGTATTGTATTCGCCGGATGGCACAAAAACAAAAAAACTTTTGGCCGAACATATTGAACCAAACGATGTTGTATTGATTATTGGAGCGGGAGATATTTATCGAGTAGCTGAAGAATTAAGCAATGTTTGAAGGTTTGCCGATCGAGCAGCAGGTGCCATTAGCTCCGTTCACCACATTCAAAATTGGTGGACCAGCTAAATATTTTTTACGAGCCAAAACGCTAGCCGAATTATTACAAGCCTTGACCATGGCTCAATCCAGCAACATGGCGGTGTATATTTTAGGAGGGGGTAGTAATGTGCTCGTTCATGACCGCGGGTTTGATGGGTTGGTCATCAAGATGGAATTGCATGATATCAGTATTACCACTACCAGGCTTACGGCTGGAGCCGGTGTATTATTAAACACTGCCATTCGTTTAGCTGTGAACGCTGGCTTGGCTGGTTTGGAATTTGCCACTGGCGTACCGGCTTCGGTTGGGGGAGCGGTGTGGGCTAATCTCGGTTGTCGTGGCTCTGATATTAGTCAGATAGTCGAATCGGTTGTAGCGTGCGATCGTCAGGGTAATCAAAAAATATTTACTCGGGCCGATTGCCAGTTTCAGTATCGCGACAGTATGTTTAAACATCAGCCGTGGATTATTCTCCAAGCCAGTTTTCAGCTTCACTTTGGCGACAACACTGCTCTGCGCCAACGGATGGTAGCATTAACGAAGCTCAAGAAGAATGAACAAAATGTCGGTGAAGATACCGCCGGTTGTGCCTTTCGTAATCCAATAAACAGTACTGCCTCGCAATTAATCGATCAATTAGGTTTAAAGGGTTTTCAAATTGGTGGCGCTAAAGTATCCGAACGACACGCTAATTTCATTATCAATACTGGTCAGGCTACCGCTGATCAGGTTGTGCAATTGATTTCTTATATTAAACAACAAGTCCGCGATCAGCTGGGGGTGCAACTGCAGGAAGAGATTGAATACGTTGGATTTTAGTGCTATACTAGATCCGCTTAATTATTAGGTGTTTCTTAACCATGAACTTCAACCTTGCCGGGAAAAATTTAGATTTAACCCCTGCCTTGAAAGCCTATAGCGAAGAAAAAATTGGCGGTTTAAGTAAATTCGATGATCAAATTATTGAATTACGGGTTACCATTGAATCATTACGCGAACAACATGCCGAATCATTTCGAGTGACTGCTCAATTGCATGTATCGCATGATGTGTTATATACCGAAGAAGTAGCCGCCACCGCCTATGCCGCTATTGATATTGTAAAAGATGAACTCGAACGCCAGCTGCGTGATCGTAAAGAACGTTATCAAGCCAAGCAACGTAAAGCCGCTTCCACCCAGCGTGCTCTCAAATCAACCCTGGCTACTGAAGAGTAATTGTCATGGCACTGCTCACAAAATTATTTGGCGATCCTAGCGCCAAAGCAATTAAACAGTTGCAGCCAGTAGTGCAACGCATTACGGCCCTAGAAGCACAGTTTCAGTCATTGAGCGATGATGAACTGAAAGCTAAAACTGTCGAATTCAAACAACGGCTAAGCCAACATGAAACCCTTGAGCAACTTCTGCCAGAAGCTTTTGCCACAGTTCGAGAAGCTTCGCGCCGAGTGTTAGGGCAACGTCATTACGATGTGCAATTGCTTGGCGGCATGGTGTTACATCATGGTAAAATTGCCGAAATGAAAACTGGTGAAGGCAAAACGCTTACTGCTACTCTGCCAGTGTATTTGAATGCCTTAACTGGTCGAGGCGTACATGTGGTGACAGTGAATGATTATTTAGCTCGCCGTGACGTTGATTGGATGGGGCGGTTATATCATTGGTTAAATTTGAGTGTTGGGTGCATTCAAAACCAAGGGGTGAGTTATCTATTTGATCCCGATTATCAAAAGCGGGCTGATACCACTGACCAAAGTACCGTCACCGATACCGAATTGGCCTTTAAAGTAGACATGGATAATTTACGAGCCGTTGATCGTACAACAGCCTATCAAGCCGATATCACCTATGGCACCAATAACGAATTTGGTTTTGATTATTTGCGTGATAATATGGTGCAAACCATTGATCAGCGCGTGCAACGAGGCTGGTTATCTTATGCCATTGTCGATGAAGTCGATAGTATCTTAATCGATGAAGCCCGCACCCCATTAATTATTTCCGGGCAAGCCGAGGCAGCTACCAAGCAGTATTATCGGTTTAGTCAGTTGGTGGAGCAATTGGTGGAAAATGACGATTATAACATTGATGAAAAAATGCGCGTGGCTACCTTAACCGATGGTGGCATTGCCAAAATGGAACAGTGGTTGGATGTGGTCAACATTTACGAAGCTGGCGGCGTAACTTTAGTACATCATATTGAGCAAGCCTTAAAAGCCCAAACCTTGTTCAAGCGCGATCGTGATTATGTCGTCAAAGATGGCGAGGTGATTATTGTCGATGAATTCACCGGTCGTTTAATGCCCGGACGTCGTTACAGTGAAGGATTACATCAGGCCATTGAAGCGAAAGAACGCTTAGAAATTAAGCGCGAATCACGCACTCTGGCTACCATTACCTTTCAAAACTTGTTCCGGTTGTATGAAAAATTAGCCGGTATGACCGGTACAGCCGAGACAGAAAAAGAAGAATTTTACAAAATTTATAAATTAGATGTCGTTGTCATTCCAACCAATCAACCAATGGTGCGACGCGATGGTTCAGATGCTATTTATCGTACCGAACGAGGCAAGTTTAAAGCCGTCGTCAACAAGGTTAGTGAGTTGCATCAGCAAGGGGTGCCAGTATTGGTTGGAACAATTTCAATTGAAAAAAATGAAATTCTGTCACAGTTATTAAACCAAGCTGGCGTGCCACACCAAGTGTTGAATGCTAAACAGCACGAACGCGAAGCCGAGATTATCGCGCAAGCTGGTCAGTCTGGAGCGGTCACCATTGCCACCAATATGGCTGGGCGAGGGGTAGATATCATCTTAGGCGGCAATCCGCCCGATACTGTCCAGGCCGAGATCGTTCGCAGTGTTGGTGGTTTATTTGTGCTTGGTACCGAGCGTCACGAAGCCAGGCGAATTGATAATCAGTTACGTGGTCGATCTGGTCGGCAGGGTGATCCCGGCAAGACGCAATTTTTTGTATCAATGGAAGATGACTTAATGCGTATTTTTGCCACCGATCGGATTAAAAAAATTATGGGTACACTGAATTGGCCCGAAGATATGCCCATTGAGAATGCCATTGTCAGCCGATCAATTGAAACTGCTCAAAAGAAGGTTGAGGGACATAATTTTGATATTCGTGAACATCTCGTTAAATACGATGATGTCATGAATAAACATCGAGAGGTGATTTATCGAAAACGCAATGAAATTTTAAAATCCCCACCTGAAGATATTAGTACACTGATCATGGAATTGGTTGAAAACGAAATTGAACAAATTGTATCATTTCATACCAATTTAGAAAATGAACATCAATGGAACATTCAAGAAATTTACGAATCAATCCGATCAATCTTTCCGGTGGATGAGCAGGTATTGGCTGATATAAAAGCTAAACAGCAGCAAGCCGGTAACAAACTGCAAGATGCCCAAGCACGTACTAGCCTGGTAGAATATTTGGTACGATTAGCTACTAACCGCTATCAAGCGATGGTGGCCGAAGTTGATAACGCCGAAGTGGTCTATAAAATTGAACAAGGCTTTTATCTGCGCGCCATTGATACGTTATGGATCGAACATCTCGATCAAATGAGTTATTTACGTGAAGGCATTAGCTTGCGTGGTTATGGCCAGCGCGATCCATTAGTAGAGTATAAAAAAGAAGCCTACAGCATGTTTAGCGAATTAATCGCCAACATCCAAAAGCAAGTAGTGTACAGTATTTTCAAAATGGCCGATGCGTATTCGTTAGCACCATCGGAAATGAAGCAAGTGAAACAAGAGCTACACGGTGCTAAAAAAACGATGGGAAATGATCAAGCCGACTCGCCGAACGACTTAGCAAAAGTAGGACGCAACGATCCTTGCCCCTGTGGCTCGGGGAAGAAGTATAAAAAGTGCCATCTCATTGGGAACTAATTCTGCCCAAAAGCCATAGTAAATTTGATGATTGCTGAGTTAGCAACTACCTAAAATAGGGGATGGGTTTGCAAAATAGGTAAGAAGGCTAACTTGACATCTAGTTGACACTTGTCAAGTAAAACATTATTATATTGACATCTATGGAGAACGTAAAATTAGGAAAATTCGTCAATCAACCTACCGGTTATAAGGCCTTTATTCCTGCAAAGTTTCCTCCAAGCCAGGCAATTCCTTTTACTGTATTAACGGCCCGGCTTGACGCTAAGGCGACATTAGCCGTTGGCAAGCTTGATGGCATTACCCAACTTTTACCAGATCTGGACTTTTTCATCTTCATGTATGTGCGTAAGGAAGCAGCACTGTCGAGTGAGATTGAAGGAACCAAGGCAACGATGAGCGACTCCATCCGGGCCGAGATTGAAATGACAAAAGATATTCCAGAAGATGTGGATCGAATTTTGCATTATATTAAAGCAATGAACTATGGGTTGAAACGCCTGGAGACATTGCCGTTGTCACTACGATTGATTCGAGAAGTACATAAAACCTTATTGGCAGGAACTGGTGATGCCCCGGGCAAAACACCAGGTGAGTTTCGTCGTTCGCAAAATTGGATTGGAGGCGCTTCACCGCAAACTGCCCGTTTTGTGCCACCACCGGTTTCAGAGATGGATCAGGCGTTATATGATCTTGAGAAATTTATGCATGACACCAGCGATTTGTCTCCGCTCATCAAGACCGCTCTGTTGCACGCTCAGTTTGAAACAATCCACCCATTTTTAGATGGTAACGGACGCACTGGTCGTCTGTTAGTTACTTTCTATCTCTGCCAGCAAGGTATTTTGGAGCGACCTACTCTTTATCTCTCGGAGTTTTTCAAACGACACCGACAGCTCTACTTTGATTTGCTAGAGGGCTATCATCATCGTAATGAGATTGTGCCTTGGGTGAACTTTTTTCTTGAGGGTATTGCAGATGTGGCAGCCAAGGCAGTTGAGACTTCGAAAAAGATTAACGTGTTACGCGAGACGGATATGGCAAAAATTCATACCCTCGGTGGCCGACGGTCTAAAACTGGTATGGCAGTCTTGAGGAATCTTTACAAGCTTCCCATCGTGAATGTGAGTAAGATAGGGGAATGGACAGGGCTTAGTCGTCAAGGCGCTAATACACTCACCGCCGAGTTGGTAAAGATTAGCATTCTTGAACAGCGTAATCGTAAAACAACATATGGTCGGGATTTTGAATACCGCAACTATCTTCGTTTATTCACTAAAGAGTGATTATGAAACTAGAAATGAAATTAGACATTAAAATAACACTACAGTATTACTATAGCCTCCCACTTGGTAATGTCGGCCATATCAAAAAATGCCATGGTCAATAGGACTAGTCTGATTCAAGGTTGACATTTGTCTAAAAATCGTCTAATATACGTCTATACAGTATAGATTTATGTTTGAACCAAAATACACAATAACGAATAAATTACTCGCCAATGTTAAAAAAATTGGTCAGTTAGTAAGTAGTTTAAATGAGCGGCGCTTTCCGCAAGTGGTGTTATTTGAAATGGAGCGCATCGCTCGAGAAGTTTCAGCTCATGCTTCAACCAGCATTGAAGGGAATCCGCTCCCACTCACTGATGTGAAGCGCTTACTGAAACAAACGCCTGCACATATCCGTGATACCGAACGAGAAGTATTGAATTACAATGAAGCTTTATTGGAGCTGAAAAAACAAGTTGATGCTGGGGTACAGACCTTACAAGAAAAACAAATACTTTCCATCCACGGCATGGTGACGAAGGAGTTGTTGCCGGTGAGTACGTCTGGGGCATTAAGGACTGAACCTGTGTTTGTGAATGATCCAAAAACACGGCAAACTATTTTCTGGCCGCCTGATCATACTGACGTACCAAAATTACTAAATGATTTATTGGAATTCGTAAACACACAACATGGTACTGTTGACCCCTTGCTATTAGCTGGAGTTTTTCATAAACAATTTGTTCTGATTCATCCGTTTATAGATGGCAATGGTCGCACTGTACGCTTAGCCACTAAACTACTTCTAGCTGGATTAGGATTAGATACATTTCATTTATTCAGCTTTGAACGATACTACAATGCCAATGTCACCAAGTACTTTACCATCGTTGGAGAACGTGGTAGTTATTATGATCTCAAGGTAGACTCTACTGTATGGTTGGAATACTTTACCGATGGTATTATCGATGAACTGATTCGAGTTAAAACTGAATTAGAAAAATCAATTGCAGCACCAGCTTCAGGATTAAAAGCACATCATCGCTTAATCTTGGATTACTTACGGGAACATGGTTCAATGAATGATGCTATCTACGCTACTCTAGTGAAAAGAGCTAAACCAACCCGGGCTTTAGATTGGCGCTACTTGCTTATTAGTGGTTTAATTGAACGACAAAACCAGGGCAAGTCTACTTATTATCGTTTAAAGCAATAATTTTAATCCCATTAAGATAACACTTCAAACGTTGCCATGGTCAGTAAATTTATCGATTAAGTCAATTACACCTACAGGTCGCTGTTAGGAAAAAACCAAAAGTAGACTTTTAGAAATTTAGCTTTAAATCGCTGTGCTTTACTAATTGTGTGGCTACGAGTTTATCCTTAAACCAAATTCTGACCTCGGCCAGCCCAGGTTGCGTATTTGGCACAACTCTTAAATCAACGGCGTGTCGTTGTGGTACGCCGGACACGGTAATTTCCAGATTATGAAAGGATATTTTTCGGTAGTTGTCGACGACGCGTTGGTCGCGCAAGGCAAAGATATCCTTACTCGATTTAAATGGTGGCTTAATGGTAAATGGTCTAAACAATGTCTGTCCGGTATGGATAGCCTGGTCTAATCTGACCCTGGGAATTTGTTTGGTAGTGGAATGTACCCAAACATTGTTGTATTGGTAAACCAGTTCTTTTAAGACCTTTCTTACTTCTTCTGGTTCAGTAATCTGTTCTTTACAGTATAATGACGATGCGATCTTGTAGCCACTGGTAGGATCCTAGTCAGTTCAACGACCAGTTGATGGATTATCTAGTGTGGTACAATACCGAACGACCGCACTGGAGTCTACAACTCCAGTCGCCGATCCAGTTTCTACTTAAACAGCATCCGGAGTGCAGTATGTGGTGGCCTCATACAAAAGTTTGCTTTTTAGCTTCATTAATGCTAGGGTTTATTTATGAAGTTTAAGAATACTCTACAAAAAGGATCGGTTAGGTATGTCGTCTTTAAAGAAGGTGAGGATTGGTATGCTGTTGGTTTAGAGTTTAATATTATTGAAAGTGGCACCACTCCTCAGGAAGCCCTTTTATTACTTTTTGAAGCCTTGCAGGGTTATGTTGAGACGGCTCAAAAAATTAAGGCTCGTCCTGCTGTTCTGAACCAAAGAGTTGATTCTGAGTATGAAAGAATGTTCGCCCCCTCTAGAGTTGTAAAAGATCAAAAAAGAGAGATTTTTACCATCGGTGAATTTTCTTTGTCTACTGTTAAAGCACTTGCATTCGTTTAGGCTATGTCACGAGGACTCTTCAATTGGACCGCGGAAGAGGTTGTTCGTTTTTTAAGGGATCATAACTTCACTCCTCATCATTCGCGAGGAAGTCATATGTATTATGTTGGCCATGCTGCGGGTTCTTTTCGTATGGTATGTGTGCCATTTCATGGTAGTAGGGCTATCAAACCGAGAACGCTTAAAGGTATTATTAGTCAATCTGGGATTTCAAAAGATGTATGGCTAGACTAGTATTAAATAGTTCCTATTAAGATAACACTTCAAACGTTGCCATGGTCAGTAATTCATCAGTGAGGTTTGCGCGATTCTTGCGCGATTGGGTATTTTGATCTATACTGATGGTACATTATGTTTCATCCTGAATATCAATTAACTAATAAAGTTGTAGACTTGCTCACTACTATTGCTGAAGGTCGAGCAGTGATTCAACGTGCTAGACTTCTTCCCAAACAGGAGTTTAAGCTGCGTCGTCAGGCATTGGTTCGTATGACACATAGTTCAACAGCGATCGAAGGGAATAGATTAAATGTGCGTGAAGTCGAGGCATTGGTAAACAATCAGAAGGTCGATGCACCAGCGCGTGATGTGTATGAAGTAGAGAACTATCTCAAGGCTTTAAAATACATCGAGCAAGTTATCAAAGAAAAAAAGATAGTGACCAAAAATGTTATTCTAAAAATCCATCGCCTGGTCACAACCAAAACATTATCCACTGAATCATCAGGCCGGTATAGAAAAAACATGGTCTATGTCGTCAGACGGCATGCCGGCGGTAAGCAAGAGGTCATGTATACAGCTCCAGCAGCCACTCAGGTACCAGGTTTAATGGATGATCTGATTCATTGGGTTCAACGTAGCGCCAGCCAGGAAATTAATCCGGTAATTGTGGCAGGGATTGTCCATCAAGAAATAGCCGCCATCCATCCCTTTGCTGATGGTAATGGTCGCACTGTTCGAGCCTTGGCAACCCTAGTGCTCTATCAACGCGGTTACGATTTTCGACGTTTGTTTGCATTGGAAGATTATTATAACAATGACCGGCCGGCTTATTATGCGGCTATTAATATTGGAAAAGATTATGTCACTCGGCGTAAAGATTTTACTCCATGGCTTGAATATTTTGTAAATGGGTTTAAAGAAGAAATTGATCAAGTGAGACATCAGGTCGTCAGTTTGTCCTTCAAAAAAATTGATACTGATATTAACTCACAAGTTTTTCTTGATAAAGATCAAGTGGCTATTCTAGATTTTCTTGAATCGCTTGGTAGAATCACAGTAGGCGATGTAGTGGATATTGTACATTGTCCAAAACGTACCGCTCAATTACAGTTAAAAAAACTGAAGCAGCTCAAACTGATTGTTGCCAAAGGCAAAGCTCGAGCAACATACTACATCCGTAAGCAGTAGTCCATTAAAATAATACTTCAAGAAGTGTCACGGGCAATAGACAGATTTCAAGACAGGTTTTGACCGCATAATGATACTCAAGTAGAATAACATTGTCATGGCAAGTCAAAAAGGAAAAACCAAAGTAATAATCATCTCGTGTAGCGTGGCGTTGGGTTTTGCAGCTCTAGTTCTCATCGGCGCGTTTATTTTTGGCATAATTATAGGTTTTAAACAGAATTTAACATCAACCGAAAAGGCAGCCGTCGTTGCGAATTTACCAAGTATAGATCCCACTACGGAATTAACCACCAACAGCGCTGGCCTCACTGTGGTAAAAAACGTTTTGGAAATTATTTGGCAGAATACAGCTACTCCCGAACAGCAAGTTATCGCGCTGGCTTCGGTTCCTGGAGCGACGGTGCGTGGACAAGTGACAGAATTTTATTTTACTGAAATCAGCGTACCAGATGGTAGTATCGCACTGGCCTTAGCCAACCTGGCTATACAGCCCGGCGTAGCGGCAGTTACGGAAGCGTATGTTGTCGAAGACAATTATGAACCACTCGATCCTGATTATCAAGATACGGCCAAAAACTGGTGGTTGAAACAAATTGAAGCTGAACCTGCCTGGGAAATTAATCAAGGCGATCCGACTATGCTGGTAGCCGTAATTGATGCGGGATTTGAAGTAGATCATCCCGATTTAGCGAGTGTATTTAAAACCGATCTTGGCTTTAATTACAGCTTGCGTGACTGGAATGAAAAACCCGACCATGGTACCCATGTGACTGGTATTATTGCCATGCAGCCTAATCAAGTTGGCCTGGTTGGCATTGCTCCAAATATAAAAATTGTGCCGTACAAAATTATCACATTTGCCCAAATGGCCGATACCATTCGGATGGCCGCTAATACTGCTAACGTGCAGGTAATCTCCATGAGCCAGGGCTTTAATTGGTGGAATACCAATCAACAACGGGCGGCTCAGGGTCTACCGGCTGTGACGACGGCTAACATGCAAACTGCGACACAAGCCGTTGATTTAATCATGCAGCCGGCGGCGGTTTACGCAAAACAAAAAGGCGTCATCTTGGTACATTCAGCCGGCAATGATGCTCAAAGTGCGGCTTATAATACTTTAAATACCACAGATGTAGTAACAGTGGCTAATACCGATACAGTTGATGGTTTAGCGGCTTCATCTAATTTTGGGTCACCGGTGACAATTGGTGCTCCAGGCGAAGGTATTTGGAGTACAGTGGGCGGAAATAATTGGACCTATCTATCCGGCACATCAATGGCAACACCATTAGTGGCTGGAACTATTGCCCTAATCCGTTCGGCAAATGCCCAATTATCCTTTGCTGATATTGTGAACATTATTCAGAAAACTGGCGAACCTAGTATTTCAATAAGCTTGGATAAGCGTATCAATGCCTGGCAAGCTTTATTGGAAGTCACTCAACAGTATGGTGTAAAGGGAATGGTGGTTAATAAAAATGGCGATCCAATTAGCGGTGCCACGGTGCAGCCAAAAGGTTTGCCGGAGTGGGGCTCGGTGAGTGACAAGTTTGGTCAATTTACCTTAGCGGCTATTCCACGAACCGGTCCTTGGGAAATTACCGGTAAGTATGGAGAAGACATTGGCACATTGATACTAACACCCCTACCAGCTGATCAATGGGTAGCGCGCGATGTTGTTCTGACCTTAAAGAATCCTGCCGAACCGCAACTCGACGCCGTCAACTTAGGCTTTCATGGGCAAGCCATTAGTCAATGTAGTTATCAAGATAGTGGTTTTCAACCGGGCGATGATTTTTTTGCACTGGGTTGTGATGCAACCGGCTTGTGTACGCAAACAACCAGTTTAGATATTCGTTTTGATGGTCCAATTACTTTTGCGATGCCGAGCAGTTTGGATGGCGCGTTTACCGGCGAGTTAAGTGAGTATTGGAAACAAAATTATCGTGATGGCGAGCTTGATAATATTACCTTTAGTGGCAGCGCCACCCAGTTGGCCAAGAATGAACACATTATTCTCGATGTGATCGGCGTGCAACATACGTATACGAAAGATATAGATATTCATGCGGTTGTTACCGGTACCATTGTTAATATCAGTAATCAGAATGATTTGCATTATAGCTATACCATTAGAGTTGATTCGTTTATCATTGATCCATTCAAGATTAAAGTGCAAAATCCGCATTATCAAACGCAAACGGCGACATGTACATATACGTTCGATCCCAGCACCGATCCACTGTATATCAGTCCAACTGATGGTTATTTTCATATCAGCGCTGATTATACTTTAGGTACGATCACCAATTACGATGCGTTAGAAGGTTTAGCCAATTAAGATAACACTTCAAGAAGTGCCACGGGCAATAGATTACAAATATATTTGCTATTTTAAGTATATATATTGTATACTATATACGTGAATTATATAAGAACAATTTTTGATCAACTGTACGAAAATATAGGCAAAAAACCTATCGTAGTGTTATATGGAGCGCGACAAGTTGGCAAAACTACTTTAATAAAGTCTATTCTGGCGAAATTTTCTCACACCTTATATTTACAGGGAGATGATCCCAAAGAAGCTCTTTTACTTGAACACCGGTCAGCCAAAGAATTGGCGGAGCTTGTCTCCGGATATGAATTAGTAGTAATTGACGAAGCTCAGCGAGTGAAAGATATTGGTATTTCACTCAAGCTCATGGCAGATAACGTAGAACAGATACAAGTTATTGCTACTGGATCATCTTCTTTTGAATTAGCTAATAAATTAAATGAGCCATTAACAGGGAGAAATCGTAAATTTTATTTGTACCCACTATCCATTAAAGAAGTAGTGGCTGCGCATGGCCAGATAGCTATCAGTAAAGAACTGGATTCTCTAGTCACATTTGGCTTGTATCCAGCTATAGTAAATGCTCCATCCAGAGCAGATAAAGCGACTTTGATTAAAGAATTAGCCGGAGATTATTTATTTAAGGATCTATTTTTATTTGGAGATATACGCAACTCATTTGCCTTTGAAAAATTAGTAAAACTACTCGCCTTGCGCATAGGGAGTCAAATATCATATTCAGAACTGGCCAAAGAAGTTGGTATCAGTAGAGATACTATTTACAATTATATAAATCTACTTGAACAAGCGTTTATTATTTTTCGTTTAACGCCACTGTATACTAATAAAACCAAAGAGATTAATAAAAGTCACAAAATATATTTTTATGATGTCGGTATACGAAATGCCCTGATCGGTAACACTGACCCAATCGATCTGCGACCAGATAAAGGGGCAATATTTGAGAATTTTTTTATTGCCGAAAAAATAAAAGAGCGGGCTTATAATATGCGTTCAAGCGATATTCATTTTTGGAGAAATAGACAAGGATCCGAAATAGATTTTGTTGAATCAAGTAATGCGCACAAGGAAATTTTTGCTTATGAATGTAAATGGAAAGAAACTATCACTGTACCCAAAGCCTTCAAAGCAGCTTATCCGCAGAGTCAGTTTGAATGTATCACCACTGAAAATATCGTTAAGCATTTTGTATGAGAAAAGTGCATCATGACAAGCACGCTGGTCACAATACTGCATCATTCCTGACTAAATTTTGGGTGGCATCAGTCATTACCATCCCGATCTTTTTTTATTCCGAAATGGCCATAATGATTTTTAACATCCAGGCGCCGCAGTTTTTTGGATCCCAATACGTTTTCTTACTACTGGGGAGTTTGATCTTTTTTTATTGTGGTTGGATATTTCTTGTCAGCGCCTATCGTGAATTACGCGCCAAATTGCCCGGGATGATGACACTGATTGCCATTGCTATTTCAGCAGCTTATTTGTACAGTCTTTTTTCGATCATATCTGGCCGCAACCATGATTTGTTATTCGAACTGTCGTCCTTAATTGCTATTATGTTGTTGGGTCATTGGATAGAGATGCGTTCGGTACAGGGTGCTCAAGGTGCCTTAAAAGAGTTAGCTAAGTTGCTACCTGATCACGCCGAAGTGATTCGTGGAGATAGAACGGAAATCATACCATTACGTGAACTCAAAGAGGGAGATATCGTATTAATCAAACCCGGAGCACAGGTCCCGGCTGATGGGAAAATCATCACAGGGCGTTCGGAACTGAACGAATCAGTGATTACCGGCGAATCTAGACCAATTGAAAAATCTGTGGGCGCGCTCGTTATTGCTGGCTCCATTAACGGTGACGGTAGTTTGAAGGTAATGATAGAAAAAATCGGAGAGCATACCTTTTTGGCTGGTGTGATGCGTCTAGTCGCTAACGCGCAAGCTTCAAAATCGCGGTTGCAAATATTATCGGATCGAGCCGCTTTTTATTTGACGATTATTGCTCTCGTTACTGGTAGTATTACTTTCATTACTTGGTTGCTAGTGGGTGCTGGCATTGTTATCGCCACAGAACGATTGGTGGCAGTCTTGGTCATTGCTTGTCCACATGCTCTGGGTTTAGCCGTGCCATTAGTGGCTGCAATTTCAACCACTATGGCAGCTCGCAATGGTTTGTTGGTGAAAGAGCGTCGCGCCCTCGAAGCCGCCCGTACAATTGATACGATTTTGTTTGATAAAACCGGCACACTTACGCAAGGAGCCTTTGGGATTGCAGCCATTATACCTGAAAGTAATATTGAAGAAATTCAAGTATTGCGAACAGCGGCCTCGGTGAACAATCAATCAGAACATCCTTTAGCTAAAGCGATGGTTAAAGAAGCTAACAAAAGAAATATCACATTATTAACTGTGCAAGAGTTTAGTCGCGTCGCTGGCAAAGGTGCCAAAAGTATCATTGAAAATAATGAGGTGTATGTTGGTAACGATGAGTTTTTAAAAGAAAACAATATTACCGTTTCTGCTGACTATCAATCAAAAATAGATGCATCATCCAAAGAGGGTAAAACGGTCATTCATGTCATTGCCAATAAAAAATTGCTCGGTAGTATTGCGCTGGCAGACATTATTCGCGAAGAATCCAGAACAGCCGTGCAAACCTTAAAACAGTTGGGTATCAAAACCGCTATGATCACTGGCGATTCAGAAGACGTGGCAGCTTGGGTAGCCAAAGAACTTGGCCTAGATGAATATTTTTCGAAAGTGATGCCCGATCAAAAAGCCGAGAAAGTAAAATTATTACAGAGTCAAGGTCGTACAGTGGCAATGGTGGGAGACGGCGTGAACGATGCCCCAGCTCTAACGCAAGCTGATTTGGGCATTGCCATTGGTGCTGGTACTAATGTAGCCATCGAATCGGCTGGGATTATTTTGGTCAGAAATGATCCCCGTGATATTCCTAAGGTAATCAAGCTATCTCAATTAACGTATCGTAAAATGATTCAGAATTTATTTTGGGCGACTAGCTACAATGTGGTGGCTATCCCGTTAGCTGCTGGTGTATTAGCGGCGCAGGGTATAATATTACAACCAGCCATCGCCGCTGTGTTTATGAGTGTATCTACCGTTATTGTAGCGTTCAATGCTGTTGTACTGAAGCGAAAGCAACTATAAGGTCGTAAAAAAATGAAAATTTCTCTTGCCCAAAAGAATTTATTTCACGAACCGGCTCGATTACTCATTAGCGTGAGTGGTGTTACCTTTGCAGTATTTCTCATTATGATTTTACTGGGGCTATATCGTGGTTGGTCAGAAACATTATCGGAATACATCCATAACGTAGATGCCCAGGTGTGGGTAATGCAGCAAGGTTCAATTGATATGTCCCATTCGATTTCATTATTACCAAACCAAACGGCTGATCAATTAAAACAAATCAAAGGGGTTGAAGCTGTTCATTATCTCATTGGCAATCGTATTGTTATTACACTACACGACGATGAGGTTTCTACTCGGGTGATTGGTTTTGATACCACTGATCAAATTGGTAAGCCTGTCAGTATTGTGGCAGGCGAAGCCATTCCAGCCGAAGGCGAAATTGTAATTGATCAATTGGTGCATGATAATCATGACGTCAATATTGGTGATACGATTGATCTGAATAGCACACCATTTACAGTAATTGGAATTAGTGCTGGAGGGCCGTTATTTCAACAATCCTATATTCGGATTGAAGACGCCCGGGCGTTGTTTCACATGGAAGACGTTTCTAATTTTTTTGTGGTATCTATTGCAGAAGAACAAACCACCACTACCGTGATGAACAGAATCGAAGATACTATTCCCGGTGTCGATGCTCAAACTGAAGCTGAATTTGCGGAAAATAATGAACGAGAAATTATGGATAAATTTTTGCCGATTATACTAGTGTTGGTGTGTATTGGGTTTATTGTTGGCGTAGTGATTATTAGTTTGACGATTTATACAGCCACCATTGAAAAAATACGTGAATACGGAGTGTTAAAAGCCATTGGAGCACCTAATTTCTATTTGTATCGCGTGGTGTTAACGCAATCAAGCATCGCCGGTGGTATTGGATTTATCCTGGGTACCGGGCTGACGTATTTTGGGAGCGATGTCATTAAAAAATTTGAACCATTATTTGTCACCTTAGTGAAATGGCAAGATGTAGTAGTAGTTGCCGGTATGACATTGGCGATGATTATATTGGCAGCCTATATTCCATTACGTCGGATGATAAAAATTGACCCGGCCATTGTGTTTAAGGCCTAATGGTATGAATATCCTAACCGTTATTAATTTAAAAAAAGTGTTTGGTAAAGGGGATACTAAGGTGACTGCGATCAATGATGTTTCTTTCAGTGTCGGCCAAGGCGAAATTGTATTAATTATGGGACCATCAGGTTCAGGTAAGACCACGTTATTAAGCATGATGGGAGGCTTACTAACCCCAACAGCGGGGGATATCACTATTAATGAGGTAAACATTACACAAGCCAAACGGCGAGCCGTGCCACGCATTCGTTTATATGAAATTGGATTTGTCTTTCAATCCTTTAACATTTTGCAAAACCTTACGGCGCTTGAAAATGTACAAATCGTTGGAGAGTTAGCCGGTATGCCATCGTATCAAGCTAAAGAACGTGCCATGGAGTTGTTAACTAAACTCCATATGGAGCCACGCTGGCATTATCTGCCAGTCAAGTTATCGGGTGGTCAACAACAGCGAGTAGCCATTGCTCGTGCCATAATGAATAATCCAAAACTGGTGTTAGCTGACGAACCGACTGGAAATTTAGATTCTAAGTCAGGACACGAAGTAATGATGCTGTTTCATAATATCGCTAAAGCCGATCACAAAACGGTGGTGATTGTATCCCATGATGAGCGCATTAAAGATATTGCTGATCGGGTGCTATGGATCGAGGATGGTAAAGTTAGTACGGCTCCGCCTGAACCAGAAGTAACTGTTAAAGATCTTGTGTGTGGTATGAAAGTCGATGCCAAATATTCTCCGTTCTCTACTACTATCGAAGGTAAAAATTATACATTTTGTTCTGAAGATTGTAAAATTAAGTTTGTTGAGCATCCGTATCAGTATGTGCCGACCTTGCATTCAAGTGGTCTAGACAAAATTACTGGTTAGGTGTACTCTTACTACAGAACATAGTAGATCTATGACCTACCAACTATTTTCCAAACGCGCCATCCAGATAATCGTAATACTCATGCTCGTATTATTTGCTTGGGTTGCTTATCATCAATTGATGAGCACCATGTCGATGGATTCGGGCGATTGTATAACATTCTGTTTTATTGCTACAAAAATCGATATCAATCATTTAACCCAGTCGCTGTATTATTCTTTTGTAGACACAATAAAAACCTTACTAGCAATGAGTGCCTTGGCATATATTGCTTTATATTATGCACGATATCATTGGTCCATCATTCATCCACTGGTGCAACGGTTAAAGCGGTATTACCATCAACAGCGTTGGAAATTCAAACTATTTCCGCTTTGGTCAAGCCTCTATCAACAAGGTATCATTGCACCGCAAATCTATTCTTAGGAAGGCAGTCGTTTTTTGTATCGGCTCTATTTAGTTTCCTAAGAGAAAAATGTATTTATGACAGAACAATCTTTAACCCACGATCGTATTCGTATTCGAGGAATGACCTGTACCAGTTGTGAGGTCATCATTGAACGTAAATTAAAACAATTACCTGGAGTCAAGCGAGTAACGGTGAACCATGCAACTGGCTGGTGCAAGATCGAACACGATTCAACCGTACCACTATATTTGAGCGATATCAGAACCGCTCTTCAGGAGCATGGCTATCAGTTATGGTCTGAATCGGCCACAAATAACCAACAAAAACAACAGCATCATTGGCGAGAATTCGGTGTAGTTCTCTTGATACTCTTCGTGGTCTATAAAGTACTCCAAGTTTTTGGTGTCTTTTCTCTGTCGGCGAATGTTGATGCCTCAATTAATTTAGGAGCTATCTTTGTGATCGGATTGGTGGCGGCTGTTTCAACCTGCACCGCTTTGGTGAGTGGTTTAATATTAAGTGTTGCTGCCAAATATAATGAAACTCATCAAGCCACTACCAAGTGGCAGCGGCTTAAACCACATCTGTTGTTTAATCTGGGTCGTTTAGTCTCGTATTTTGTTTTAGGTGGTATCATTGGGCTGATTGGTCAAGCTATTACTCCATCAACTCGCTTCACTGGCATCCTGACCATTCTTATCTCTATGGTCATGATTCTGTTGGGTATCGATATCTTGAAATTGTTTCAAGGCAAGCGGTTTATTCCTAAAATGCCCAAGTGGTTCAGTCAAAAAATGTATCAACTAGCCGAAAGTGATCGGCCATGGGTGCCATTGATGCTAGGTGGCTTGACCTTTTTTTTGCCATGTGGGTTTACACAATCGATGCAATTGTATGCTTTAACAACCGGCAGTTTTTGGCAAGGTGGTTTGACCATGGTTGTTTTTGCTCTGGGTACACTGCCGGCTTTATTAGGCGTTGGCATGTTGGCAAGTTTCGCCAAAGGAAACTTTGCCCGTTACTTTATGAAGTTTTCCGGGGCCATGGTACTAGTGCTAGGATTGTATAACTTCAATAACGGCTTAGCCTTAGCAGATATTCAACCGGCCAATTGGTTCAGTTCTGGTGCCAGTGTGTCTGACGGTGCCGCTAGTGTTACCATCACGGGCGACAAACAAGTGGTTAGTATGGCAGTTGAAGGCATATCATATTCACCGGCTACCATTACCATCAAACAAGGTGTGCCAGTAGAATGGCATATTGATGGATCCAATGCCCAAGGCTGTGCTCAAATCATTACTATTCCTAGTTTAGGCATTACCAAACAATTATCGGCCACGACTGATAATGTTATTACGTTTACACCAACGCAAACCGGTCGGATCAATTTTTCTTGCACCATGGGCATGGCCCGAGGAAGTTTTATCGTCGCCTCTTAATTGATTAATCAATACTGATATGAAACAGTTATATACGTTCATGATTAACGGTATGACCTGCCATGCCTGTGAAAAATTAATTACCATGGATTTAGCCGAGGCTGGCTATGCCACAAAATCTATTAATCATCAGTCGGGTGAGCTAACGATTGAAATTGAACCGGTCGACGTTGATCGCGTCAAACAAGCCATTCAACAGAGTAAAACCTATATCGTCACTGATGCGTACACTGTTACCGACGTTAAGCTTGCTCACTAAATATACTTCTATGTTCACAACAATTACTCTTCAGGTTAAGGGAATGACTTGTCAGTCTTGCGAAAAAATCATCACGGCAGAATGTGAGGAGTTGCCTGGTATTCAAGATATAGCCGTTGATCACACTACTGGTGTATTCACTGCTTTGATTGATGATACCCAGACAAATGTGCCAGCTGTACAAGCGGCTATTGCCAAAGCCGGGTACGAATCTATCGTTGTATCACAAACAGCTCTTGTAGATGCCAATGTCACTAACGACGTTGCATATCAAACAAACAAGCCATTTCAAGCCGGAGTCGAAACCACTATAGTTGCTCCTGTTAGCACAACTAAGCGAGTTAACTTGTCACTGTTTGGGATGCACTGTGCTTCGTGTGCCAATATTATTGAGCGCTCGGTCAAGAAGGTACCCGGTGTCCAGCAGGCTAGTGTGAACTTTGCCGCCGAGAAAGCCTTAGTTACCTATGATGAAGCTGCTACTAATGTTCAACAACTCATAGCAGCAGTTGAACAGGCTGGGTATACAGCCCAGGAAGTGAACCCCAAAGACACTGAATTTGAAACGCGCAAACGTCAACAAGAAATTCAAAGGTATTGGAAAAAGTTTTTAATCAGCATGATATTGAGTTTGCCGATGGTGTATTTTATGCTGTTTGATTTTTTTGACTGGATGCCAGGTGCCACGCAGCTATTGCCCTATGTTGGAGTAGCGTCACTGTTACTTACTACACCGGTGCAGCTTATTATTGGCGCGGGATTCTATAAGGGGGCGTGGGCGGCGTTACGCATGAAAACGTTTAACATGGATAGTTTGATTGCCATTGGCACCTCGACGGCGTATCTATATAGTATAGTGAATTTTATTCTCTATGCCGTCAATAATCAGTCATTATTTGGGCTGAATGGCGTCAAAATTCCAGAGTTGTATTTTGAAACCGCTGCCTTTTTAATCACCTTTGTGATTTTAGGCAAGTGGCTGGAAACGCGCACCAAAGGCAGAACATCGGATGCCATTCGTAAATTAATGGGTCTGCAAGCCACCACCGCCCGAGTGGTGCGTGATGGCATTACCCAGGATATTCCCATTGCCGATGTGGTGCTGGGCGACCATGTCATTATTCGACCAGGTGAAAAAGTACCAGTGGATGGCAAAATAGTCACTGGGTCATCAGCGGTGGATGAGTCGATGATTACTGGCGAGAGTTTGCCAATTGAGAAACAAATGGGTGATGCCGTGATTGGCGGCACGATTAATAAAACCGGTAGCTTTGAATGTGAGGTGACTAAAGTTGGCAGCGCTACGGCCTTAGCCCAAATTATTCGTTTAATTGAAGAAGCCCAAGGTTCAAAAGCACCCATTCAAAATTTCGCCGATCGCATTTCAGCGCGATTTGTTCCCATTGTCATTGGTATTGCTATCGTGACATTTTTGGTGTGGTATTTGTTATTGGGTGCTAGCTTAACTTTTGCATTAATGGCGTTTACGGCCGTAATTGTGATTGCTTGTCCTTGTGCATTGGGGTTAGCTACACCCACGGCTTTAATGGTTGGTACTGGTCAAGGCGCCGAACACGGTATTCTCATTAAAGGTGGGGAACCGTTGGAAGCGGCTTGTAGCATTACCACAGTCGTTTTTGACAAAACTGGCACCCTTACAAAAGGTAAACCGCAGGTCACAGAAGTGATCAGTACAGGGCTGATGGATGACAGTGAAATTTTAGCGATTACGGCCAGTGTAGAAAAATTATCGGAACATCCCTTAGCCGAAGCTATTTACAGTTACGCCCAAGAAGAAGCGGTTGTTCTAAAAAATGTAGAACAGTTTCAGGCTATACCCGGACACGGTGTAGCAGGTACTATTGATGGAACAGGGTATTTTTTTGGCAATCGTAAATTAATCACTGAACGCCTAGGCTTATCCATTGATAAAGTGCAACGTAAATTAGTACGTTTAGAAGAACAAGGTAAAACTGCCATGATGTTAGCGACAGCGCATGAATTACTTGGTATTGTTGCCGTGGCCGATACGGTTAAAGAAACATCTCGTGACGCCATTACTCAATTGCAAAAAATGGGTATTGAAACGTACATGATTACGGGAGATAATCAACGTACCGCTCAAGCCATTGCTCAACAGGTGGGTATTACTAACATTCTCGCGGAGGTGTTACCGGAACACAAGGCTAATGAAGTAAAAAAGTTGCAACAAGCGGGTAAGCGCGTAGCGATGGTGGGTGATGGTATTAATGATGCTCCAGCGCTAGCCCAAGCTAATTTAGGTATTGCCATGGGCTCTGGCACCGACGTAGCGATGGAAACAGGCGGAATTATTTTGATGAAGAGCGATTTGAATGATGTGGTGACGGCTTTTCAACTAGCCAAAGAAACCATGGGTAAAATTAAACAGAATCTATTCTTTGCCCTGTTCTATAATGTGATTGGCATTCCAATTGCGGCCAGAGTTTTTGCTGGGGTTGGTTTAGTACTAAAACCAGAATTAGCCGGTTTGGCCATGGCTTTTAGTTCAATTTCGGTGGTCGGCAATGCCTTGTTACTACGCTGGTTCAAACCAAAGCAGAAAAATTATATATCCATGATTGCACCGCTGATCTTAGCGTTGGTGTTTACTGGAGTCTTTATAGAATTTGCCCGATTAAGCAGTGGTATGGAAGATGAATCGGTCAATCAGAGTCTATCAGTTGCACAATAGCAAGGCGAGTGGTAACATATGATTATGGTAGTTTTTTTACTGGCTTTAACCTTAGCAACTGTTCAGGCCGATGCCACCATCGTGGCTAGTCCTGCTTCAACCAGCCTAACCAAAGTCACTGGTGTAGCGGTAACTGACATCACTACCACCACTGCCGAAATCACCTGGAAAAAACAAGCAACGGCTTTGCAGTATCAAGTGCGAGTACGAGCTGGTGACGATACTGTTGTGAAAAAGAAAAAAACAGAGCGACGACGATTGACTGTGAGCGAGCTTGAACCAAACACAACCTATACTGTGCAAGTGCGAGCTATGCGCAAAGCCAAGACCGGGGCATGGTCAAAGGCCATTGCATTTACCACAGTAGCTGAAGAGACAACCTTGTACGATGAGTATAAAGCGGTGGCTGGTACATCCACTGGTCAGTGGCAGAATTTAACCTATGGTACCAGTGGTGATGCTACCACAGTGGTGGAGATCGATCCGGATGGCCGCGCCGCCTTTACCCTCGATTTAGGCGGCCTCGTTTTTGAGTTGATTGATCCCGATCCAAAAACTTACGAATCTACCTACGATGAAACGGGTGTAGTATTTACGGCCGAAGATGATGATCTATTCGGTGATGTGACTATTACGATCGTTGCGAACGGCAACGATACCGCTCAAATTACCTTTACCGGGCTTGATGTTCCCGTGGCTGGCATTAGTTCCATTGCCGCCGAGGGTACCTTGTATGACGATGCCGTTGATTTGGATTATACCATTACCTTTACAGATAGTTTAACAGCGGCCGGAGTGATGAACCTGACAAAACTGTGATGCAAACAAAATTTTTATTAGCTGGTCCACTCGCTGCCAGCTTAACTATGTTATTATTGTTTACCGGTGCCAGTTGTATACCAGTCGAGCCGACTGTTACTACTAATTCAACCACAAATGTAATCACCACACCAAAGGTCACTCAACCAACTTGGAGTACGTTTACCAGCCCACTAATGCACTACACTATTGAGTATCCAGCTACTTGGAACACTTGGTCTGGTTCAGATTCGTTTACAGATATGCAGGAGGCTGAATCTGATGCTGATTACTTTAGTATTTTACCACCTGAAGATTCATTCACCATTGCGCCGGATCAAATTTTTATTGTTATCGATTTAGATACCAAACAGCCTCTGGTGCCAGGTGAAACTGCTATTGAATCTTTCAACGATGTCATAGCCGCAAATTCAAAGGGAGAAAATGTTTCCAATGTTCAAGCCCTGGTAGTTGATGGAAACCTTCCTGCTGTTCAACAAGTCGAACAAGATCCAGATGATACTATTGGCGAGTACGGTTATAAGGTCGTTACCTATGTCGATGCTGGTACCAGTGTCTATACAATTCATGTGACCGCCGCTTCGGCTGCAGATTATGCACGGTATACGGACATTATTCAAAGGATGATTGCATCGTTTGATCGGCAATAACCTAGCGTGTGCAACGGCAATTTCAGTGGTAAATTAAATTATGCTATACTATACGTATGAAAAAATTACTACATGATCAATCAGGTATGAGTCTAGCTACCATGATTGCTTTAGGTTTTGGGGTAGCGGTGCTGATTGTATTTGTTATCGGGTTGATTACCTATTTAGTAAAAAGTTAGTTGTTCGACGGCGCTAAGAATTTGACATAACCGAATTTTTTTGGTAGTATTATATGTAAATAAAATAAAAAAGGAAAAATTAAAATCATGCAGCGGATTACTCGGAAAAATTTTTTTGCAGCTTTAACGGCTGTTTTTTTATTCAGCGCTATTCCGGTTGTTACCCAAGCTGCTAGCTATATTCGATCACCACAAGTACGTTTGTGGTCAGAAACTAGCAGTGGGTATCAATCACCCAAGCAGTTTTTTGCTTATGATGCCAGTTTTACTGGTGGTGGCACAGTCGCAGTGGGCGATGTCGGTAAAGATAGAATTAATGAAATTATTACCGCCGCTGGGCCGGGAGGTAGTCCGCAAATTCGGATTTTTCGAGTAGATGGCTCATTCATCGGACAATTTTATGCCTACGATCAAGGGTTGCGATCCGGCGTTAATGTGGCCAGTGGCAATATTGATAAAGACGCCTCTGGTGAAATTGTCACCGCACCAAAACAAGGTGGTGGTCCGCAGGTGCGGGTATTCACTGGCCGAGGCCAAGTGGACCAAACCGTTGGGTTTTTTGCCTACGATGAACAGTTTCATGGCGGAGTGAATGTAGCCGTTGGTGACCTCACGGGTGACGGTATTGATGAAATCATTACCGGTAATGGCATAGATGGATCACCACACGTGCGCGTATTTTCTGGTGCTGGCCAATGGTTAGGATTAGACTTTTTTCCATTTGCCGAAACTATGCGCGGCGGTGTGAGTGTGGCTAGTGGTAATATCGATGGCGGCAATGATGAAGAAATTATTACAGCGGTGCAATCAGGCGGTCAGGCTTGGGTAAAAATTTATAAATATAATTCCGCGCGTACAATTATAGCTGAATGGAAAGCCTGGCCAGATGATTTTACCGGCGGTATCAACGTGGCGGCTGGTGACGTTGATAATGACGACCGCGATGAAGTGATTGTGGCTATCAATGGGCGAGGTGGACCGCAAGTAAAAATATTTGAAGCCGATGGCACCGCCATTAATCCAGGCTGGTTTGTGTACGAAGAAGATTTTTATAGCGGAGTAAGTGTAGCCGTCGGGCAAATTGATCAATCCGCCCAGGCCGAAATTGTCACCTTGCCGAGCAAACTTCCACCCGATGGCCGCACCGATGTTGATCGGTATGTGCGGGTTGATTTAAGCGAGCAACGTTTGTACGCTTACGATCATGGTTATCAAGTAAACACATTTTTAATATCGTCTGGTTTACCCCGTACTCCCACACCGCCAGGGGAATATCATATTCAACGTAAAATTTATAGCCACCTGTATTCTGGCCCGGGTTATTATTTACCAAATACACTCTACAATTTACAATTTCGCCCGCACTACTATTTACATGGCGCGTATTGGCATAACAATTTTGGTCATCCCATGAGCCACGGTTGTGTGAACATTCACTACGATAACGCTAAGTGGCTGTACGATTGGATGCAGCCAGGAGATTTAGCAATGATTGAATTATAGATTGTCAAAATAGATCGAGTCAGGTATTCTCCTAATACTCTGGAGGAGAGTGATGTATCAAATAGGCACCTGTTTTAATTGTGGACGAGTTGATCGACGCCTGCGTTGTCGCAGAAGCGATGATTTGGTACGGTGTGATACTTGAAGGAATAGCTCATATGGCTGTTCCTTTACCATTTTTCGGGATTATTCCTAATGTACCGGCGGACGAAAAATAATTCCCGTTCAGAATGAATTATTCGTTCATAATATCGGGATTGCCATTGAAAATGAAGTAACGGCGGATTTATATGTTTGCATAATTGATGGCAATGAATGACGCGGTAATGGACCGAATGTATTTTTTTTAACGGGCGTTCGATAATCCTAATCTGATAATCGAATTGATGAAATACGATAACGATTTTGATATTTTTTCTGCCACATAAAAAGCGCTTCCTGGTCTGGCAGCGTAAAATTTTTGTTGCAATTTCATTTGACCTAAAATCAAAATTGTTTTATTGTACATAAAATATGAAAAAAGCAATCATTGTTTCGGTGATAACAACTGCCTGCCTGCCCATAGCTGCCTTGGCAGTTGATAGCATGAATCCAGAAGTACGAGTATTCAATGCTAATTTTGAACAAACTGCCAGCTTTACTGCTCTCGATGGTAAATTTCAAGGTGGCACAGATGTGGCGGTAGCCGATATCACCGGCGACGGCCAAGCTGAAATTATTGTAGCAGCCAGCCGGGGCGGTGGACCATTAGTACAGGTATACCAGGCTGATGGCCAGTTGTTAAATCAATTTTTTGCCTATGATCAAAATTTACGTGCTGGTGTAAAGGTAGCCGCTGGTGATTTAAACAAGGATGGCAAAGCTGAAATTATTACGGGAGTAGAAGCTGGCGGCGGTCCCCAAATACGAATTTTTAATGGCGCTGGCCAACCCCAATTTACTGGTGGTTTTTTTGCTTTTGATAGCAGTTTTCGAGGCGGGGTAGATGTGACGGTTGGTGATTTTAATGGCGATGGTACAGTAGAGATCGCCGCTGCGGCTGGCCCAGGCGGCTCACCCCATGTGCGCCTATTCAACAAAAAAGGTAATTTTATTGGTACAGAGTTTCGGCCTTTTGCCGCTGATAATCATGGTGGCGTTAGCTTAGCCACAGCCAATGTGGATGGCGGTGCCGATGATGAACTGGTCATGTCTATTCACTCGGCTGGAGAAGGCTGGGTGAAAGTATATAAAAATAATGGTCAAATTATCGGTGAGTGGAAAAATTTTCCCGGCTTGTATAGTGGAGTGGTGGTAGCAGCTGGCGATGTTGATGCTGATGGGTTTGATGAAATTGCCGTAAGCCCACGACAAAGTGCCGGGCCACAAGTGTTGTTTTTTGAAGGGCATGGTCAATTGATGAATACCGGTTTTTTTGCTTACCCCAGTGATTTTCGTGGCGGTGTTCGGATAGCTGGTGGAGATACGAATGGCGATGGAGTTGATGAATGGGTCACTGTGCCAGGTAAAAATCGTGCCCAAGGTAGAGCCGACCTAGTGCGTTATATCGAAACTGATATTTCTGAACAAACTACTCGCGTGTACGAATACGGTGAATTGGTGCGCAAATTTAAAGTATCAACCGGCATCGTTCGCTATCCCACACCCATCGGTCAATGGCAGGTGCTACAAAAAATCTATAATAAAGATTACGAATGGACGTACGGTCCTGATCATCCGGATAATTATAATATCAAAAATGTAAAATGGAATTTACGCTATAATGGCCCACTGTATTTACACTATGCCTATTGGCATAATAATTTTGGCTACCGCATGAGTCATGGTTGTACCAATATTGATCGTGTCAATGCCGAGTGGCTTTATAATTGGGCCCAAGTAGGCGATGTTGTCATTAATAAAGATTAGTTTTGGATTATGGTGGTGGCTGCCGATGATGGCTATGGCTGCCAGTATTCCACAAGCTTCGGATGTGATATTAGTATATGATAATGCTAATACTGAACAACAAGGTAAGTACAATTTTCTTTTTACCGTACAGAATGATCCTATCATCTACCCTTGTGAAGGTAATCGTTGTAGTATGGTTAACTTTCGTGCACTAGGTGAAGCTACCATCACAGTATATAAATTACCAGAAGGATTTCCGCGCGTTGCTGGCCTGCAGGATCAAGCCAAATTACAAGAGTATATTAACCAAGCAGATCAGCACTATAGGCTTACTGGTATCGCCACAAATTGGGATACTACCAGCGATGGTCGGCCGTACCAGTTAGTGTATCTATCGCCTGATGGTAGTTACCGGATAGAGGCAGAAACCTATTCTAAGCCCAGTACTAACAGTAATGTTACCACTGCCACGGATCGTACTACTTTACCCAAGTGGTTATGGGGGCTTATTGGTATCGGCACAGTAGTGATAGTGATAGCAGGGGCATTATGGTGGCGCATTCGACGACTTTGATATATACTACGCTGCGATGACCGTTCGACGCCAATTACAACTGATGGTGTTAATGATTGTCTTGCTCACTGTTGGAGCGGCTGTGGTTGATTATCCTCAAGGACCAAATATTACTTGGCGGGGTGAATTAGTGCGGGAGTTAAAAATTCATCTGGGACTCGATTTACAAGGTGGTACCTCATTGGTCTATCAAGCCGATGTTTCACAAGTACCAGCTGATGAAGTGACCGAAGCCATGGCTGGAGTGCGCGATGTGATTGAGCGACGCATCAACGCTTTTGGTGTATCAGAAGCCGTGGTGCAAACTAATCGGGTAGGGGAGAATTGGCGAGTGATTGTTGAATTACCAGGTGTTACCGACGTTAATGCAGCGGTGAAGCAAATTGGTGAGACGCCGTTATTGGAGTTTAAGGTAGAAAAAGTTGATGCTGAATTAACCGATGAACAACGTCAATTCATCCAATCATTAAATGAACAGAGTAAACAGGAAGCCCAAACTCTGCTTGATCGTATTTTGGCTGGAGAAGATTTTGCCGAAATTGCCAAAGCCGAAAGTCAAGATGATGCCAGTGGTGGCAAAGGCGGCGATCTGGGTTATTTTGGTCGAGGTGATATGGTAGAATCATTTGAACAAGCTGCCTTTGCTGGTACAGTGGGCGAGGTGATTCCAAATATAGTGGAATCTGATTATGGCTATCATATTATCAAGGTGGTTGATCATACTACGGGAAATCCAAATACCCTGAACGCCGCAGATACTAATACGGCTGAAAACGATGCAGTGGCCGATGAAGAAGTGGTGCGAGCAGCTCATATTTTAATCAAGAAAATACCAGAATCAATCGATGTGTTTGGTCCGCAATACGATAACACCGAACTGACTGGCCGTAATTTAAAACGATCCGAGGTACAGTTTGATCCCACCACCAATCAACCCGTAGTCGCTTTACAATTTGATGACGACGGGTCAAAATTATTTGAAGACATCACCAAAAATAATGTTGGTAAAACTGTAGCGATTTATTTAGATGGTTCGCCCATTAGTACCCCGTTAGTGAACGAAGCTATTAGCGGTGGTCAAGCCGTTATTCAAGGAGAGTTTACGCTTGATGAAGCTAAACAATTAGCTCGGCGCTTAAATGCCGGAGCCTTACCGGTTAAAATTGAATTAGTGAATCAACGCAATGTTGGGCCCACGTTAGGCGAAGATGCCATTCAACGTAGCGTCACCGCTGGTATTTTAGGTGTTATCTTACTGGCTATTTTTATGATAGCCTATTACCGTTGGCCAGGGTTGGTAGCTGTACTGGCTTTGGGTATTTACACTCTAGTGTTATTGGCAGTATTTAAATTATGGCCAGTTACCCTCACTTTGGCTGGGGTAGCTGGGTTTATTTTTTCACTAGGCGTAGCTGTTGATGCCAATGTGCTTATTTTTGAACGCTTAAAGGAAGAACTACGTCAAGGCAAAGCTTTACAAACCGCTATTGATGATGGTTTTAAACGAGCCTGGTTATCAATTCGTGATTCCAATGTGTCATCATTAATTACCTGTTTCATTTTAAGCTGGTTTGGCACTTCTATTATTAAAGGTTTTGCCGTAACATTAGCACTTGGAATTATTATTAGTATGTTTTCCGCTATTACAGTAACACGCACCTTACTCAAAGTATTACCAGTAAAACATTCATTATGGTACGGAGTGAAACAACCGAAATAAAATTATATAATATTTTAGGCACGCGGTACTGGTGGTATGCTATCTCCACTAGTCTGATTATTGTCAGTTTGGTGATGTATGGCCTGTATGGTTTTCGTTTAGGGATCGATTTTACCGGTGGTTCATTAATACAAGTGCACTATCAAACTAGCGTCCCTAACCCCAGTACTATTAATGAACAACTTCAGCCAGTTAATTTAGGCGATACCATCATTCAACCAGCTGGTGATAACACCATGATCATTCGCAGTCGATTTTTAAACGATGATGAACGACAAGCAGTACTGGCTGCTCTCGGACCCGATGTAGTGGAAGATAGTTTTGAATCGGTTGGCCCGACTGTGGGAGAAGAGCTTCAACAAAAAGCCATTCAGGCTATCGTACTCGTTATCCTAGCCATTGTTATTTATATTACCTGGGCTTTTCGTAGTGTGGCCAAAGGTCCGGTACCATCATGGGCCTATGGTTTATCAACGATCATAGCTTTAGCACACGATGTTATTATCACAGTAGGTGTATTTGTAGTGTTGGGGCATTGGTATGGTGTTGAACTGAATGCCATGTTTATTACTGCTTTGCTCACCATTCTTGGTTTTTCAGTGCATGATACCATCGTGGTATTCGATCGCATTCGTGAAGGTTTACGGCGTAGTGCTCAACGCACCTTTAGCGGTGTGATTAATGAAAGTATTAATTTCACTTTAATGCGTTCTCTTAATACTTCAACCACCGCCTTGATTGTATTAGCCGTACTGTTTTTATTTGGAGGGGAATCAACCCGATGGTTTGTGTTTGCTTTACTTATAGGCATTATTGTTGGAACGTACTCTTCTATTTTTATTGCCAGTCCTACACTATTACTGTGGCAGAAATTTTTACGCGGTAAAAAAGGGTCAATTTAAGTTTAACCATAATATTGACAGTTTGTAAAAAAAATGCTATACTTCTGGCATGCAAACTGGTTCTATATTAGATCGCATTATTGCTAGCAAAGAAGATCAAGCCAAACAAAATTTTGATCCAGCCGAGGTTATTGCCATTATTTTAAAAAAGCTCACCACTAAAGAGGCTGATGTTTTACAGCGCCGATTTGGTTTAAACGGGGTAGCTCAAGAAACCCTCGAAGCCATTGGTAATTCGTACCACGTCACTCGCGAACGAGTTCGTCAGATTGAAAATTTAGCGATCAAAAAGCTACAACACGATCCTAATTTTAGCAACCTGATGAAACCAATTGAACACGTTGTTATGACTGTTTTAGGTGAACATGGTGGTATGATGAGCGAAGCCCAGCTGCTGGAAGAATTATTTTTAGGGGTGCGTTCGGCTAGCAATGATCAAGCTATTCTGTTTATTTTGTCAGAATTAGTTGATTATCGTTTCGATCAAATTGGTCCTGATGAAGAATTTCTCAAGGCTTGGAAAAATAAAACTACTGATATTGCTGCTATTGAAACAATCATTACCCAGTTAATTAATATCATCGCTGCTGCTAATCAGCCATTAAGCTTTGTGGATATTTATAATAAGATCAACGATCACACCATATCACGCTCGGCGGTAGAATCATACTTACGTATTAGTAATCAGCTGGCTCGTAACCCTTTTGATGAATTTGGTTTGCAACAATGGGGTAGCGTGATACCGCGACGGATGAATGATAAAATTTATTTAGTATTAAAAAAGTTTGGTAAGCCGATGCATTTTGTAGACATCGCCCAAAAAATAACCGAAGTGTTTAAAAAAGAAGCCTATCCGCCAACCGTGCATAATGAGTTGATTTTAAATAAACAGTATGTGTTAGTTGGTCGCGGCATTTATGCTTTACATGAATGGGGGTATCAACGTGGCGTAGTGGCCGATGTGGTGGCAGAAATTTTAAAAGCTAGCCCGCAACCATTAACGCGCGATGATATTGTGGCAGCGGTCTTAGAACAGCGGCTAGTGAAGCGTAATACCATTCATTTGGCGCTCACCAATAAACAACGGTTCGTGCGTTTAACGGACGGCCGTTATACTTTAGCGTAATTTTATTTATGCCCCCGTTTCTGCAAGCTCTCCTGATCGAGTACGGCTCTAATCCATTCAAGGCATTTTGGTTTTTGTTTAGCCATGGTGGGTCCTTGGTGATTATTCCGTTTATGGTGCATTACGCTTGGCGTGGTTGGATTTTGTATATTGAAGAATTAGTCAAACATCACCGTAAATACAAAATGTATCGCATTGAAGTACCGCAAAACAACGAACAAAGTATGAAAGCGGTGGAACAAATTTTTGTACATATTTATGGCACCAAAGATCATCCTCATAATCGAGTGCATAAGTATTGGCATGGGTTTTGGCAAGAAGAATTTAGTTTTGAACTAGTTAGTGATGGTGGTTATATCAGTTTTCATGTCCGTACCCCAGCCTACTATGGCGAATTGGTTCAAGCAGCTTTTTATGCACAATATCCTGATGCCGTATTAACCGAGATAGAGGATTATACTAAAGAAATTACTCCAGAAATGATTATGTCTGAAAAAATCCGTTGCTGGGGATCAGAAATGGAACTAGAACAAACTGATGTGAGACCAATTAAATGTTGGCCAGCGTGGGAACATAACTTAGTCGGTCGAGCAGTTGATCCGTTAGCTTCAATTTTAGAATTTATGAGTCGCCTTCAGCCCGGTGAACGATTGTGGTATCAATTAATTTGTCAACCAGATGACCTGCCAGAATTAAAAGAACGGGCCAAAGAATTGATCGATTCAGTAGTAGAACCTGGCGGAGTGCATCATGGAGCGTCAATTCTTGACCGTATTATTGATTTCCCAATAAAGTTACTAGAATATCTTGGTATGGCTGTATTTGGTGGAGAGGCTACTCCGGTCATTCACGAAACAGGTTTAACTGAACGACAACGTCTCACCACTCCAGAACGAGAATTAGTTGAAGAAGTTGATCGTAAAGCCTCTCGCTGGCCATTTCGCTGCAAGTTACGGTTTATGTATTTTGCTTCTCCAAAACTATACGATGAAAAAAAGGGCCGTCGCGGCATGGTAGGTGGATTAAAGTTGTATCGTTTTATTAATGCTTTTGAAGAAGGTCATCGTACGCGTACCGAAGTAGCTACCTTATGGCTTCGTTGGATTGCTCCTCATATCAGAATATTGTGGCGAGCCCGTCGCATGCTGTGGGCCTATAAATCACGTGATACCGAACGAGGAGAGCATCATGGTTTTATTTTGAGTACCGAAGAAATTGCCAGTGTATTTCATTTTCCGCAAATTGAAGTGCGGGCGCCATTTGTGGCAAAAACTGCTAGTCGGGGAGTTGAACCACCCACTCAATTACGCTATGGTGCGGTAGAAGAAGCTTTGGTTGGCGCCAGTGTTAGTATAGAACGAGATGATGTTGCAGCCAACGAGTTACCGCGGGCTAATATTGTGCCTGAAGAGGCGAATAGTCATCCAGGAGCCATTCCTCCAGGAACGCGCTTCTCTACACCAATCGTTCGGGTTGAACCAACTTCGACTGCGGTTACACCAGTAAACACTGCCCCAGCTAGTGCCAAGGCTGAACCATCAGGCCCAACCCCACCACCTAATTTACCAATTGTGTAATATGGCCAATGAACACATAACTGTATTTGCTGCTACCAACTTCCGTAATCAACGGCGCAATTTTGGTATTAAAGTTGATGATCGTCGCCGGCACATGTATTTGGTTGGTAAAACTGGCATGGGCAAATCAACCGTGATTGAGAATACTATTATTAATGATATTCGCGCTGGTCATGGCGTGGCCTTAGTTGACCCGCACGGTGATTTGGCGGAAAAAGTATTACGATATATTCCTACCAGTCGAGTAAATGACGTGATTTATTTTAATCCGGCTGACATTAATTATCCCGTAGCTTTTAACATTTTAGAAAGTGTTGGTCCGGAATACAAACATCTGGTGGCCTATGGTTTAGTAGGAGTATTCAAAAAAATCTGGGCTGATTCCTGGGGGCCACGCATGGAATATATTTTAACCAATACCATTTTAGCTTTGCTGGATTATCCCGGTAGTTCATTATTAGGCGTCATGCGCATGTTGGTAGATAAAGCCTATCGTAAAAAAGTAGTTTCTAAAGTGACCGATCCAGTGGTCAAAACATTTTGGACGGATGAATTCGCCAATTATTCAGAAAAGTTTCGTTCCGAAGCCATTGCTCCAATTCAAAACAAAGTTGGACAATTTTTAGCTTCATCGATTATTCGTAATATCGTTGGTCAATCCAAAAGCACTATTGAAATGCGCGAAATCATGGATAATCAAAAAATTCTCATCATGAATTTATCAAAAGGCCGGGTAGGCGAAGAGAGTTCTGCCTTGCTTGGAGCCATGATGATTACGAAATTACAAATTGCCGCCATGAGCCGAGTAGATATTCCGGAAGAAGACCGCAAAGATTTTTATCTCTATGTTGATGAATTTCAAAATTTTGCCACGGATAGTTTTGCTGGAATACTATCGGAAGCTCGTAAATACCGCCTCTGTTTAATTATGGCGCATCAATATTTAGAACAATTGGGAGATGTGGTGAAAGCAGCCGTGTTTGGTAACGTTGGTACTATAGTAGTGTTTCGAGTAGGTGCCACTGATGCCACAGAGATGGAGCCAGAATTCGCTCCCCAGTTTACCGCGCAAGATTTAGTGAATTTAAAAAAATATACTTTTTGTTTACGTTTAATGATTGATGGAGTAGCCACCGAACCGTTTTCAGGCATTGGTTTACCACCAGTCACCGGCGAAACCGATGTGTTTGATAAAATTATTCGAGTGTCGAGAGAACGCTATGCTCGCCCTCGCGCCATGGTTGAGGAGCGGATATTGCGCTGGAGTGGAGTGGAAATCACCGGTGCCATTAAACCGGCTGGTGAAGAAGCTAATACTGAAGCGAGCGATGAGGATACCACTGACGATACCACAATGGATATTCCTGCTGCTGTGGAAACTAATCAACCAGCGACTGGCTCGGTGGTAAGTTTAATACCAGAAGAACCCGACCTGCCAATAACTGTATCAACCAGTCCAGAGGTAAAGCCAATTCGTCCGAAGATTAATTTTGTTCGTTTGGAACTACCAGATGATGACATCAAGCCAGCTGTTCCGAATCCAGTAACCGTTGAAGCAGTTCAGCCCAGTACACCAGTCCCACCGTCTAAACCAATAGTTATTCCAGCTCATACTGTGTCCTTGTCAGATTTGCGCCAAGGCAATGTTGAGCGCGTTAGTTTTTCTGGCAGTCAAAACCGATCACCTCAACAACCACAGCTTCAACCACAGCCATCGACCATGGCAGAAGACCCTGTACGTAAAAAACGCCACCGCCGTCGCAATAAAAAACCAAGCCAAGATCAATGGCAAAATACAACACCTGTACAGCCACCAATCCAACCAGTTCGTCCGCCTGCACCCAAGCCAGTGCCACCACCAGCCAACAATCAAACGATTGATCCAACCAAGGTATCATTGAATGATTTGTTTAATTAAGTCATGCAACGCGCTTGCGTTCAGTGTCATCAATCCTTCGCAGTGTTTGAGCGCGATCAAATATATTATCAACAGCTCGGCGTACCTACTCCAACCAAGTGTCCACAATGTCGCTTTCAATTACGCCTGTCGTTTCGGAATGAGCGTTTTTTGTATCAACGCAACTGCCAGCTTTGCCATCAACCAACGTTATCTCAATATGCAACAGATAAACCATATACAATATATTGTCGCCAGTGTTGGTGGTCTGATCAATGGGATCCGCTAGATTTTGGCCAAGTGATTGATTGGAACCGATCGTTTTTTGAACAATTCGCAGAGGTAAAACTACAGGTGCCGCGCTTGGGGTTACTCAATGATGCGGACAGTGAAAATAGTGATTTTTGCAACCGCGTAAACAAACTGAAAAATTGCTATATGATTTTTGACGCCGTTGCTAATGAGAGCTGCATTTACGGTTCCGGCATGTATGGCAATAAAGATAGTGTTGATTGTGATTATTGTGATCGCGTTGAGCTGTGTTATGACTGTAGCTATTGCACAGACAGTTATGGTTTACGTTATAGCCGCGACAGCGTGAATTGTCGTGATAGTGCGCTATTAGTTGATTGTGTGGGCGTTTCCAATAGTTTGATGTGTGTCGGTTTACGCAATGTCCAATATTGTTATAAAAACAAACAACTAACCCAAGCCGAATTCCAAACCGTTTGGAATAATTCTAATTTTGATAAAATTGAATTTGAGCAATTTGCCCTAACAATTCCGCGGCGGTATTACCAAGGCGTTCACAATGACGATAGTAGTGGCGATCATTTAGTGAACACCCATGCCGTCCTAAATTCATTTCAAGTACGTGATAGTGAAAATTGTGGGTACTGCTATGGAGTACATCATGCTAAGGATTCCTATGACTATACGATTTGGGGTGAACAGGCTGAATTAATGTATGAAGATCATGCTTGCGGCGGGCAATGTTCAAAAATTTGGTTTGGAAACGTGGTGTGGTACGGCCATGATACTTTGTATTGCGACCATTGTTTAAACGGGGCAATTAATTGTTTTGGTTGTGTTGGTCTTAAGAATCAGCAAAATTGTATTTTAAACAAACAATACTCACCAGACGAGTATCAGCAATTAAGCCAACGTTTGATTGAGCAGATGCGTTTAACCGGAGAATATGGTCATTTTTTTCCAGCCAGCTTGAGCGATTTTTGTTATAATGAAACTATGGCCCAGGAATTTTTTCCCTTAACCAAACAACAAGCCTTGGCCAGTGGTTGGCAATGGCAAGATCATTTACCTGGTAGTTACGGCCAGGCTGATTTGGCGAAGCAGATTTATACTTGTGCAGCATGCACTAAAAATTTTCGTTTAATTGCTCCTGAATTAAAATTTTATCAGCAGCAAGGCATTCCCTTGCCAATCCGTTGCCCAGATTGTCGCCATGCCGAGCGCATGAAATATCGTTCACCGTATCAATTATATAATCGTCAGTGTATGAAACCAGGTTGCCCGAATCATTTCCAAACAGCCTATGGTCCAGATCGGCCGGAAATTATATATTGCGAGGACTGTTATCAGAAAGAGATGTATTAATATGATCAAGCAATGTGCCCAGTGCAGTAAAACCTTCCAGATTGATAGCAGTGATCAGGATTTTTATAAACGAATGCAGGTGCCAGTCCCAAAGCTGTGTCCGAATTGTCGTCAACAACGGCGCCTAGCTTGGCGCAATGAACGTAGTTTGTATCCAGGAACTTGCCAGCATTGTCGTAAGCCTCTGATTTCACTGTATTCACCGAACAAACCGTATACAATTTATTGTCAGGATTGTTGGTTATCTGATCAGTGGGATCCTTTTGATTACGCTCGAGATTATAACCCCAAACAATCTTTTTTTGAGCAAGTCAGGGAATTGCAATTGGTTGTTCCGCGCATGGCTATCACTATCCGAAATTGTGAAAACAGGATTGCATGGATTTTATCATGCCGTATCAATGTCAATTATGCTACGAAGTGATTGAATGCAGCGATTGTTACCACTGTTTATTTTCCCAGCGCTGTGCCAATTGCCGAGATTGCTATTTTTCCTATAATTGTCGTAGTTGCCATGATTGTTTTGGTTGCATCAATTTGCGTAATAAGCAATATTGTTGGTTTAATCAACAACTCACCGAGGCTGAATATAAAGGCCGATTACAAAACATAGCATGGACTCACCAAACCATTGCCGACTATCGTTTACAATTCGCTCAATTAAAATTGACTCAACCACATCTGGCCAGTGAACAAATTCATTGCGAAGCTAGTACTGGCGATTTAATGAAAGGATGTAATCATACCGAGTATGGTTTTGATGTTTACGATCAAGAACACACATCATATGTCTTTGATGTTCGCGAGACCAAAGATAGCCATGATTTATTCATCGGCGGATTTGGTAATGAATTAACCTATGAATGTCATAGTGCCTTGCAAACGCAACACGGTGTCAGTTTGAATGTTTGCTGGGATGGTAATTATAATCTGTATTATTGCGATCACTGTTTTACCTCACATGATTTATTTGGTTGTATTGGATTACGTCAGCAGCAGTTTTGTATTTTAAATACACAGTATAGTGCAGTTGACTATAAAAAAATTACACGACAAATCATCGCCGATATGACACAAACGGGGGAGTGGGGAGAATTTTTTCCAATCTCTTTATCACCATTTGCCTACAATGAAACAGTAGCGCAAGAATATTTTTCATTAACTGAAGCAGCCATTAAGGCCAATGGGTGGCAATGGCAGTCAATGTCGAAAAAATTATCGAATTGTGCCAACTGAACTGGCATATTATCGGCAATTTGGTGTACCAATTCCACAACTGTGTCCACAGTGCCGACACTTGGCGAGAATGAAAATGCGTAATCCGCGACAGTTGTGGCAACGTCATTGTGCCAAATGTGCTGCCATGGTTACAACAACCTATGCACCTGATCGGCCGGAAATTATATATTGTCAAGATTGTTATCAGCAGGCGGTGTATTAGATCTCATCCCCCGCCCCTCATTTTATTCGGGACACCCCCTTCTCTTGCAAGAGAAGGGGCTATGGTAACAATAATTACTGTCTAAGACGCGTCTATTGCCAAAGGAAGGTTTCCATGCTACGCTTGTTTAGCGTCCTAGTTTGGGCGCATTTTATTTATTATAAAAATGTTAGCGAAAAATAAGATACCCCCAGAGATTAATTTTCAAAAGAAATTACATTATATTTCTCGTAAATTACGCGCTCACTCAACCGCAGCAGAGAAATATTTGTGGCAATTTTTACGAAGGAAACAAATATTAGGTTTAAGGTTTTTACGGCAACATCCAATTGATCGCTTTATAGTCGATTTTGTTTGTTATCGTTTTAAGATTATTATAGAAGTAGATGGTCCAATACATTTAATTCATCAAGGCAGAGACAAACAACGAGACGAAAGGTTACAGCAATATGGTTATGTAATATTGCGTTTTAGTAATGATCAAGTTTTACATGAAATTAATAGCGTATTAGCTATAATTAAACAACAAACCCTCTCTTCCCTTGTAAGGGAAGAGAGCAGGAGAGATGGGATCTAAAGTAGTATCTAAATTAAGTTTACATCTCATCTATTTTTTTTGGCTAACATTAGATTCAATATTAAGCTCAAACAATAAAAATCTAAAACACTTTGACTACGTTTGGCGGTGAAGTATACTAATGTTTATATGACAAAACAATGTAAACAGTGCAGCAAGACATTTCAAATTAGTAGTGATGATCAAACGTTTTATCAAAAAATATCAGTGCCTGAACCAACTTTATGTCCTGATTGTCGATCACAACGGCGGTTAGTGTGGCGCAATGAACGTAGTTTATACTCCCGACAATGTGATTTGTGTCATAAACCTATCATCTCACTCTACCGTGCTAACAGCCCTTACACAGTGTACTGTTATGCTTGTTGGTATTCTGATCAATGGAATGGATCCGACTACGCTCGCGAGATCGATTGGCAGAGATCGTTTTTTGATCAGTTTAAAGAATTACAGTTACGGGTACCGCGCCTATCTGCTTTTATGGTAAACAACGAAAATTGCGAATATACCAACGGCACACTGGGTTGTAAAGATTGTTACATGATTTTTGCTAGCGATCATAATGAAAACTGTATGTATTCATACGGTATTTTTAGCAGTGTGACTACACTAGATGTATTAAGCGGAAAAAATTGTGAATTATGTTATGACTGTATTGGTTGCACTAATTGTTTTAATGTACGGTATTCTGAAGATGCCAGTAACTGTAATACTGCTTATTTTTTGTTGGATTGTAAAGGTTGTGGTGATTGTTTTATGTCGTATGGTTTACACAACCGTAATTATGTTTGGAAAAATGAACAATTAACAGAGGCTGAATATAAAGAACGCTTAGCCAAAACTCAACTAGGTAGCACGCAAACCATTAAACGTTTAAAAGCAGATTTTAAAGAATTAAAAAAGAAACATACTTTTAAATATTATCACGGTCAAAATAATGATAATTTTTCCGGAGATTACTTAGAGCGCTGCCATAATACCTGGCAATCATTTGAATGTTACGAGATTGATAACTGTAAATTTATTACGCATGGCAATCAAATTAAAGATTGCTACGATGGTTATATGAACGTCGATCAGTGTGAGCTTGGTTATGAATTAGTCGGTTCGGTTGGGGCCTACAACACTAAATTTGCTGCTGCCTGCTATACCGGCTCATATTCCTATTACATTGATTCCTGTAAACAAGTGAAAAATGTGTTTGGGTGCATTGGTTTGCAAAATCAGCAATATTGTATCTTGAATAAACAATATTCTGAACAAGAGTATTGTATTACGCGCGATAAATTAATTAAGCAGATGTCCGCAATCGGTGAGTATGGTGAATTTTTTCCGGTCAGCTGCTCGCCTTTTACCTATAATGAAACTGCCGCTATGGATTCATTTCCGTTAAGTCAAACCGATGTAGTCAATCGAGGTTGGAATTGGCACACACCACCTGATAAACAACAGCGTTTCAGCAGCTATCGTTTGCCAGATACGATTGATAAAGTGGAAGATGATGTATTGGAAAATTTTCTCACCTGCGAACAGTGTCAAACTTTTTATAAAATTATTCCAGCAGAATTACGCTTGTATCGCGAGCACATCATCCCCGTCCCACGGCAGTGTTTTAATTGTCGCCACGCTGGCCGATTGCAACAACATACTCAACGGTCTTTATGGCAACGCCAATGTATGTGTACCCGCCCGCCAGGGCAAGCCGCAGGCGTTGCGGGCGCGGCCCAACCCGAACATGGCCATGGTGGTTTGTGTCAGAACAATTTTGAAACGGCCTATAGCACTGATAGTATTACTATCGTATACTGTGAGGATTGTTATAATAAGACTATAGTATAATTTGCAATGATCAATTTAACTCTATGTCTATTTGTCAAACCTGCCAAACCAATTTTACCATCACCAGTAATGATCAGCTATTTTATGACAAAGTAAAAGCACCGTTACCAGTACAATGTCCGCAATGCCGCTTGCAGAAACGCTTAGCGTATCGTAATGAACGCAGCTTGTTTAGCAGCATTTGCGGTTTGTGTCATAAAAATATTTTGTCATTATATAATCCAGCTGATCAGTTCACCGTGTATTGCAACGATTGTTGGTGGTCAGATAAATGGGAACCAACCAATTATGGCCGCGCCATTGATTGGTCGCGTTCCCTGATTGAGCAGTGGAATGAAGTACGCCGAGCGGTACCGCGTTTAGCTTTGGTGAGCTTGAATAGTGAAAACTCTGATTACACGAACATGTCATCGGATAATAAAAATTGTTATTTATTATTCGCGGCCGAAAATAATGAAAATTGTTCCTATGGTAAATTAGTGCAAAAATGCAAGGATTGTTTCGATTGTAGTTTTATTTACGATTCTGAATTGTGTTACGGCTGTGTGAATATTCGTAATTGTTATCACAGTATTTATTTGCAAGATTGTCAGGATTCGCGGGATTGCGGTTTTTCGATTGGTTTGCGCGGTTGCAGTAATGTTTGGTTCAGTGCAAATTTGCACAATAAAGAATATTATATTGCTAATCAGTCGGTGCCACCAGCTGAATTCCAGCAACGGGTGCAAGTTTTAACAGCTGATGCCGTCGCGTTAAAAAAAAGTTATCAAACTTGGCGAGAATTAAATAAAGACAGGATTGTAAAATATGCTCACAACATTAAAAGTGACGGCTGTACCGGCGATAGTTTAACCGACTGTAAACGTATCTATGACAGTTTTGATGTTACCGGCGGTCAGGACTGTGCGTATATGACCGATGCCTTAGAGTCGCGAGATTGTTATGATGCATCGTTTATTTATTATAAGCCAGAATTAGTGTACGATAGTTTGAGTATGTTGCAGTGTTATAATGTGCAATATTCCGTGTTTACGTTTTATACATCAGACAGCCAGTATTGCGATCAAGTGCACAATTCAAAAAATATCATGTTGTCATCCTGTTTACGTAATAAACAATTTGTAATTCTAAATAAACAATACAGCCAAGCAGAATATGAAGTCCTGCTGCCAAAAGTGATTGCCGCCATGACTACAGTAAGTGATTATGGTCAACTACCACCAGCTGAACATAGTTTATTTGCCTACAATGATACTGTAGCCCAAGAATATTTTCCGTTAACCAAACAACAAGCACTGGCGGCTGGGTATCGTTGGAATAATGCCGCGGATGAACGAATACACAAACCATTTAAGCTTACTCAATCAGAATCAGTTTTTTATCAAACCATGAATTTACCAGAACCAACTGAACATCCTGAATTACGTCATCGGGCGCGCATGGCTTTACGCAATCCTCGTCAGTTGTGGCAACGACCATGCCAGTGTACCCAAACAAATCATAATCATGCTACTACTTGCCCAGAAGTGTTTTTAACTAGTTATAGTACTGATCGTCCTGAACAGGTGTATTGTGAGCGGTGTTATCAACAAACCGTCATTTAATTTTCAAAGCCCACCTTAGAGGCTGATCATTACTTTGTAGTATAAATCAGGTTGACATCTTTGCATTTTTTTATTACCTTACCTTAGCCTAAATAATAACTTTTCAACAGTAAAAATATAAGGTCGTTTGACCACGGTACGCAATACACTTATGCTTACTACGAAATTAAAGAAAGATCTTTTACAACTTGGTTTAAGTGACAACGAGATTAAATTCTATGTGGCTGGTTTAGAACTGGGCTTAGCCACTGTCCCACAAATTGCCCAGCGTGCTGGTTTATCACGCATGAGCGGTTACAATATTTATAAAAGTTTGAATCAGCAAGGCTTAGCCGAAATGGACGTGCGCAATTACGGCCAAAAATGCAAAGTCGCCAAACCGGCAAAATTATTGACGCTGTATGAGCAAAAAACCCGCCAACTTGATAAACTGGCTACTGACTTGCCGAATTTAATTGGAGAGCTCAATGTGCTGTATGCTAGTGTGCCGGAAGATTTAGAGATTCATTATTATCGCAGCAAAGATGCCATTATGAAAGTGTGGGATGAAGCACTCACCAACACTAAGAAAGGCGATGATATTTTGACGATTGCAGCAGTTGATTTTGCGCCCACGCTCGGTGCACATTTTGTTGAGTATATAGAAGAATTAGCGTTACGCTGTCAAGAAAAAGGCATTCATCATAAGTTGATTCTTGAACAAACCGGTTCTTATTCCTATGATCGTAAACTATTGCAAAAAATATTTCCAAAATCAATCATGATGAAGTTAGGGGCGACGGTTGAACAGATGGTCTATGCTGATTACGCCGCTTTCATTTTTCCCGGCAAAGAATTATTCGCTATCACTATTCATAGCAAAGAATTAGCCAATCACTTTTCAAGAATATTTTATACCCTGTGGAATACGGTACATGCAACGACAATGCGTACAATGTAGCAAAACGTTTCGGATCGAAGATCAAGATCTTGAGTTTTATGAAAAAATATCTGTACCACCACCCACGTTATGTCCGGATTGTCGCCAGCAACGCCGCTTAGCTTGGCGCAATGAGCGCAACTTATATGAGCGAACATGTAGTCTATGTCACCAAACTATTATTTCAATGTATCGGCCAGACACACCGTACACTATCTATTGCCAACCGTGCTGGTGGAGTGATCGTTGGGAATCCACCGATTACGCTCAAGCATATAATCCTCAAGGTAGTTTTTTTGAACAATTTTCTGAATTACAACGTCAGGTACCACGAGTTGCCTTGGCAAATAATAATTCCGAAAATTCACCCTATTGTAATTTTGGAGATGGTAACAAAAATTGCTATTTAGTCACCAGTTGTAATTACAATGAAGATTGTTTTTATGGTTTTTGGATGGTCAACAATAGTGATTGTGGAGATTTAGCCTATGCCATGGATAATCGGATGTGTTATGAACTAGTGGATTGCAATAACTGCAATCAAGTACGTTACAGTCAGGATTGTCGCGATTGTAATGAAGCTTGGTTATTGTATGACTGTGCTGGCTGTTCGAATTGTTTTGGTTGTACCAATTTACGGATGAAACAATATTATATTTTTAATAAACCGTATGCGCCGGATGCATATACTAAGCTCGTACAACAGTACACTCAAGATCGAGCTCATTTCAATGAAGCGCTTAAGCAATTTTCTGATTTAAAGAAAAAATCAATTCAAAAATATACCAAAGGTACTAATAATAGTAACGTTACCGGCGGTGGTATTAGAAATTCGCATAATGCTAAATACTGTTTTGAAGTGGTTGAAGTAGTTGATAGCGCCTATGTCTTCGATGGTTTGCGCGCTAAAGATTGCTATGATTTAGCTTTTTTTGATGAAACAGAATTATGCTATGAATGCCACAGCGTGATTGGTTATAACATGCAGTTTAGTACCATGTGTCGGACATCACCTGATACGCAATATTCTGATAGCTGTCATAATTGCAAAAATGTATTCGGTTGCGTTGGCTTGCGTAATAAACAATTTCATATTTTGAATAAAGCGTATTCTAAATCAGCCTATCAAAAATTACGTGCCAGTATTATTAATGATATGACAATAGCTGGTGAGTATGGTGAATTTTTCCCAGTCAACTACTCTTTCTTTAGTTATAATGAAACACTAGCACAAGATTTTTATCCATTAACAAAAAAGCATGCCGCGGTATTCGGATGGAACTGGTTTGATGCACTTACCAAAGTCATCACCGAACCTATTAGTGTAGTTCCAGATGATATTAGGCTCGTGTCTGATGATGTTGTTCAAGCAGTGTTTACTTGTAAGCAATGTCAACGACGTTTTAAAATTATTCCACAGGAGTTATCACTCTATCGCCGCTTAGGTGTACAATTACCGCAATATTGTTTTGTTTGTCGGCAACAACAGCGTGAGCAACTGCGTAATCCGTGGAAATTATTCAGGCGTCAATGTATGTGCACGCAGACCAGCCATGGTCATCAAGGGCGCTGTGTAACCGAATTTGAAACCAACTATGCACCATCGAGTACAGCCATTATTTATTGTGAGCATTGTTACCAAAAAGAGATATTTTAATTTAGATTCCTCCCCAACCCCTCCCTTGCAAGGGAGGGGCGAAGGGGAGAGATCAAAAGTATGACCAAGCAATGCGTCCTCTGTAGTAAAACCTTCGTCATCGAACCAGATGATCAGGTGTTTTACGATAAAATTCAAGTACCAGCGCCAAAACTGTGCCCAGATTGTCGATTACAGCGTAGATTAGCGTGGCGGAACGAGCGCAGTTTATATCTCCGGCAGTGCGATTTGTGTCATAAAAACATCTTGGCATTATATCCAACCAATTCTCCTTACACCGTATATTGTCACGATTGTTATTGGGGAGATCATTGGTCGAGCTTCGATTATGGTCGAGCGATTGATTGGTCACGGCCGTTTTTTGATCAATTTGTTGAGCTCTATAGCAGTGCACCGCATGCGGCTGCTTACAATGATAATCCAGAAAATAGTGATTACGTTAATTATTGTTATCAAGCGAAAAATGATTATTTAGTGTTTGGTTCAAATTTTACGGAGAATTGTTACTATTGTTATCATTTAGATAGTTGTAATCAGTGTGTTGATTGTTTAAACTCGGACCACTTGGAATTATGTAGCAGTTGTGTGGATTGTTCACACTGTTATAACACGCATTATGCACAGGAATGTCATAATATGCGTGATAGTTATTTCTGTTTTGATTGCCGTACTAGTGCTGATTGTTTTGGCTCAACTGGCTTGCGGAATAAACAATATGTCTTGTTTAATAAACAACTGGATGCGACTACCTATCATAAACAATTAGAATACTATTTAGCAAAAAATTCGTCAGAACAATTAGCTGATCTGGCGAGGCAGTTACGCTATAAAGTACCACAGCGCCCGGCCATGATTACCAAATGTGAACAGTCATCCGGTGATCATTTACAAAATTGTTCTAACGCTCAATATTGTTTTGATTCTGCTGAACTCACCAATTGTAAATATATTATTCATTGTACCCCCAAAGCGTTTGATTCAATGGATGTGTATGGTGGCGGCGTGAATATTGAACGTTGTTATGAATTTTTGACTGGCTATGGTCAGAATTTACGTTTTAGTATGCTGTGCTGGAAATCTGTATCAAACTTGGATTATTGTATGTTGACGAATTTTGCTCATGATTGTTTTGGCTGTTTCTCTTTGAGAAACGGACAATATTTTATTTTAAATACAGCCTATAACCAGTCAGATTATCAAAAATTACGTCAGCGTTTAATTAAACATATGCAGAATACAGGTGAATATGGTGAATTTTTTCCAATTGATCGATCAATCTTTGCTTATAATGAAACTGCGGCACAATTAGATTTTCCATTATCGTCCAAAGATGTGATCGCACAGCAGTGGTCATGGACTGAAGCTGTTGCTATGATCACAGGTCAACAAACAGCCGACATTACGTCATATCCACAACTCGCTAGGCAAACCTCAGCTGGTTTGGCTGGAGAAATTTTTCAATGTCAGCAATGTCAACGTAATTACAAAATAATTTCTCAAGAGTTGGATTTCTATAAAAAGCAAAATGTATTTTTACCGCGGCAATGCTCTAATTGTCGATTTCATAATTTATATAAACTGAGATCGGGTTATCACATTTGGCAGCGTCAGTGCATGTGCACACAGACCGGCCATGGCCATCATGGTTTGTGCATGACTAAATTTGAAACTACCTACTCCCCGAATCGTAAAGAAATAGTGTATTGTGAAAGTTGTTACCAAAAAGAGATTTATTAATATGACCAAGCAATGTACCCAGTGCAGTAAAACCTTCCACATTGATAGCAGTGATCAAGCCTTTTATGATCGCATCAATGTTCCAGCACCAACCTTTTGTCCAAGTTGTCGATTACAGCGACGGTTATCATTTCGAGTTGAACGTAATATTTATCAGCGCACGTGTGACTTAACCGGCAAACCAATATTATCGGTTTACAATACTACTCGGCCATATCCGGTGTACGATATCGCTGCTTGGTGGACCGATCGCTGGTCACCTTTAACATACGGGCGAGATTTTGATTTTAAGCGGCTTTTCTTTGATCAATTTTCCGAATTACAAGTGGTGGTGCCCCGTCTGGCTTTGATTCAACAGCAGCCGATGGAAAATAGTGCCTACTGTAATGCCGCCAGTCGTAATAAAAATTGCTATTTGGTATTTTCCACCAATCAATGCGAAGATTGCTACTATGGCTCGTGGGTTAACAGTTCCAAAAATTGTGTCGATAATTATAGTATACTGCGCTGTGAATTATGTTATCAGTGCATTGATTGCAAAGATTGTTACCACTGTTGGTATGCTCAAGATAGTCGCAATTGTACAGACAGTTATTTCATTAAAAGTTGCATCGGCTGCCGCAATATCGCATTTTGTACAAATTTAGTCAACGCTGAATATTGTTTGTTCAACCAAGCGGTGACTAAACAGGTATTTGAAGAATTTGTGCAGCAATTGCGTGCCGCTACCTCTGAACAGTGGAATATATATCAACAACAGTATATGGACTTGCGTAAGAAAATGTTCATGCGTTACTACCAAGGAGTGAATAATGAAGCCAGCACCGGTCACCACATTAATAATTGTAAAAATTGTCGCGATTGTTTTTTAGTTGATGCTTCTGAAAATATTCGCTATGGTGTCCATTTAGAATTTGTCAAAGATGCCATGGACTATAGTTACTGGGGCCAACAAGCTGAACAATTGTATGAAGTACAAGCTTCTGGCTATAACATTACCAATCTAAAATTTTGCAATTTATGTTGGTCGGGCTGTGAAAATTTGGAATACTGCGATCATTCATTTTCATCCAAAAACTGTTTTGGCTGTGTGGGCTTAAAGAAAAATGAATATTGCATTTTAAACAAACAATATACAGCCACAGAATACGAACGATTGGTAGATAAAATAAAGCAGTACATGCGTACCACTAAGGAATATGGTGAATTTTTTCCGATGCAGTTAAGCCCGTTTGATTATAATGAAACCTTAGCCCAAGAGTTTTTTCCACTCACAGAAACAGATGTACAGCAACGTGGCTGGCGCTGGAAAAATAAAGATCAAACTGATTATCAAGCGCAAACATATCAGCTACCAGATCGAATTGAACAGGTCAATGATGATATTTTGCAAGCAACGCTAGCTTGCCGACAATGTACTAAGAATTATCGCATTGTGGCGCAGGAACTGGTTTTTTATCGGCAGGAAAAATTGCTCATTCCAAGGTTGTGTCCGAATTGCCGACACTTGGATCGGCTAGCTCAACGACCAAAGTACGATACTTGGACACGGCAATGTATGTGTACGCAACCAGAGCATAATCATAATAATCGTTGTGTTAAAGAATTTGTGACACCATATTCACCGAATCAACCAGAGTTAATTTATTGCGAGGATTGCTATAAAAAGCAGGTATATTAATTTATAGTGAGTTTGTCGAACTATGATTAAACAGTGTGTGCAAAGATTATCGTACCCCAACCAACTTTATGTCCGGATTGTCGGCAACAGCGCCGCTTAGCTTGGCGCAATGAGCGCAATTTATATCGCGATCAATGCGATTTATGTCACCAGGATATTATCTCGCTCTACCAGGCTGATTCACCCTATATAGTATATTGTCAGGATTGTTGGTGGAGTGATCGTTGGGATCCCATCAGTTATGGTCGGGATTATAATCCCCAGCAGTCATTTTTTGAGCAAATGCACACGTTGCAATTACAAGTGCCTCGGTTAGCGCTGTTCAATTTGCATAGTACCAATAGCGAGTACACTAATCATGCTAGTCACAATAAAAATTGTTACATGGGAGTTGCGCTGGGCCAATGTGAGGATTGTTTATATGGTTTTTGGGTACTGCAATCGAAAAATTGTGTTGATAATTTATATTGTGAACAATGCGAATTGTGTTATGAATGTTCTTATTGTCAAAACTGTTATCAAACCTATTGGTCACAGTATGGTCAAAATTTGCGCGATTGTTTGTTCTGCTTTGAATGCCGTGACAGCAGTAATTGTATCGGCTGTGCCCAGTTACAACACAAACAATATTATATTTTGAACAAACCAGTCACGCCAGAAAAATTTGAGCAGGTTAAACAATTATTATTGTGTGACCTAAGTGAGCGTCAAAAAATGATTACAGCCTGGGAAGAATTAAAACTGAAGGCACCACGTCGATTTAATCTTCAACAACAATGCGAGTCTAGTACGGGAGATGATTTATATAATTGTCATAACGCTGTACATTGTTTCAATTGTCACAATTTGGAAAATTGTAAATATATGTATGACCTGGGCAACAATAAAGATGGCATGGATTGCTATGAGCATGGTTGGATGGTGCCGAGTGAGCTATGCTATGAAACACATGCCGGTATGGCTGGTTTCAATTTTAAATTTTGTAATATTTGCGTTGAGAGTCGTGATTTAACCTATTGCGATTTGTGTCAGCAGAATTGCGCCAATTTATTTGGTTGTGTGGCCTTACGTAAAGCCAGTTATTGTATTTTGAATCGCCAATACAATGCTACTGATTATCAGGTATTGGTTAAAAAAATGATTAGCGACATGATTAAAACAGGGGAATATGGTGAATTTTTTCCGATGCAGTTATCGCCCTTTGCATATAATGAATCCACTGCTCAAGAATATTTTCCGTTGCAGCGCGATCAAGTATTGGCTTCTGGTTGCCAGTGGTATGAAGATAATAGTCAATTATCCGCCGTCAATGCCCAGCCAGATGTACAGCTGTGCCAACAATGCCACAGATCATTTCGTTTAGTGGCTGCAGAACTGAAATTTTATCAAGAAACAGGGATTCCACAACCAGCCTATTGTGCTGATTGCCGTCATCAGCGCCGTATGCAATTACGCAATCCACGCCAATTGTGGCAGCGGCAATGTATGTGCACCCAGACAGATCATAAACACTCTGGCCGTTGTACGACAGAATTTGAAACGACTTATTCGCCCGACCGAAAAGAATTAGTATATTGCCAAAAATGTTATAATAAAGCAGTGTATTAATTCTGTTCACCAACGTTCTAAGAAATCTAAAAAATAATTCTAATATAAATACTTCCAAGTAGTGGATAAATTATTGCGGTTGAAAAAAATTGAACGAATCGGGTTAGGAAGAACTACCATACAATAACGGACTGATCTTCAGCGCCTAAGTGAAATCTATGATAGTGGACTTTTTATGTTTTTAAGCTTTGGATTTGTAACATGGGTATACTGTTGGGTGGTTCTAATATTCTGATGGCCAAGCAACTCTTGAACATAACGAATATCAACACCGTTTTCTAATAAGTGAGTAGCAAAGCTATGTCTTAAGCTATGAAAGGTGGCATTTTTTTGGATCCCAGATTTTTTTAAAGAATTTTCAAAAATTTTTTGAGCACTTCTCGTTGTTAAGTTTCCGCCCCGCTCACTTGCAAAGATAAAATCATCATGATTTTTTCCGCTGCACAAATTTTTAAGATCAGCTACCAATTTTTCTGGCAATATACTCATTCTATCTTTTTGCCCCTTAGCTTGTTTGATATGAATGGTTAGTTCAGCAAGATCAATATCTTTTACCTTTAGTGCAACCACTTCACTCACTCTAAGTCCTGCGCCATAAGAAAGTGACAATAAAATTTTGTGTTTTGTATTTTTGGTTGTCTCTAAAATTTTTTCAATTTCTATTCTTGATAATACTATAGGCAAACTTTTTGGTTTTTTAGCAGATTGGATATCAATTTTTTGGTTATTTTTCACTACATCTCGATAATAAAACTTAATTGCATTTAGAAATAAATTTCTGCTTTGCGCAGAGGTATTCTTTTGTTTGCACTCTAATAAAAAGTCTTTGATATTATCTGGCTGTACTATTTCAAAGTTTTGTTTTTTAAAGCAAAAGTATTTTTGTAAGCCATAAAGGTACATTTTTACAGTTTTTGGACTATAATTTCTGATGTTCAGTTCTCGTTCAGTTCTCGTTCAGTTCTCGTTCAGTTCTCGTTCAGTTCGATTTAGTTGTTTTTGCATAATTGTTTGAAATGTTGTATAATAAAAAAGTTTTATTACGAAACAAATAATACCATCTATTCATATAATATACAATAAAATAATTATTTTTAAATTTTTATTCGTATAATAACTAGTTGTGCAAAATCGCTCCGCTCTTTGCACAACGCCTCGCGGTTCCCGCTGTTGCACTCGTCGCTCCGCGACATCGCACAACAGCGGCTAGACTCCATGTCGATCTGAACACTGCGTGTTCATCTTGCCACGGCGCCTAGCCGCGAGGCGTTAGGCGACATATTTTTGAAAATTTGTTTTTAAAAGAGGGTGATTATAAAGTGTTTTCTTCACTTCGTTACGAAAACTATTTAAATATTAGCGGAAATTTTTATATAATGATTACAACTTTTAATTTATAAAGAGAAAAAATATGAAAGAGAAATTTTATGAAAAATATGCTTGGGTAATTTTTCTTGTTATCGGTCTTATGGTTTTAGTAGGGGGAATGCCCCATATGTTAGGGGTTAATACAGACCCAGCTTTAGTTGAAACCATTAGCGGACAAACAATAGATGAACTTAAATCATCAAGTCCGATGTTCTTTGACTTATATAATTTTTATTTTAGTGGGGGAGGTTTGTCTGATGTGGGGGTTGCTTTTTTCCTGTTAGTCATTTCCATATTTGCCTATAGAACAGGTCAAAAATGGGCTTGGTATGCTTTTTGGTTTGTCCCGGTTTACTTTTTATTTTGGATAGCCCTCAGTTCAGCCCTGCCATCCGCATCACAATCGTTGCTACTTTCGCCATTAATAGTGATTATAGTTTTAAGTCTCGCGGGATTACTCTTGCCTTTTAGAAAGTTTTTTCCAAAAAAACAATAGATTCGATCCAATCGCAGGAGAGATTATCTAATATTAACCTCAAATTATGCGTTACTAAAAAAAATCAAATTACCAAAAAATTTTATAACAAATAATTTATAATTAAAAGAGATACTACCATGAAAAACATAAATAAAAAACCCACAAAAAACGAAAATAATATGGATAAATTTTTCAAAAATACGCAAGGCACGTTGCACTCTCACTCCGCTATCGCTCCGTTCGGCTCGCCTAACACAGTATATGCGATTCGCTCGTTGCACTTCGCTCTCCCATATTTTTCTCCGTTTCACTCCGCAAAACATCGCATATACTGAAACGTTGTGTAAAATCGCTCCGCTCTTTGCACAACGCCTCGCGGTTCCCGCTGTTGCACTCGTCGCTGCGCGACATCGCACAACAGCGGCTAGACTCCATGTCGATCTGAACACTGCGTGTTCATCTCGCCACGGCGCCTAGCCGCGAGGCGTTATATGCCATTAGCAAAAAAAATGAAGCATCCGGTACCAAATCAACATCTAATCCATATCGGTGACGTCGTCGTCTCTTTTGCACTATTAGAACTAGCGATCCAAAGTCTAATAGGATCATTAATATTCGAACATCAAAGGGTAGGCCAAATTATCACAGCGGAACTTTCATTTAAAAATCTACGCGCACTTGCAATTAGTCTTTACCTTGATAGGCATGGTGAAGATAGCGACTATTCAAAATTGAAACCATTGATGAACGAGGCTGGCAAAATTGAGGAGACACGAAACAATATAATTCACTCCATTTGGGCCGCAGGCAAGGATAAAGACCATATCACCAGAATCAAAACAACCGCAAAAGAGAAAAAAGGGTTAGCATTTTGCTTTGAAGAATTATCAGTAAGCGACTTAGAAAGTTTCGCTGGGAAAATACAGCAATGTGCTGGAAGTGTTCAAAGTTTCAATTTTGAATTAATTAAGACCAAGAAGGCTATTAATAATCCTATTCTGAAGTTGTGGTAGTTTTTTTGCTAACAGCATATAACAGCGTGTATACAGCTTGTTCACTTCCTGCGTGCGTTCACTCGCCCAAATTTGACTTATTTTTTATTTAGTGATAAATTAGAAGCATAAAATTACTAAACATATGCGCAAAATAGACCTCAAATCAGTGGTATGGAAAGAGGGTGATTATTACGTCTCCCAATCTTTAGATGTTGATGTTTCCAGTTTTGGCAAAACAAAAAAAGAGGCCCTGACAATGCTGCAAGATGCTTTGGCGTTATACTTTGAAGATGTTCCACTACCAATAAAGACAGAGCGTGTGAAAGAACCGTCTATTGCTTCGGTTACTCTGCAGCATGCCTAAACCATATCCACTTCGACTTGTCATTAAAGTCCTTGAAAACAAGGGCTTCTTTTTTGTTTCTCAAACTGGCTCACACGCCAAATATCGCAAAGCAGGGATTCAAACACTGACCGCCATTGTGCCAATTCATGGTAAAGAAATCCGTTATGGTACTTTTCGGTCTATTTTGCGACAAACAAAATTAAAAGAGGAGGATTTTCAAGATTAAAAAAATAAGTCAAACTTTGCATACACCATGTCGATCTGAACACTGCGTGTTCATCTTGCCACGGCGCCTAGCCGCGAGGCGTTAGGCGAAATAATTCTTGAAAATTCCCTATTGAAATGAAATTTTTATTTCCCTTTCCAAAAATTAAGTCCTTATGATGAAAATAGAAAAAGAAATTGCCGAACGTATCTACAATTACGAAAATCCAAAAAAAATTGCTCTTTCCAGAAAATATCCATTTCTAAAAAAGCCAATTATTTTTTTGCGTCATTTATTTCGAGATATACAAAATTTTTTTGATTTTAGGATTAAATATGAAAGAAAAAATGATTTTTTCGACTGTATTATAGCAAGGCATCAATCAGTATTAAGACGCAAGCTCGGAGATAGTAATCCAAAGCTACAAGAACAAAAGATTGTTAATCTTAAACAAGCTATTCAACGATTAAATGGCATAGTTATACAACCAAATCATGTCTTTTCGCTTTGGAATATTATCGGTAAGCCAAAATATGAAAACGGATATGTTGATGGAATGCTACTGTCAAACGGCAAAGTTGTAGAGGGAATCGGTGGCGGACTTTGCCAATTATCCAATTTTCTTTACTGGATTTTTCTACATGCCCCAATTGAGACGACTGAGAGGTATCATCACTCTATGGATGTTTTTCCGGATTCTGGCAGAACTTTGCCGTTTGGCGGAGGAGCAACAATTTTATACAATTTCATTGATCTAAAAGTAAAAAACATATCAATATATCCGTTTCAGTTAAAAATATGGCTTACCGATAATCATTTGAAGGGTCAAATACTATCTCCTCGCCCCATAGCACAAAAATTTCATATTTTTGAAAAAAATCATTTTTTCGTTAAAAGAGGTAAAAAATATTTTCGATATAATGAAATTTACAAAGAAACTAAAATTGGTGGGAAAGTAGAAAAAATCGAAAAAATTACCACAAATTTTGCACCAGCGCTTTACAAGGTGACAGATGAATATCTGCAAAAAAATAATTTTAGGATTTTGGATTTTACGAACAGGGAAATAAAAATTTTAAATAAGGAATGAATTTTCAAGAATTACAACGCCTCGCGGTTCCCGCGAGGCGTTAGCTGAAATTCATTTCAAAATATGAACATAAATAAACATCTCAAAAATCTATCTCCTTATGGCATGGGCAAGAAAGATTTTGAAATAGAAAAAAATGAACTTGAAAAAAAATTTGGCCAACAGCCAACTGATCAAGATGTGTTGTATTCACTTTTTAATAAACTAGTTGTTCAAACAAGTGATTTTCAAGATTTAAAATCTATTTATTATTCAATGGCACTTTTTTTAAATGAAGAAGGACATGACAGTCTAAATGCTAATAGATCAAGCGCAAAAATGGGACTAGCAGCGTTAAAAAATTTTGGAGTAAAAAAAGTAGAAATTCTTGTTAATTCAGGTTGTGAAGAATGTCAGAAATTAGCAGGCCAAATTTTTGACATAGATAAAGCAATGACTGATTTGCCCATACCAAACCAGGCGTGCAAATACGATTTGAATAATAATGATAAGCCACTTTGCCGATGTGAATATTTACCTGTTATTGATGATTGAAATGAACTTCACCTAACACGGGCTAGTCGCTTCGCTCACTAATTTTTTTTCAATGCAACAAAAAATTGAATTGCAAGAATTTTCCATCAAACTAACAAATTTATATCCCCGGCTCAGAATTTGGACAGACGGTCGAGTATATGAAATTAAAGAGTTAGTTGGACAAAAAAATAGTCTCAAATTTTACATTTATCCTGAAGACCATAATCCACCCCATTTTCATGTTATTAGCCAAAATGGTGACGTAGACGTCAGTTTTAAGATTGAAGATGGAAAATTCTTACGAGGAAAGGCTAAACGAAAATTTGACCTAAAGAAAATTCAATATTTTTATGATCAATACAGGCCAGAGTTACAAAGTAAATGGAATGCATTTCAAAAAAATTAGTTCGTTCACTCAAATTGCTTCCTGTCGGCTGTGATGATAAGATCATATTACAGCCACAGTCAGCAACTTCGGCTAGCCTGAAACGTTAGCTGAAATATTCCTTTTCTTTTTTGGGCTTCGCCCGAGTGTTTACAAAAATTATCAAATTTCTTTCCCTCTCATCATTAAGTAGGGGAAATTTCAGTATTAATTTAATTGAATTGACATTACGTTTCATATCTGATACACTATTGTCATAATTATGAAAAGCAGGAAAAACCTTTTAGAACAACTTAAAAACTTACCTTATTTCAGTAAAAGTACTGTGTATCAGCTTGGGACACAGTTAGGGCTCAAGAATACCTCGGTTGATACTTATATCAGTCGCTTCTTGAAATCCAAAGAAATTTTCCAGTTAAAAAGGGCTTTATACGTATCCTCAGATTTCTATAACAGAAATAAGGATGATATTTCCTGTTCGTTTTATCTTGCCAATGTTATTCGTACTCCATCATATGTAAGTTCATGGGCGGCACTTCAGTACTATAATCTCACAACGGAAGCTATTCATTCTGTAACCTCGGTAACGCCCAAGGTTACAAGACAGTACCAGACAAAGGCTGGAAACTTTGCCTATCAGTCCATCAAGAAGGAGTTATTTTCAGGATTCTCATTGGTTAAGGGTAGATTTGATTTCTTCATCGCTTCACCCTCAAAGGCACTATTTGATCTCCTGTATTTCAAGACTCGACAACTTCGTAGCATGAGTCAGGAAAACATTAATATGCTGATAGAGGAACTAAGAGTAGATATTAATGAGATGGAAACCCAGGAGCGAGAAAAGTTTTATACCATGATTAATAAACACGTTCATGAGTGAACAAATATTAATTATTCTTAAAAGAGAGCTTGATGAGCTCTCTCTGTATGGCGATCTTGATGCCGAAACCCGTAGAAACAAGCTTAAAGAGGCTTTGCAGTATTACATTCTCAATTTCATTTATCACCATCCTGAATATAGCAAATGGGTGATGTATGGAGGTTCGGCACTTCGAATCATTCACGGTCTTGATCGAATGTCAGTGGATCTGGATTTTGAAGTATCACACACTGTAACAGGAATCTTTTTAGAGGAGCTAAAAAAGGAACTTGAGGATCACTATAAAAATACGTATGGGGTGGGTTCTAATTTCCTGACAATAAAAATAACGACAGGCAGAGGACTCCTTCTAAAATTCCATGTTGGCGAAGCATTAGGTTTTGGCCACACTTCCAATCAAGTTCATGTAAAAATAGACCTCAACCATTTCGTCGCTCCTAAAACTGTTACTGAGCGTCGGCCGATGAACCGTGATCAGCTTTCTTTTGTTATTTCGACCTACAATATGTCTGCTTTGATGGCAAGTAAGATAGCCGCCATTTTTTTGCGTGGGACTCGCGGTGTGGGTGAAGCTGTGTACAAGGAAAAGGGACGGGATATTTACGACCTTCTTTGGTATATGAATAAAAAAGTGGTTCCTGATATTGATTATCTTGTTGCCAAAGGTATTGATGTAAACGATCCACGGGCGATTTTTGACAAGCTCACACTGCAGATGAATAAAGTGAGCGATGAAAATCTCAAGCAGGACCTTATGCCGCTTTTTACAAATCGCATATACGTTGAGAACTGGCTTCAGAATTGGCGAGAAAGCTATCTGCGACTGCTTGATGATTACAAAATACGCACTGTTACAGAAATAGAGCATATCAGAGTGCACCACGACTTAATGCCAGATAATTTCTATTTCATTTATACCTATAAAACAGAAGATAGCGGGTTTGTTCGCGTTATGTATTCGATGAGCGATTACTGGATTGATTTTAACGAAGGTAATTTGCCAACCAAAGAAAGCGAGAAAATAAAAGATAAGGTTGAATTTACAAGCAATGGAGCGACAAGTCATCCGCCGTCTGAAGATAAATTGAGACAGTATGCCACGCTTTTTTATCAGAAGACGGAAGATTATTTCAAGAAAACTAACCGAATCATGTTCGGTGATACGATCACAACAAAGCTTATACGCATGACGTCAGATAAACTAAATCCAAAAGAGCAGATCGTGCTTAATAAGTCGGCATTACTCTCTTGTGAGCTTGATGATTTATTGAAATGAAGGCGAAAAGAAATTTGATAATTTTTGCTCGCCTCTCTTGCTATTTAGATGACCACTCAGACGAAATACCTGAAGAAAGAGTGATGGGTGCCGGAAGTTTCAAAGTGAGGGCAATTGGTTTCAGGGCGCTCTGAGTAACACTGAATTTGCTCTCCGTACGTATTGCAACAATCCAGAGCTATTATATGATTGAGGGGCGCGCGGTGTTTTCGCAGCGTAGCTGAGAAAACAATTTTTAAAATACACCCTATCAAAAAAGAACACGCCGTTTGTGGTTGGCGACGTAATAGCTTACAAACGAAACGGTAAATTGTTTAACAGGGCATTCGGCAGAATTGAAAAAGTCAACACACTTGACGAAGGTTGATCGTACGAAGTATTTACCGTGTCGGGTGGTCAGGTGTTTACGGAAAAAGTCATGCACGATTGGATCTTTGCCAGAAATTAAACATTTTAGTAAACGCCCATAAAAATTCAACATTTTAGTTAAAACCCACTTTTTGATGTTACTATATCAGTATAGTGACATAGTAAGTGCAATCTTGACTAGACTACCTTAATTGGCTATAATTGGATATAGTTAAAATATCCAATTTGAATATATGCCTAAGATTAGCCAAAAAAATACAGAAAAACATGAGATTTTTGACAATTTTGTCAAACGAATTGAACAAATCCCTTTTAACATTGTTTCCAAAATCGCTAAAATTGACGAATTAAAAGGGCAGTGGATAACTGGGGCACGCCTAAGCCCGCAGGTCTTAGGGCGTTTAAAACGCTCTGTTTTGATTACTTCCACTGGCGCGTCCACTCGCATTGAGGGTTCTCGCCTGTCCGACGCGGACATCGAAAAAATGATGCGCGGTATTAACATTCAAAAATTTACCAACCGCGACAAACAAGAAGCGCGGGGATATTATGAATTATTAGAAAATGTTTTTAATTCCTGGAAAAGTTTAAAATTAAGTGAAAACACGATCAAACATTTTCACCAAGAACTTTTGAAATATGTTGATAAAGATGAAAAACATCGTGGCGATTACAAAAAAGGAGAAAATAAAGTGCACATGTTGGATGATACCGGGAAATCAATTGCAATTCTATTTGACACTGTGCCAGCATATCTTACTCCAGGCCAAATGCGCGATTTAGTTGAGTGGACGCAAAAATCATTGACAGAAAACAAATATCATCCGTTACTCGTGATCGGTAATTTTTTGGTTGAATTTTTGAAAATCCACCCTTTTACGGATGGCAACGGACGATTATCTCGTGTGCTTACCAACTTGTTTTTGCTGCAAGCGGGGTATTTATATATCCCCTATGTTTCTCACGAAAAATTGGTAGAAGATAACAAACCGGATTACTATGTTGCTTTGCGTCGCAGTCAAAAAACCATCGGAATAGATAACGAAAACATCACTGATTGGCTTGATTTCTTTTTGGATGTGATTTTAAAGCAATCTCAAATGGCGGTGGAACTATTATCTAAAGAAAATATAGAAAAAATACTGTCTGAAAAGCAGTTAATTGTTTGGCAATACATTGAAAAAGCGAAAGAAACCAACACTGGCGATATTGCAAAAAAAACTAAAATAGGCAGACCGACAGTGAAACAAACGTTGGATGTTTTGCTTAGATTAAAAAAGATTGAACGGATTGGGTTGGGAAGGAGCGCACGATATAAAATTATTTAAAACGATATGGCTGCGGGGCATTCACCCCTTAATCCCCTCTGCCCTTCGCCCAAAACGGAAAAACAAAATCGGATCTTTCTTTTGTAAGAGCAATTTCTTTCAGAAATTAAAGGAAAACATGTACATCATATAATAACTAGTTGTGCAAAAAAGATTTTAGCAACTATTTTATGACGATAATTAAATTGATGTTACTTATAATAATTACATTTTTGCTGAGTTTTGTATTGGCTGTAGTGGGTGGTTTTCTTGGAGCATTATACGGCGGCAATTTTGGTTGTTTTGCTTTGTTTGGATTTCAAGGATATGAATCATGTGGGTTGTTTTTTGCATATATAGGGATTGCCTTAGGAATTATTACAGGTATTATCCTGGCTATAAAACATTACAGAAGCTAAAATCTACTTCACACAACAGCGCGTAAGCGCAAACGTTATGTGCCATTGAGTTTTGATACAACTAAATAAGATTTTAAACTAAAAAATATGAAACAATCTAAACTAGAAATTTTTACCCAATTTATTGCCGGTATAGTGGGAGGTGGCATACTCGGTTCAATCGGGGGATTCGGATTATTATTGGCATTGTTTGGCTTCGATACACCCACATACGGTATTGTTATCATTTTAGGAACTTGTAGCATAGGAGCATACATTGGTATTTCACTCGCGAAAAAAACAAACATGAAACCAAAAAACATTCTTATCAGTTTAGGATTACTAATTCTCATTCCTCTAATTGCAGGACTCTTGGCTTTTGGACCTGGATTCGAAGATATAGACTTCATTGGAATGATTCTCCTGAATGCTGTAATTTTCACAGTAATTCCATCGCTAATTATTACTATGGCAATAAATTGGCAAAAATTTTTCAAAAAACAAGATTTTTAAAAGATCAAAACTCAACAGCACATAACACGCACTTTGTGGTTACGCTCTCTTTGGTTGCTCCGTCCATATTCATTGACGATAGCGCCTTTCAGGCGATATTATATCGCCACGCTCACTTCGCAACTTCTGTTATGCTGGAACGTTAGCTGAAATATTCCTTTTCTTTTTTGAGCTATCCCGCCTATGCTATGGCTACTATAATGACCACCAGAATCTGCTCGATACCGTTAAATTTTGGGTGCTTAAAACATTGTCTTCTTGGCTAAGGTCTGCTAGATTGAACCACTTTAACTGGTTAAACGATCTCAATATGTTAAAAAAAACATCCTCACTGTCCGACCTGTAACAGTGCGTTCACA
>JACPGK010000023.1 GCA_016182495.1 Candidatus Kerfeldbacteria bacterium
ACCCAGACATACAATTCCGTGATACGATTATTTTCCAAAGAGAGCATAGTATTCTATGGTTAAGCGTTAGATACTTACCATTGTACATGCTCTTTTTGCTATTTTCCTAATGATTCTGAATTTATGGGTTCAGGTTTATCCACCGGCTATCCACAAGGCTATAATTCATATTATGCCACCCATCGCCAGTTTTAGTAGACGATGGTACCATTATTATGATCTATAAAAAATTATTAATGACTAATATACATTATTTATGTCACTTACTCGGAGGATGTTTACCTGGGCCCGCTACCTAATTGGTAGTGCCGGCTTGTTGGGATTAATAGTGGCTTTACCAGCCGAAGCCTGGCGGCCAACCAGTGATCATTTTTGGCCAATGTTTCATGGCAACTATACCCATAGCGGTTATGCAGCGGTGAAAGGGCCACGTCATGCCACCCTTCAATGGAAATTTCAGGCAGCCAGTGGTGAAGTCAATTCAGTTCCACCAAACAGTGTAGCGATTGATGCGGAAGGCACCATTTATGTAGGCGGCCCTACCAAAGTGTATGCGTTAAATACTGATGGTACTGAAAAATGGTCAAAAGAGTATACCAATGTACAAGGGCCGGCCTTATCGGCCAATGGTAAAACTTTATACTTTGCCGGCAATAATCAACTAGTGGCCGTTAAAACCAAAAATGGTAAACAGCGTTGGGCTGTAGCCATGGGTAACAGCACTATTTTTGGTCCAACCATTGCCGAAGACGGCACCATTTACCAAGGCAGTTGGGATGGGTATTTATACGCCATCAATAAAGATGGCACAGTGAAATGGCAATTTTTAACTGGCGGAGCAGTATCGTATCCGGCTACTCTTGGTAAAAAGGGTACCATTTATTTAGGTGGTGGCGATGCTCACTCGGGTCCTGATAGTATTGTGTATGCTTTAAAACCAGATGGCACAGTGAAATGGCAGTATGATACCGGTGCTACGCGCAACGGCTCACCAGCGGTGGGTAAAGATGGATTGATTTATGTACCAACCGGCTCATCTTTAGTGGTATTGAATAAAGATGGCACTCTAGCTTGGGAATTAGGGCCAAACATGGGTGACGATGACAGTGATGATGGCAGTGACGGTGATAATGGTGGTAACGATAACGGCGGTGGTGAACCTCCGCCAGGTGATGATGGTGAACAATTGAATAGTATTGCTGCTCCGGGCGATATTGCGGGCATTATTACTCCGGCTCTAGCTGATGACGGTACTATTTACGTAGGTAATTCGAATGGTGAAATTTTAGCTATTGATGGTACTACTCATACCACCAAGTGGACCTATCAAACCGGAGTGAGTTTAACTGATAGTACTTTATATGGCATACCTAGTTTTCCGGTAGTGGATAAAACCGGTGCATTATATATTGGTTCAGTGGATGGAAAAATGTACGCCATGAAAAAAGATGGTTCAGTATTATGGAGTTACCAAACGGCTGGTCCCATTGCCGAGGCTGCTCCGGCTCTTGGACCCGATGGCACGTTGTATTTTTCCTCGGATGACGGTTATGTGTACGCGATGAACGAGTAGTATTGACAGCAACGTGATTTCACACTACACTTACACTGTATTAAATTTTAATACAGTTACATTTATGCGTTCAGTAATTACCTTAAGTTTACCGCCAACACTGAAAAAACAACTGGATAAAATCGCTGGTCAGTACAACACCAATCGTAGTCAAATTGCACAACAAGCGATTGATGAATATTTGACGCGACAACAATTTGAACACTTACGTCAGCGCTTGATACCAAAAGCCCAACGTCAAGGTATCTTTACCGATGAAGACGTTTTTGCGCGCGTATCCTAATTGAATGACACATGAGGCGGTTTGTTTTTGATAGCAACGTGCTATTATCGGCTTTTATCGCCGAGGGATATTGTCATGAAATTTATCAAGTGGTCTGTTATAGTGCAGATATATTGGTATCTCAACATATTTTGAATGAGGTAAAATATCATTTATTCAAAAAATTTCGATATTCATCACAGGAAACCCATGACGTGATGGACTTTATCCAGCAGCATAGCCAGTATGTGTCGCGCGTACCAAAATTACCGCGCCGAGTTTGCCGTGATAAAGATGACGATGCTATTTTAACGGTATCTCGCGCCTCGGTTCCTAATGTTTTGATTCGGGATTTCGGCTACGAGCCCGACACGGCTTTGCTGGCTACCATGTCCGGGCACACCGCCAACCAGGCGATCGTCTGGCTGCTCGAGCGGCCGAATCCTGAAAACAATCTACTCCCTCTCATCACCTACTGGGTTGCCGCGCGCAGTTCTGCAAAGGGTGGCCTCGAGATGGCTGACCAGAGGATGGCGGCCCTCACCCAGACTTGGGCTCGCAGGACCGGACAGCCCAGCGCGGACCAGGTGCTGATGGAGGCCGCTCTTCGCGAGAACATGGAGATCGCCCAGCGGGCCGGTGATGTTCTGGTCAATATGGCCAAACTGCAGAGCGACGAGGCGCTCGTTCGTATGGTGAACGAGGCGCTCGAGGTCGAGTACCTCGACGCCTGATCGGCACTACTACTGGTCACTCTGCGTGGGGCGCTCCGCTGGCTGGTCACGTTCGATCGGCTGGCGGGGCGCCCCTGCGACCACGAGGTTTTAGTTAGTTTGATTCACTTGCTCTCGGTCCAGTATCAACCATGATAAATGATTGCTAGTGGATTTCAGGATTGATCGATTGACAAAAATTACTCGTGTGCTATTATTTCATTAGGTTATTAAAAATAATAATCTAATGAAATATCAGAAATTCAAAAAAGATATCAATAAGCCGTTTTTTAGCACTCAAGAAGCTTACATACGCCGTATTCCCTTATATGCTTCGCAGCTTTCCTTATGGAAGAAGCAAGGCTACATTGGCACTCTAAAACGTGGTCTGCATTATTTTGTAGAATACAAGGAGCTGATTATACCCGAGGAAATATCATTTTTACTGTATCAGCCAAGCTATATCAGTCTGGAATGGGCTCTTTATCACTATGGAGTTATTCCTGATATCACTCATGCCATCACAGCCATTACCACAAAAGTGACACGAACTTTTACGAATGATTTTGGCCATTTCATCTATCGAAATCTAAAGCCAGCTCTCTTTTTTGGCTATACAGTAGAAACAACTCGCTCCAGAAAATATTTGCTGGCCGAACTAGAAAAGGCCTTACTTGATTATCTCTATCTCAATCTTGGTCAGATAGATAGGGCAGATGACCTGTCTGAATTGCGTTTCAATTACCATGAACTTGCTACCATACTCTATCCAACAAAATTTCAACACTACGCTGCTTTATTTCACAGTAAAAAATTGCAGCACATTAGCAATCTGATTTTACAGCAATGCTCGCCTTCCCTCAACTAGTTGCCTATTATTCACAGCAATCCCTGCCGGCTAGAAGCATTCTGGTAGAATATCTTCAGCACGAGCTGCTTGATTCACTCTACAAACAACCAGGCAGTGAACACTTGAGTTTCATGGGAGGCACTGCTCTGCGCATTGTGTATGGTGGTAATCGTTTTTCCGAAGATCTTGATTTTGATAATTTTGGTTTGTCGTTTGTTGATTTTAAGCAGGTAACTAGCGCCATACTAAAAGATATGACCCTAAAAGGGTTTGCTCTTGAATTTCGATTCGTTGAAAAAGGGGCTTATCATTGCTACATTAAATTTCCCGAGATTCTTCAACAGCACGGTATGGCTAGACATGCCAAAGAGAAAATTTTGGTGCGGATTGATACCGTACAGAAGGAAAGAATATTCAAGCCACGTGTACACACGTTGAATGCCTTTGATATCTACCGTGACATCGTTGTCAATCCTTTAGATATTTTGTTGTCGCAAAAGCTATTGGCTGTACTTGAACGGAAGCGAGCGCGTGGGCGCGATTTTTATGATGTTAGTTTCCTCTACGGTTTAACACAACCGAATCAGACATACCTTGAAGCTATTACGGGACAATCAATGCAAGCCATACAAATAGCCATTCTGGAGCGGTGTGCCAAGCTGAATTTTACAACTCTGGCCAGGGATGTAGAACCTTTTTTGATCAAACCAGACCAAGTTCAGCGTGTGAAAAGTTTTCAACAGTTTATTCATCAGCAATTTTCTGTATAAATTCGCAAGCCAGTATTAATCAGTCTCATTCCGTTTTAGACTGGCGCTATAACTGCGTAAATAGAACAACAAATCTGGTAACAGCTTAGTTTTTACCCACGCCTTTTGTTTTTCAGTAATCAGTTCGCCAATTCCTTGTAGGATATCTTGTGAACCATGTTTTTCTAGTGTATCGGCCAGATATATAAAATAATCTGGAAGATTTTTGCCAGTGCGCAGACGAATAGTGGCTGCATCAATCGGCCAGTTTTCCTTGAGAAAAAAATGAGCATCGAACAGATCGCGGTTCATGATTTTTCTACGATCTAAAATCGTTGCAAATTTATGGGCCGTTAGGAAAGGTTTTTCTAGTACCAGTATCGGTATACCTAAATAATACTGAGTGCTATAGCGATTCTGTTCAAATGCCCGTTTTGATATCTCTACTTTAATAGTTTGCGATCCGATTTCGTAGGATAACAGAGAGAAGATAGTAAATCTTTTTTGATAGCTTTGACGCATCGTACCGTATTGTTCAACAATGCGCTGAATGGTTTCAAAGACAAGATCACTTTGCGTTACATCGAGTAAATTGAAATCGAGGTCTGTGGAAAAACGTGGCAGATTGTATAAAAAATAACAGGCAGTGCCACCTTTAAATCCAAGCAATGAGCGTAACTGTGGATGCGTGTAAATATCATGCACAATCCGATTCATAATGTTTTCATGCCTTGATCTATTCAGCATATAAATAGTATAAACGTTTTGTTAAAGCTTGATTTTTATAGAGGGGTAATAGTTCAACACAAATATCTTTACTAATAACAGATAAGTGATCCACACTAGCATTGGGATAGAGATACAACAAATCAAGTAGCGCTCGCTCGGGAGTTGCTAGGGTGACATTATCTTCAACAATGAGACCGGCCTTCTGAAAAAAAATGTCGTCGCGAATTTTATGGTAAACAAATTTTTGTTTATGTACCGCTAGTTCTTTTTGGGTACGAGCGATTGAATATATAGCAGAATCATATTGGAATACAGCCCCAGCTTTTGCCAGAACAGTACGCAAACTAATGTACGATGGACTGACTAATTTATTAGCTGCTTCAAATTCATTGTAATTTTCTTGCAGAGCATACAAGCCCCGGCGCAGCCGTAGTAAAATACCGCTGGTTATTGCCCGTTGTATTTTTGTTTTTAAATAAGCCGGTTTTTGAATATTCCATAGTAAGCTTAAATCTTGTGGCCGAAACACTGTTTGGTGAGAGGTATAGAGGCTTTTTATAGTATTTTGTTTCATATAAGATATCAAAAATGATTACCTTTTAAGTATATAGTATATTTTTGGTATTGTCTAGTAATTTGACACAGTGGTTGTATGGAGATTAGTCTTAGATTGAATGCCTATGCTTCACGCCGTAATTGTTGATTTTTTCGGGGTGATTTTTAACCCCGCCACTGGTCAACCCATGCCCGGGCTAGTTGAATTTTTGCAACAGCTGCGCAACCAGCACTGGCCATGTGCCATTGCTTCCAGTTCAACTCGCCACACGATTGAACAGTTTTTAGCTGATCATCAATTGGTTGATTACTTCAGCAGTATTGTATCATTGGAGGATGTGCATAATGCCAAACCTGACCCAGAATGTTTTTTGTTAGCGGCTGAACAGTTACAGATTATGCCACTACAGTGTGTGGTGATTGACGATACTCCAGCGAGTATCCAGGCAGCCCATCAAGTTGGATTTGTTACTTTCCTGTTTACTGGGCAATTTCCTGATGTGACTGCTTTGGATAAGTCTGCCTCTGTACCCGAGATCAATCTGCCTGTATACTAGTGGCTATGTCAGATTTTTTACCAGCACAATTACGGCAACCTTTCCAAGCCGTGCTGTTTGATTTTGACGGTACCATTGTCGATTCAGAAGCCCAGCATTTTGCTGCCTTTAAAGCAGCCATGCGTGAGTTTGGGTACGATTACGATGTGTTAGAACAGCACAACATTCGGCTGCAAGGCAACTTCAAAAAAATTTTTCAAGAAGTAGCGCGGGTTTTAAAATTAGATCCAGAAATATTTAATGATATCTATCAACGTAAAGTTGAACTGACGTTACAACTCTCGAGTAATGATTTCGATTTAGTGGATGGCGTTGTCAGTTATATAGAATGGCTGGTTGATCAACACATTCCCCTTGGTATTGTAACCAATGCCGAGCCGCAATACATTGATCACGTGTTACAGTTACATCAGCTAACCGATTATTTTTCAGAGGTAATTACTAGTCAGGATGCTGATTTAAAACCAGCCCCCGCTGGGTACGTATTAGGGGCAGAACGCCTGGCGATATCACCCGACCATATTTTAGTATTTGAAAACACTGACACCGGCATTACCGCCGCTAAAGCAGCTGGCATGAAAGTAGTGGCCATTCGTGATACCGATGTGCAGGGGTTAAGTACCTATGAGCAAGCTGATCATGTGATTGATAGCTTTGCTGATCCTAGCGTAATGGATGTACAGTATCATCACTATGACTGATACACCTGTTCAAGCCGTGATGTTCGATTTAGACGGCGTGATTGTTGATAGTGAGCCGATTTATGATCAGTTACTGCGGCAGTGGTTACGTGATCAAGCTCTACCGATTGACGATGACTTGTATAAAAATTTATTGGGCCAATCTTGGCTCAACGTTTTTCGAGCTATTAATCAGCACTACCAAAAAACATTTAATGCTGAACAGCAAGCCGATGCCATGGCTCAAACCATTGTGCAGTATGTCGTGACAACCGGTATTCCCTTGAAAGAAGGAGCCAAAGCAGCCATTAATGCTTTGCGTGATCGTTATGCTTTAGCGGTGACTTCGAGTTCACATCGTATTGTGGTAGAACGCATATTACGACACCATGGTTTGTTCGCTGCCTTTCGTCAAATTATCACGATTGAAGATGTGAATTATCCCAAGCCTCATCCGGAACCGTATGAAAAAACACTAGCGGCTTTACAAGTGACGCCCGAAGCTGCGGTGGTGATTGAAGATTCGTTAAGTGGCGTGCAAGCTGCCGCTGCCGCCGGTGCGTTTGTGTATGCCTTGCCTGATCCTCGAGTGCCAACTGAACAGTATCAAAACCTAGCCAAAGTAGTACACAGTTTTGATGATGTATTAGCTGATTTGCTATAATGCTAGCAGTATGATTGATACAACACGTTGCCACTATTGCCATTCGGTTTCCACTATTGTAGCCTTAGCCCAGTTTGAGTTACCGGCCCGAGCTGTATTTACCGAACGGATGACAACCTTGAAACGCTGCACCCATTGTTTACAACTGCATTTAAGTTTATATGAGGAATCACGAGCCGGTGCCACTGATACCGAAATTTGGAATGTGTATAATTATTCACTGGGTCTAGATTTACAACGCGATTTATTAATTGCCGCTGCCTGGTGTGATAATCCCAACCAAGCTCACTGTACTTGTGTAGCTCATCATTTGATGAATCAGCTTGATTTTTCCAAGCTCAAACAATTGCGCGATTAGTGATGAGCCTGATTTTAGATTCCGCCTTACCCATTTTGATTTTTTCTATCTGGTGCCGACGGAGAGACTCGAACTCTCAATCCCGTTAAGGAACATGGTCCTAAGCCATGCGCGTATACCAGTTCCGCCACGTCGGCCTTTCGACTCACTGCGTTCAGATTTTAACACGTCTAGCCAGGTTTATGCTAGAATTGACTGGACAAGTATAAAAATTAAGCGTAATATATATACTATACTATAAATATTACGCTTAATTTATGTACCAAAGAATTCTAAAAAATACAATAAATGATCGATTTTTTAAAGGCAAAGCTATTATTGTAGTTGGAGCCCGCCAAGTAGGTAAGACTACCCTGATTCAACAAGTATTATCCGAGCGCACTGAAGCAGTGCGGGTTTTTACTTGTGATGATCCAACCGATCGAGATTTACTAACCAATCGTAATCTTGAATTTCTCATTACCTTGGTTGAGAACGAAACCATCATTTTTATTGATGAAGCTCAAAAAGTTCCGACCATTGGCCAAACCCTCAAACTGTTAGTTGATCATTATAAGCACACCAAGCAAATTATCGTTACTGGCTCATCGAGTATCCATCTATTGCGTCATACTGAAGAAGCTCTGACAGGCAGAAAATTTCTTTACACGCTCTATCCGATCAGTCTGGAAGAATTGTACGCGCAAGATCGCGTGGCGTATAGTAAAGGATTAGAACAACTTTTATTATTTGGCAGCTATCCAGAAATTGTGCAGCAAAAATCCATTCGTGATAAAACCGAACGTTTATTGAACCTGACATCGAGTTATTTATATAAAGATATTTTAGAGTTATATCAAGTTCGTCGACCAGCTTTGCTGACAAATTTACTCAAAGCGCTGGCCCTACAAATTGGTCAGGAGGTCTCTATCAATGAATTGTCGAGTTTGCTTGGTGTTAATCAAAATACAGTCAATCGCTACATTGATTTATTGGAACAAAATTTTATTATTTTACGATTGCCAAGCTATACAACAAATCGACGGCGCGAAATGAGTAAACAGAAAAAAATTTTTTTCTATGACCTTGGTGTACGCAATGCCATTATTAATAATTTTAATCTACTAGAGAATCGTAATGATGTTGGACAACTGTGGGAAAATTTTGTCATCACCGAACGATTAAAATATCAAACCTATCATCAAATCTACTCGAATAATTATTTTTGGCGGACATACGATGGCAGTGAGGTCGATTTAGTAGAAGAGAGAGCAGGAAAATTATTTGGCTACGAATGTAAATGGAATGTAAAAAAGCACAACCTCAAGGCTCCAAAAAGTTGGTCAACGATACCTCATAGTTCTTATACAGTGATCACTCCAGAAAAAATTGATGGGTTTATCATCTAATATGAACATGCCTAGCCAGGTTTATACCAGAATTTACGGCTTTTGTTACTATAATCTTAATCTAATAGTTTGATCGCGATTTTCAGTAATGACAAGTTACATTTGGTGCCGACGGAGAGACTCGAACTCTCACGGGCTTGCGCCCACAGCGACCTGAACGCTGCGTGTATACCAATTTCACCACGTCGGCTCGATGCGAGGTGTTCGTAGTATATAGTTGATTTGACCATAGCGTCAATTTACACTACAGATTTACTATCGGCTATTAATTCTTTATCGTGGAAGTGTCTGAAAAACTTCAAAAGACTTGAGTTCGTTCACTTTTTGATCTTCCTTTCTTTGTCGTGCAATAACAGATCCTTCAAGATCTGCGAATTTATCAGTAATAAACGCTTTGCTTGGTAATACGGCAATTTGAGGTAAGATATTTTGTTCAATCACTTCTCCGACCGAAGAAATGATATCGCCTTTTGCCCCATCAATCGCACGATCAATTGATCTATCAACAACAGTTTTAATATTTTTGAGATCTTCTGGTGTAAGCATGAAGGTATGCTATCAAAAATAAGACTGCTTGTAAAGAGATATAGGGAGGTTTTGTCTACCAGTTCCACCACTTCGGCCTTTCGACGCACTGCGTTCGCTCAAGACTTTAATCTTGAGCGAGTGAAACGAGTCGAAGGATGTATGTCACGGAACTAGAGTAGCTATTCACCGCCTAGTTGTCAACGTAACTGAATTGTACCATACTACTATTATGAACTATCTTAAATTAAGTATTGGCCTGACCTTAGTTTTTATGGGCGCTGCTTGCCAGCCAACTACTGTGACAACCAGCAGTAATACCACCAGCACTGCCAGTACGGTGTTGTTGTACTATCACCCCACACAATGTAACGCTAATCCATGGATGCAACAGTACCGTGATGCGGCGGCTAATGATGAGGCAGCTACCATCACAGCCTATTATCAACAGCAGCACACTATTGCACTGTTAGCAGTTACGGTTGAAAGGGCTCCAGCTGGATTTATTTCCTGCCAGGCCTGCGGTTGTCCCACTGGCGAACGTATCACTGTTGAGGTGAACAGTATTGATCAAAACCGTTTGCTTGATTTAGGCTTTACTACCCAAGCCAATGATCCGGCACCGGTTAATGAAGTTAAACCGATTAGTAACAGTAATAGCACTACAACCGAAAATGTTGCTACCGAATTATCAACGGCTGATCAAGCTTTACAAATCAGAGCCCAAATCCTGCAGCAGGCTTTAGCCGACTACAAAACTACTTATCAGTACTACCCAACCCAATTAACCGATGTAGCTGGCACGGTTGATACTACTGGTATTACCTATACACCAATTGGTAGTACGCCAGCTAATTATTATGATTTAACCGTTGATTTTTCTACTGGTCGACAGGTATTGAACCCATAACAAGTCTTGAGGCACTTGACTGGATTATAATTTAGCGCTAGCATAACCTTACCAATGAGCGCAGCTGGGAAACCAGGAAGCGCTTTTATGTTGTATAAGATCTTTTTAGGCGTCCTATTAAGCCTTAGTCAGATAGTTTTGCCAGTGACCGTTTGGGCAGATTGTGAAAATACTAATAACACTAACGATTCGGTTACTCTGCCAATTACTTCGCCGGTATACTCAACAGCAGTAAGCATTGTTGAGCTGTTGCCTAACCCTAGTGGCAGTGAAAGCAGTGATGAGTTCATTGAACTGTATAATGACTCAACCGATACGATTGATTTAACGGATTGGATGGTATCTGATGCTACCGCCACAGATTATGTGTTATCGGGTAGTATCGGTGCTAATCAGTATTTGGTTATTTATCGGGAAGCCTCACACCTAGCTTTAAATAATACCGGTGATACGGTGGAGTTGTTTCATCCAGACGGTGCGTTAGTTGATACCATTACCTACACAGGATCGGTTGATGATGATGTTAGTTATGCCTATACCACAGCAACCGATTGGCAGTGGAGTATCACGGCTACACCAGGCAGGAGTAATGTCATTACCAACACTGAAACCGCTGAAGAAGATGAACCAGATGAGGATGCCGAAGCCACTGAAGAAGATGACACAACTGAAAACACCAACAGTCCCGAAGAAGATGATACGATAGAACCAAGTCATGATTTTTCGGATGACATTATGCTATCAGAATTATTGCCTGATCCGGCTGGTTCGGATGCTACCGATGAGTGGATTGAGTTATACAATGCTGGCCAAGCCGATGTGAACTTGTATGACTGGCAAATTACCGATGCTTCAAATGACTACACATTTTCTGATGTCAGTACTATTACCACTGGTGGTTATATAGTACTACCGGTCACTGATAGCGGCATTTCGTTAAATAACTCTGGTGAAACAATCAGCCTGCTTGATCCAGCTGGCGAGGTGATCGACACAGTCACTTATGAAGCTGCTACTACTGGTGAGTCGTACGTTTATCTGAATGATACCTGGCAGTGGACCACAACTTTAACCCCAGGCAGTATAAATGTGATTACAGCAGAAGCAGATGAAGAGGATGACGACGACTCGGCTGATACTACTACTGTTGCTCCTGCTGTCACCAATGCTGGTGATGATGGTGATATTATGGCGAGCGCCGCACTATCAATTGCGGCAGTGAAACAGCAACCAAAGGGCACAGATGTGGTGACTCATGGCATCGTGAATGTTACGCCAACAGTATTTAGTGATAACTATTTTTACATCCAAGATGATACCACCGGCATACAAATTTATTCGTCGGATAAAGATTTTCCCGAGTTAGCCATTGGTGATGAAGTGCAAATTACTGGCACAGTATCCGAAGCCAACGGTGAATTAAAAATCAATATTGCTGCAGCTGATGATGTAATGATACAAAGTCAGACTAATATATTAAGCCCAGTAATATTGGCTGAATATAATGAAAGTAATCTTGGACAATTCGTAGAAGTATCTGGCGAGGTTACTGAAAAATCTGGCAATACTATCATGTTTGATAGTGGTTGGAATGTGTATATTAAACAAAACACCGGCTTAAGCACTACGCTATTTTCTAATGGGGAACACTATACTGTACGTGGGGTATTAACTGGCAGTGATGATGGTATTCGGGTGCAACCACGTTTGGCCGAAGATATCGGCACATTAACACTGGCTGATAGTACTCCTACTACCAGTTTGGAGAAGTATGCTAGTCATATTGTTCAACCGGTACAGGCTCAAGAGTTAACCGAAATCAGTGGCAGCGCCAGCCCAGTTACTACATCAGCTTGGTTGTGGTGGTATGGTGTTATCGCCGGGCTAGGCGTAACTTTGGTGGTAGTTATGATTGGTTGGCGGGTGCCAGTGGTGCGCCAACGGCTGGTTTCGTTTGGACTCGAGCGGGTACATGCTTGGGCAACTCAATTGGATCGTTGGGCTGGGTTAGAAAAAAATACCACGGACTTAAATGTCCAGAACCGATATCATGAATCACGTCTTTCGCGTAAAACGTCGACCTAAGTAAATTTTCTAAATCTTCTTTACGCAGCAAGGTATGCTCTAATTCTTCAGCCACATGTATCAGTCGGCTTTGTTCGTTGCTCGACAGCAGCCCCTTAGCCTGGTATTCAGCAATTTTAGCGACAAAGTCCTTCAGATAGGTTTTGCGACTATGCACATCAATCGCTTGAAAATTGGCGTTATACAGCCGTAGTCCAAAAAAGAGATCAAATAAATTATACTGTCCAGTTCGAAATTCATGAATATGAACTGCTGGAGCATACCGCGGCCGGGAATGAATTACAGCACCCTCGCGTAACAACAAGTGACCAGTTGGCTTAAGCACGTAATGCAGTTTATCGAGTAAGGTTTTTTGTTGGTCTTGATCAAGGGCTGTTAGTACTCCATCACCTAAAATAACATCAAACGAGCCGTGTGGAAAATCCATCTTCAACCAATCACTAATCACAATAGTTTCATGCGGGTGATTCCGGTAGTGCATTAATTTTGATTTGGCAGCTAGTGCCTCGGCCACACGATCAACCGTGGTTAGGGTGTGACCATACGATAATACAATATCACGTAACTCTGGCGTGGCACCTAACACTAACGCGTGAATAGTGTGCGCCCCCTCGACCGAGCGATTGTACAGATCATTGAATTTTTCTAAAGTATCTTCAGATACCGACGGTGCGTCAACTTTGCCGTAGCGCCCGGTTTGTTGTAATCGTTGATTGACTTTAGCTGTAAACATGCTATAATTATACTCTATTTAAAATAAAAAATAAAATAAAGTTACTATGTCTATTGAATACTCGGTTATTCAACTACAAGCTGGTGCCGATCTCATTTATATGGGAGTAGCCCACCGTACATTGTGGCATCGGCTGCGTCAGTTATTTGCCTAAGATAAAAACATAGTTTTTTGTTATACTGCTGGCATGGCTAAACGTAAACCACGCCTGATTGTGATTGATGCCCATTCGTTGATTCATCGGGCGTTTCATGCCTTACCCCCTTTAAGTACGGCTGATGGCACAGTAGTGAACGCAGTGTATGGCTTTGTGTTGATTGTATTTAAAGTGCTGAAAGAGTTGAAGCCTGATTACGTGGTAGTGGCTTCGGATGCACCTGGCCCAACCTTTCGTCACCAACAGTATCAGGCCTACAAAGCTACTCGAGTAAAGCAACCTCAAGAGTTATACGATCAAATTCCAAAAATCAAGGAATTAGTGCACGCTTTTGGTTTTCCATTATTTGAGCTGGCCGGGTTCGAGGCCGATGATATTATTGGTACCATTACTCGATTAGTACCGCCCACGATTGATAGTTACATTATCACCGGTGATTTAGACGCGCTGCAATTAATTGATCAGCATACTTTTGTATTTGCTATGCGTAAAGGAGTGAGTGATACCGTCACCTACGATGCTGCTGCGGTCGCAGAAAAATTTAATGGCCTAGCGGTTAACCAGTTAATTGATTATAAAGCGCTACGCGGTGATCCATCCGACAATATTCCAGGCGTACCCGGGATTGGTGAAAAAACCGCCATTACGTTATTGAATACATACAAAACAGTCGATGGTATTTACCAACAGCTTGATACTATCACTGGAGCTATTCATAAAAAACTGGCTGAACATAAAAGTGAAGCGGAATTATCAAAACAACTGGCCACCATCAACCGGGTAGTGCCAGTTCAGTTTAAGTTAGATGATGCTATGGTACGCCCCTATAACCGCGATCAGGTGGTAAAGTTATTGCAACGTTACGAATTCAAATCATTGTTAAAACAGTTACCCAGTTTTCCAGAAGCGAACAACACTACCACCGAGCCGGTATCAGCCAAGACTGACGTCGTTGATTATTTAAAACACAGTCAGTATCAATTAGTGAATAGCATCGTCCAAGCCAAGGCCTTAATCAAGCAGCTTGAACAACAAACTAGTTTTGCTGTAGATACTGAAACAACTGATCTTAATCCATTGCGCTGCCAGTTAGTGGGTATGAGTGTATCGTGGGAAAATGGCACTGGCTTTTTTATCACCGCTGACTATGTTCCTTTGTTTAAAGCAATCTTAGAAAATTCAGCTATTAAAAAGATAGGTCATAATATTAAATTTGATTACAAAGTATTGCGTCACACGAGCAATATTACAGTAGCTGGCATGGTGTGCGATACTATGTTAGCTGCCTATGTACTCAATCCTGGTAGTCGTGGTTATGGCCTCGATGCCTTAGCCTTTGCCGAATTTGGTTACGAAATGATGTCGTACGATAGCTTAGTTGGTAAGGGCAAGACCGCTCAACCCATTACCACTGTACCGCTGAACAAGTTAGCTTTTTACGCTTCCGAAGATGCTGATATGACTTGGCGATTATATCAAACACTGTTACCGCGCATTAAAAAAAACCAACTGGCAGAAACATTACAATTAGAGGTTGAGCTATTACCAGTACTGGCTGCTATTGAAACAGTCGGCGTGATGATTGATACTACTTGGTTAGCCAACATGAGCACGCAATTAGGTGATAGTATTACCAGGCTGGCTAAAAACATATATCAACTCGCCGGGCAAGAGTTTAATATTGCTTCTCCAAAACAACTCTCGGCTATTTTATTTCAACAACTCAACATTGACAGCCATGGCCTGACAAAAACCAAAACTGGTATTTCTACTGCTGCCAGCGAATTGGAAAAAATGCGCCAGTTGCATCCAATTATTGATTTAATTAGTCAGTATCGGGAAGTGACTAAATTAAAATCAACTTACGTTGATGCCCTACCCACATTGATTCATCCTGTTACTCAACGGGTTCATACCAATTATAATCAAACCATTGCCGCCACTGGCCGATTATCTTCCACTGATCCTAATTTACAGAATATTCCGATTCGTACTGATTTAGGTAAAGAAATCCGGCGCGCATTTATTGTTCCTCCTGGTAAGGTACTGTTATCGTTGGATTATTCTCAAATTGAATTGCGCATTATTGCTCACATCGCCAAAGATGATAGCTTTATTCGAGGGTTTAAATCCGGTATTGACATTCATACACAAACCGCCGCCGAATTGAATGGTGTATCATCCAATGAGGTGACGCCACAATTACGGCGGTCGGCTAAATCGGTTAATTTTGGTTTACTGTATGGTATGGGCACCCATGGTTTGGCGCGCGATACGGGGATGTCGTTTGATGAAGCCCGAGAATATTTAGACAAATATTTTAGTGTACACCCAGCTATTAAAAGATATATCGAAACTACTAAAGAGTTTGCTCGCGAGCATGGCTATGTGCAAACTTTGTTTGGTCGAAAACGATATTTACCTGATATTCATTCCGGCATGACCCAAGTGCGGGCAGCCGCTGAACGCGCTGCCATTAACATGCCCATTCAAGGCACCGCCGCTGATTTAATTAAATTAGCCATGCTGGCAGTACAGCATGATATTAGCACTGGTGATATTCCCGCCCTGATGATTTTGCAAGTACATGATGAATTAGTGTTTGAAGTTGATCAGAAGAATGTAAACAAGGCTGCGAAAAAAATTAAACAGTTGATGGAACAAGTATACACTCTGGCCGTGCCACTGGTAGCCGATGTCAAAGCTGGCTCGAATTGGGCTGATACTACAACATTGACTTTTTAACTTTGTTATACTGCAATCCCCTATGATTATATTTTTATATGGCCCTGATAGTTTCCGAATTCATGAACGAGTGCAAACCTTACGGCAAGGTTTTATTAAAAAATACGATCAGTCAGCCGTGAGTGTGACCCAGTTACGTGGTGACGATGTTACGCTTGATCAATTGCACTCGGCGTTGCTTACTCAAGGGCTATTGACCAAAAAACGCTTGGTCGTGTTACACCAGGCGTTAGCTATGGCCGAAGCCGCCATTTCAGCCGTGCTATCTATTTTAGAAAAAATAGACGACGACACCGTGTTAGTTGCCACCAGCTCTACTATATCCAAGCCAGCCACAGCGTTGAGTAAATGTTGGCTAAAGAGTGATCGGGTGGAGGAGTATTCATTACTCACAGGTACTGCTTTGACACAGTGGATTAAACAGCGTGTCCAGCAGTATCAAGCTACCATTACCACCGAAGCAATATTTTGGCTGACCCAAGCTATTGGCAGTGATTTATGGCGGATGCATCAGGTCATTACCCAGTTAGCGCATTATCAGCCAGCCATTACTATAACTACCGCCCAGCTATTCACCGAGGCGCCATTGGATGATAATATTTTTCATTTACTCGATGCCATCACTCGGCGTGATACTAAAACTGCTTTACATTTATTGCACCAGCAGCTGGCTAGCGGCGCTAATATTTTTTATATTGTCACCATGCTAGCTCGTCAAATTACTACTATGGTACGAGTACAGGATAGTCAGGGTAAAGATCCCGACATTCACCCCTACGTTATTAAAAAAACTTACCCAATTGTGCAAACTATTCCAACAAAACAACTCAACCATTTAGCCCAAGTGATAATTGAATTGGATGTGGCTTTAAAATCGACCACTACCGACCCAGCCGTACTATTGGATCGATGTATTGTGCAGGCTACTGACCAGTTGTTGCTCGGTTGAACCGTTTCATTAAGCGGGCTTTTTTTCGAGCAGCTGTTTTGGCATGAATAACGCCTTTTTCGGCAGCTTTATCAATAGCTTGGTAAGCAGCAGCCACGGCTTTCAGGGCATCGGTACTTTTACTCGTAATGGCTTGTAGGCTGATTTTAGTCAATTCTTTCATCGCCCGTCGTCGCCGTTCGTTACGTACAGCTCGTTTTTTACTTTGGCGCAAGGCTTTAAACGCAGAAGCTTTAATTGGCATAGGTCGATATCATAGCACAGAGCAAAAAATTGACAAGTCTTGTATACGTAACTATTCACCTTTATCCAGTACTACCGCATACCGTTGAGCCGGTACAGCCAAGAGTTTGGGCAGGGTATCCATAATAGACTTACCTCGTAAGGCCAATGTTTGTACTACACTCATCAATACAGCTTGAATCTCTGC
>JACPGK010000021.1 GCA_016182495.1 Candidatus Kerfeldbacteria bacterium
CGACAGAACGCGCAACGGTACCATGAAAATTTTAGCTTACTCCATTTCTGGTGGGAAACACTCGCCCATGAACGTCAGCAAATGGTCCAGCGCACATTATATGCTCATTATTCAACTCTCCGGGAAGTGTAGGCGGGTCAGCCTACAGACGTATTGACAAAAACCAATTTGTCTGCTAGCCTGTGCCGTCACCTTGTAAGAGGTGATTTTTATGACCAAGCTATTATTACACATTATCAAGCCATTTTACCGCTATTTTATGCTGGTAGGGCATCAGTTTGTGGCCAGTTCACGTTGGTTGGTACAGCAGTATGCTATCCAAGTGTTAGTAGGTGTATTGATTACCGTCCAGTTTACCCAAGTATTGTATGCTCAAGCATTTAATCCAACAATAAGCCCTAGCCAAGCTGGTACTACCCAAGCTCATTCTTATATTTCCTTCACTGGTTATGTAGTGCAACAAATCCCCGATTTACAATTAGGTAGTACTATCTGGCCTAGTCGAACACACCGTTTAAGTCGTGGGTTTAGTGCGGGTCATGCCGGGCTTGATATCGATGGTGAATTTGGTGACCCAATTTATGCTATGACCGCTGGTTCTGTAGCGTCTATTACCAACACTGGTCCATACGGTAATAAAATTGTATTGCAGCATGCTGGTGGTATCACCACATTATATGCTCACTTACAAAAAATCAACGTTCAATCAGGCCAAACCGTTACAGCCAAACAACTCCTTGGTGAAATGGGTAGTACTGGCCGATCGACAGGTTCTCACCTGCACTTTGAGGTACGTCGGCATGGACAATTAATTGATCCAGCCAGTATATTTTAACAATGATCCCATATAAATTGAAACCAAGTACGATAGCTATCGGCTAATTGTTTATTGATGACTACATACACCACGCCGTCATCGCCAAAATTACCCACGTCGATACTAGTAAAAGTAACGATGCGATCTCCAAAAATGTCACACACTCCTGGCGTATCGTAGCCTTTGGGTAATATTTTATACTCTCCACCAACTTCATCAATCGCTTTGGGAATTTGTTCTGGCACGCGCGGATCATATAACGTACGGTAGTGAATCTTGTTCTGCTTGGCCATTTTTTTAAACGCTTGCAAAAAGACTGATCCACTTGTGGGCTATACCACAACCCTTTAGCACCTAAAAATAAAGTATCTTGACCAACGCGCACTAAATCGCGCATATAATTTTTGTAGCCTTCCACTCCACGATAAATGTACGCGGCATTTTGTGGCGGTTCAGTGGCATATAATTCACGCAACTGTGGTAATACTGCCTGCAGATGGCGTTCCTTTTCTTTAACGAATTCCATCAACTTATCCGGTCCCACCGCCGAATATCGGTTTTCGCCCTTTTGAAAAATTAGGGGGACTTACCCTTGCCGGAATATTGTCCAGAGTGTCGTCAAAAAGAACGCCTGGTATTACGCAATGAACGCAAACTGCATCAACGTACGTGCGACAAATGCAAAAAAACCATTATCTCAACCTACGCCGCCGACTCGCCGTATGTGGTATACTGTCAGGAATGTTTTTGGGAAATAATGGCGTAAATCACTAGTTGACAACAGTTTTACTTTTGCTAAAATGTAAAATATATGAATACAACCACTGTATTACTATCCCAAAAATGTCAGATAGTTGTCCCTAAAGCTATTCGACAACGGCTCAAATTAAAAGCTGGCATGCGTATTTCAATGGATGCCATTGACAATCATCATGCTATCATTACAACTCAACCAAAAAACTACACCGATGCACTCAGTGGTCTTGGTGCTGATGTTTGGAAAAAATTAGGCGGTGTTCGTCATCTTAAAAAATTACGTAAAGAATGGGACAAGTAACTGCTTTTGATTCGAGTATATTTGTTTATTTACTTGAATCACATCGTCGTTATTATTCAACAGTGCGAAAGTTATTCTTAGAGGTTGAGTCTGGGGAAAATCAAGGTATTTTTGCTAACATTGGTTTGATTGAATTATTAACTGGTCCTAAGCAGCTTGGTCGCTATGATATAGCATATGAATATAAAAATTATATTCAAAATTTCCCCAATTTAATTATTACTGAGCTAAACGAGCCAATTGTTAATTTTGCATCTGATCTACGTGGACGTTATCGCATCAAAACTCCAGATGCTGTCCATTTAGCTAGTGCTATTGTCTACGGCGCTGACGTTTTTATAACCAATGATAAAGCTCTTAAAAAGGTTAGAGAAGTTGCGGTAAAAGTACTATAATGCGCTTTGATATTGTGACAATTTTCCCAAATATTTTTTCCTCTTACTTTGAAGAGACGATTTTGAAAATTGCTCAAGCCAAAAACAAAATCGAAATTCATGTCCATGACATTCGGGAATACTCTAAAGATAAACATCATAAAACAGATGATTTGCCGTATGGTGGTGGCCCTGGCATGGTAATGACGGTGCAACCTATTTATGATTGCTTAAGAGCGATTCCTCGAATTGGACGATCGCGGGTACTGATGTTTGATCCAGCTGGTACAGAATACACCCAGGTGCAGGCGCAACACTATAGTGAAAGTTGTGACCAATTAATTTTACTGTGTGGTCGTTATGAAGGTTTTGATGAGCGCGTCTATCATTTGGTTGATGACCGAGTGTCGATTGGCAAATACGTGTTAAGCGGTGGAGAAATTCCAGCTATGGTGGTGATTGAAACAGTCACTCGCCTATTACCAGGTGTACTCGGTGCTTTGGAATCCACTAAAGATGAAACGTTTTCTGGTAACCTAGATTATATTGAGTATCCACAATACACTCGGCCAGAAACGTTTACAACGCCAAGCGATGAACAGTGGTCTGTACCCCCAGTGTTATTATCCGGTAATCATGCCGAAATTGAACAGTGGCGGAAAACTCATTTTAAAAAATAATATTATTTAGAGAAGAATCTATGACACCAGGGCCATTTGATCGAGATCCACGACAAAACAACCTTCTGGAACTAACCCGTTTCATTGGCCAACATCAATCGCCAAGTCAATGGTATGATCAACATAAATCCGATCCGATCGCTGAAACAGAACCAGAGATCAGAGACTGGCTCAAGGATTATTTACGTAATGAACTACGGCGATCAGCTGTTTCTGGTCAGATTGATATTAAAGATACTGGTATATTGAATCACATTGCACAGGCCATCTATGCTACACATTTAAATGTAACGGCTCAATCCAATCATTGGAATTTGGCTACATCAAGAGGAATGCGGCAACTGGCTGTAGAAAGCGAAAAAAAGACAACATCTAAATATATTGAATGTTATCGTCAAGCGATACTAAGCGCTTATATTTTTGCTATTGCATTGGAAACTTGGTCCCAGGTATATTCGCCACAACATTTTCAATATCTACAACGATTTAAAGATTTTCCTGGACAAAAGCCGGATTATTGGTCAACACAGCCGACTAAGCCAGTACAATATCAACCAGCTTTAGGTCAAGCAGCAACTGACTTTACTAAAAATGAGTTGCTCCAAGGCATGATGGGACATTATAAAGGAATCATATATGGCGAGCGCTTACTAACAGAGGTAGCTGCCGTAGTTCAATTGACAGTTAACCCTAATGTACCTTTAGAAGCCTTATCAGGTCCGAAATTACGCGAAACAATTGAAGATGCTATTGCCTTATCTTATTCTGTCATGTTAGGGCTACGTAACCAACATCAAGGAATCAAAAATCCTTTTATTCAAGGATGATATATTGCCAATATAGGCTCCATCCACAACTTATGCACCTCGCCTACACACGGCTTGACAGTACGGCAGTAGTTTTGTAGAATACCCAAGCTAGAATTTTTACAAAGATACACCAATACAGCGCTGAAAGACGTGTGGAACGCACCACCGATAGCGTTCTGCCCCGATTTCAGGGTTTTTATTTGTCCCTGAAGCAAACCCTGAAGCGAACATTGACAACCAAACACGTGATAAGAATCAAGCCGCACTGCTCTAGTATATTTAAAGAGCTAGAGTAGTGGCAAACGAATCTTTAATAATTCCAAAATCAATTCTTTCACTAGAATTTTCTACTGAGAGTTTGATCCTGGCTCAGGATGAACGCTGGCGGCGTGTCTTAGGCATGCAAGTCGAACGGATTATATAGGTTAGCAATAATTTATATAGTTAGTGGCAGACGGGTGAGCATGACAGTGGTAAATTACCCTGAAGCCGTGAATAACTTTCCGAAAGGAAGGCTAATACACGATGGGCAAGGGGGGACGAAAGTCATTCCCTTGTAAAGGCCCCTTTGGGGTCACTTCGGGAGATGCCTTTGGCCTATCAGCTAGTTGGTGAGGTAATAGCTCACCAAGGCAACGACGGGTAGCGGGTGTGAGAGCATGGCCCGCCACATTGGGACTGAAACACTGCCCAGACTCCTACGGGAGGCTGCAGTCGAGAATCTTCCACAATGCGCGAAAGCGTGATGGAGCGACGCCGCGTGCAGGAAGAAGCCCTTCGGGGTGTAAACTGCTTTTATCAGGGAAAAACTTGCGATGGTACCTGATGAATAAGAGGTTGCTAACTTCGTGCCAGCAGCAGCGGTAATACGTAGACCTCGAGCGTTATCCGGAATTATTGGGCGTAAAGCGTTAATAGGCGGTTTGGAAAGTTGAATATAAAAGCCCGAAGCTCAACTTCGGATCTATATTCAAAACTACTAAACTAGAGGGTAGAAGAGGCAAGCGGAATGGCCGGTGTAGCAGTAAAATGCGTTAATATCGGTCAGAACACCAATGGCGAAAGCAGCTTGCTGGTATACTCCTGACGCTGAATAACGAAAGCGTGGGTAGCGAATGGGATTAGATACCCCAGTAGTCCACGCCGTAAACTATGAGTGCTAGGTATTGGAGACTCGACCCCTCCAGTATCGTTAAGTCAACACGTTAAGCACTCCGCCTGGGGAGTACGGCCGCAAGGCTAAAACTCAAAGGAATTGACGGGGACCCGCACAAGCGGTGGAGCACGTGGTTTAATTCGACGGTAAGCGAGGAACCTTACCCAGACTTGACATCCAGCGAATCTTGCTGAAAAGCAGGAGTGCCTTCGGGAACGCTGAGACAGGTACTGCATGGTTGTCGTCAGCTCGTGCCGTGAGGTGTACGGTTAAGTCCGATAACGAGCGCAACCCTCATCCTATGTTAAATTGTTCATAGGAAACTGCCCGGGCCAACCGGGAGGAAGGAGAGGATGACGTCAAATCAGCATGGTCCTTACGTCTGGGGCTACACACATGCTACAATGGGTGGGACAAAGGGACGCCAAACCGCAAGGTGGAGCAAATCCCATCAAACTCACCCCCAGTTCGGATTGGGGGCTGCAACTCGCCCCCATGAAGCCGGAATCGCTAGTAACCGTGTATCAGCAATGGCACGGTGAATACGTTCTCGGGTCTTGTACACACCGCCCGTCAAGCCAAGAGAGTCGGTAATACCCGAAGTCCCGGCGTTTGCCGGGCCCAAGGTAGGACCGATAATAGGGGCTAAGTCGTAACAAGGCATCCGTAGCGGAAGCTGTGGATGGATCACCTCCTTTCTAAGGAGTTACGGTGTGTTATTACCTTCATCATCATGATGCAGGATGAAAACACTTAGGTCGGCCCCGAGGAGTACGACAGTACTATCGAGGGGTTGGTGCGATTCTTATCACATTTTGGTTGTTAAAACCCTGCACTATGATGCAGGGTTTTGCTTACAACGCTAACGTTGTAAAATTTTTACGGGCGTACACACTATACACGCTGCTGGAATAGACTGAACGAATTTTAACATTATATTGAGTAGCCGGCTGTAAACCACGTACAAAAGTACCAGTACGACTTTTACGTAAACCCGTGCGTACTCGTTTTGAGAACACTACTCGATCAAATTGTCGAACCACTACTTTATAATAACGTAACAATTTACTGCGTTTAACATTACGCCAAGAAATGTATACTGAAGTAGATCGTTCATTCGTAATTTGAATCCGTTGCGGTGTATCCGGTACCGTACGAAAAGCTTTATACAGTGACCAACTGGTATGAGTATCATCAACGGCGACTGCTCGAACACGAAATTTATAAGCTCGGTTTGTATTTAATATCGTACTAGCCAGCGTCAGGCTGGTATCAGTCAAATTATTATATTCTTCAATCAACGCACTACCATTGGTACGCACTTGTACTGTATATGAGCTTGGTTCAGTTTGGTCACAATCACTAAATTCAACCGCATCCCAAGTAAACGTGACGGCCGTAGTATCCCGTGGCACTGTGACAGTTAAATTTTCTGGAGCATCACTAGTGCAGCTGGTTTCACCATAACCGTAACCATAGCCCAAGCCTTGGGTGGCTACTCCACCAAACAGTATGGCGATGGTAATAATAGTGCTCGCCGCTAAAGCAGACCGTAGCATGCTATAAAATTTATAGTTTAAATCGAACGGCGTCTGAATTCGGTGTCCGGGTAGCGTTCTTGAAGGCGGCAAAAACATGGGCTTGATATTGGCCAGGGCCAGCTAAAGCTGCTGAACGAATAATGGCCATGCGAGCGGTGGCTGGAACGGCTTTGGTAAATTTACCATGACCGCGTTTTACTTTTCGCACCACTATAGTGTAGTGATCCACTTTACGATTACATAACTGTTTAGCTCGTTTCCACACAAACCGAATGGCCAGAGGCGTACGACCACTTTTTCGAAAAGCCCGTGGAGCAGTAACGTCGCAATCATCATCTTCTTCACCATAACCATAGCCTAAACCAATCCCTTGAGCCATTGGAGCAACGCTGAAAAAACTGATTAAACTGATTAATAAAATACCAACCGGCAATAAAAATATAGATCGTTTCATGTATATATTATTGAGATGAAAAAGCATTTTTGTCAAGTTGATACAACCTGAACCCATAAATTCAGAATCATTAGGAAAATAGCAAAAAGAGCATGTACAATGGTAAGTATCTAACGCTTAACCATAGAATACTATGCTCTCTTTGGAAAATAATCGTATCACGGAATTGTATGTCTGGGTAGACA
>JACPGK010000025.1 GCA_016182495.1 Candidatus Kerfeldbacteria bacterium
ACCTGTTATGGGGAGTGACTGATGCCATCCTGCACGACAAAACTACCAAGAAAACCATCAAACTGCGTTCGCCAGTGAATGATGAGCTAAAAAAACTGCTACGGAAATTGGGTGTGCCATACTAATTGGCAGAAGTCAGGAAATGTGTTGGCTGGACTGCGACATTTCTGTACCCCGCACGTTCAAATATCTCTGTACATTCTCCTACACGGCGCGTGAGTGTTTCAACAGTATGCAACCCTATTTGAGAAGTTTGAATCGGTTCATTCACTGTGGTTTCGACTTCGTCGTCCATGTGCGTTGGTGCCGTCGCACCAACCTTCGTTTCCTCTGCATCTTCAACATAAAAATCAGTGTCAATGCTTCGCACATTTCGCTCTTCTGCGTTTGTTAACTTTCGTACTATCTTTTGACGCCGATCAAACGGTTTTTCAGTTTTCATAGAAACATTCTTTGTACCGAACGGTACCGAAAGCGTTTATTTTCCTTCCTCGAGAAAAAATAATCGTAATCCCTTTTCAATATTCGGCGAGGCAGAGATGACCGAATACACATACTCTGAATTTGGTAATGGGGTTTGATTAACCCTAAAACCAAATGTCTCACCATCCAATTCTACTGTGACGGCACCTGCTACATAATTAATAAATCTCGGAAGATCAGTTTCTGATGTTCCGATTGGTAAGCGCTGCAGGCATTCTTGCTGAATTGTTTGTATAACTTGACGCATTTCCGTGACCGACCGAGCACTTTGAATGCGTCTCTTGATGTCGTCTACCATGGGTTGGTCTTCAACCGGAACGCGTGACTTTTTTTCTCCTGTACCGGTTTCTGGCACACCTACTGGTGCACTGGCAGCTGGAGTTGCCAACGCAGCTTTGTAGTGTTCAATATTTCGAGTTGTCTCCGTGTCAACACGCAAGAGCTTTGTACCAATTTGTTTTTGTTGTTTGCCGTCAGGGCTTACACATAATGCCCACGTTTGAGGATTCCCCTTTGCATCAGTTTCAACGGAAAAACTCGAGATAGTCCAACCATCTTCAAATGCACCGCTGGATCTACGCATAACTACTTTCTCGCCGACCCTAAATCCCTGTCGATCTTCATGAATATCGCGCGGATCTCCTTTGACCAATTTTGGTGTTGGTGTAAATTCTGGCATATGGGCATGTTCGTTTATTAAAATGTCTTTATTCTTAAAGATTCATTATTCTACTATGCTGGTCGGTCAATTTTCTGAAGGACAATAGTAATCAAAGACTTATTTCGTTTTAAACTTTTTCCACTTGGTAAAGTCAGAGCAAACATCGCCAGCGCAGGCCTTCACTCGCGCTTGATAGACGGTGTTTGATTTTAAGCTGGTTACTTTTTGCTGGGTCTTTTTTACCTTGTTGTATTTTATCCATCGAGCCTGCTTGGTTACTCCTTTTTTGCGGATTTGTAGCTTGTATTTGGTTGCCTTGACGCCACTCCCTGCCTTCCAATCAACGACAGCACTATGTTGTTTGATTTTTTTTACGTTTACACCAGTCGGCTTGCTAGGAACATTGTTTTCAGAGGTCGTCACAGCAAACCGCGAGAAATGTTTAGTTTGCAATACCATTTCGGTTCCGTTCGTGGTAGCAACAACGCCGTCACTTAAGAACGTTTCGAGATTTGGATTGAAGTACGCACCGGTCATTTCTGTTTTATCAACCGACCCAACCAGCGCCTCGGGCAGCGGCAGTGTCACGGTGGCTGGAGAGTTGAGAGTGCTCACAGGGGTACCATCTTCATCGACCACGGTCACTTCATAGGCCAAGCCAACTTGATTCAAATCACCATTATTTTCGAATGAAATAACGGGCTGTAAGGTGGCGGTAATGCTACCGGAAAAACCGGCACTGTAGGCTGGCATTGAAACTGAAGCACCATCGGTATTGCTTAATATTAGCGGCTCATCAGCTTGACCAGAAACTGTCACAGCCGCTGGAAAATCAACGTCAGTACCAGTTAGCTCTGATTCGAATTCATTACTGCCAGTATCAATCGTGACCGCATCTTCACCAAGGAAAACCTCACCATTTTTTACGCCAGATACTATAACATCCCAACTACCTTCGGCTAACGACCCAGTGTAGTCTCCATTTTCATCAATTGGGAACGTTTCGGTACCATTGGTTGGCGAAGAGAAAGTAATACTGCCATTGTCGAAACCAGCACCGATTGAGCCAGATACCGTACTGTCAGCTTCTTTGTACTCACCTTCCGCTGTGACAGTTTGATCTGCCTGCACATCAACCGTAATTGCGGCTGGTTCTGCGTATTGGTCCACATCCGGATTTGTTCCAAAATAGGCAGTAAATTCACCTTCCGGCAAAGAGGCATTGATCACGCCACTAGCATCGGCGGTGCTAGCAATTTGAACAATTTTATTCTGGTCAATAGGTTCACCGCTAGTAGCTGCTTCAGCTTGAAGACTAGGTAAATTGGTAAATAACACCGGCGCTTCTGGTACTGCGTTGCCGGCTGGATCGGTCACAGTTACTGCTACCGTTCCTTTGGCTTCAAGCATTGGCACGTTGGCTGTGGTTTCATCACCGGCTGCCACTACAACGTTAATGCTGCTGGTGTTGGCTGGTAAGGCCGTTGCATTTGGATCGTTTAATTGAGGAATAACACTCCATTCACCAGGACCTACGTTTAATGTAAATGAACCATCAGTGGCAATAGTAGTTGTTTCTACCGCTCCGGTTTCGGCATTCATGGCCATGATTTTTGGTTTGTTGCCCAGTTCGGCAACGCCTAATTCATCACCAGCAAAATTGGTAATATTGCCAGTGATGGCGGCTTCATCCGTAGAGGTTGCTAGATTGGTTTCGAAGGTGCTGTTTGGTTCTACCGGTACAGTGACTGGTTCTGGAGCAAACACATCTGCCCCTGGTTGAGGCACAAATTCAAGCTGCATTTCGTCATCTGGTAATCCAGCCGTGTACATTTTTAATTCAAAAGATCCATCTGTTTGGACTGGTGCTGAAAATTCAACGTTTTCACCTTTTACGACAACGCTGCCTGGAACATTGGTAAGAACGCTTCCAGTTTCGTCCACCACGTCACCTTTCACGGTGGTATCGGCCGCTTCGGCGGTGACTACTAAGCCAGTGACTGTACTGTTTTCGTCACTAATCAGGCCAGTGGCAGATTGAGTGGCAATGTACCCATCTTGAGATACGGTAACGGAGTAGTTACCATTTGATAAATTATTGATAGTGAATTCACCGGTGCTGGTGGAGGTTGCCATTGTTCTATCCCCAGTATCAATGTTGGCAGCAACCAGTTGAAGATTTGCTCCGGCAGCATCACCAACAGTAACAGAACCACTCAAAGTGCCTTGGTTAACTGACGCCTGAATGGTGCCTAAATCATAGGTGCCAGCTTCATCTGGAATAACAAAGGTGGCATCTTCGATAGAGAACGATTCGTTATCAAATTGAGTATCCAAGGCTTTTACTCGCCAAACTCCTGGCAGTAAGTATAATTCAGACGCACCGGTAGTTGGATTAACTTTGCGTGAGGTGCTTAAAGCGCCATAGGTGCCGCTGAAACCTTCGAAATAGGCATCGCCTACAAACCCTTCATTCAGCTTAGCGCCATCAGCGTCTAATAATGTTAGGGTAACCTTGGTTTGGCTTTTGGCTACCACAAAGGCAATATCAGTGGATTCTATTACCGAATCGTCATTGAATACCACCATGATAGGTTGAGTAATAGAAATCCAGGGGTAACTTTCGGCATTGGTTTCACTAAAGTTAGCATCGGCTTTCACAATCCACTCACCACCGGTAACAGACAAATCACCACTGCCGCCTTGAAAATCTTCTTGTACTTGGCTGGCGCTTTCGCCTGGCTCTAGGTTGATTGGTTGAGCGGTCACCTGCACTGCATTAACTGCTTGGCCATCTTCGTAAGCAACAGTGACGTTAATGGTTTTGGGAGAGCTTTGGTATTGAAAATTAAATGATTGAGCTGTGCCATTCCAGGTAAAATTTTGTTGTTGTGGAGAACGATAACCTTCAAATGATCGTGGCTGAATGCTCACTGGAGTGCCAGTAGTAAGCGTGCCTTCAACCGAACAGGTATACGCTCCATTGGCACTCGAAGTGGCGAGTGAATTCGCACCACTGTTGTTTTCGCCCGTTAAACAGTCAATTTGTACACCTTGTAATGGCGAACTATTTTCGTCAGTGATTGTGCCTGTAGCAATGGTGGTGGCAGCTAGGGCTGATTGCGTAGAGCTTAATAGCACTAGCGCGCTAATTATTGCTGTCAACCACAATATAACGGCCTTAGATACTGGCCGAACTGTTAAAAGATAAGTGCCTCCCATAGAATATGGTTAATTATTTAATATAAAAATGTTATTATATAAAGTATATCATACGTTATCCGGCGATTCAATATTTCTGGAATAGGTAGAATTTTGGAAATAGGTTTTAACCTGATACAATAACCGTCGCCTTTGCAATCGACTCGGGCTGTTAGCTCAGCTGGTAGAGCAGTCGCCTCTTAAGCGATTGGTCGCAGGTTCGAATCCTGCACAGCCCACCACAAACGAACTAAACGGCTTTGAAGAAGACAAGGAGTGGGCGTTGCGAAGCAACGCCCACTCTGTTTCGCCCGTTTTCGCCAATGAATTCTGGGTTCGGAATCCAGCACCGCCTTCGGCGGTGCGCACTATTTTTTCGCCAAGAAGCAGGTTCGATTAACATCGGTTCGAGCCAATCATTGTGCTTGTGTGAAAGAGAGGTCATTTCTTCTTCGAGCGACTTCTTTTGTAAAATCAATTTTGCTTTTTCTACACGATAGGTTTCCTTTTCAATATCTTGGTCAAGATAAGTATTAAGAAGTCGCTCTAACTTTTGTGAAATGACGGATATTTTTGTTTCTTTCTCTTTTACACTAGCACTCACGGATTGGGCGGAGTTTTTGAAATCACTTCTTGCCATTTTCTCCAGTTCCTCCGCCCAATCTCGTGGCAAAGAAACTTTTTGAATTTCGGATGATAATTGGCGATTGAGTTCTTCTTCCCGAATACAAGGTTGAGAACATTTTACACTTTTGTTTTTCTTCGTGCAGTGGTAATAAGTGTAATGGTGAACATTTCCATTTTTCTGTTTCTTAACCTTGTATTCGCCAGTTATCATCATTCCACATTCGGTGCAAGAAAGTAGTCCGCAAAATGGTTGTGGTTCATTTTTTGCTTTCCGTTCGGGTTGTCCACGAAGTTTCATAACTTCTTGCACCGAATCAAAAAGTTTCTTTGAAATGATTGGCTCGTGCTTTCCTTCGTGTAATTCGCCAGCGTAGTTAAATAGTCCTGTGTAAAAAGGGTTTGAGAGAATAAAAGTCGCACGGGTTTTGTGGATTCTCTTTCCACCTCTCGAAACGATTCCGTTTTTCGCCAAAAAGTTTGAGATGTCCTCTAACCTTTGATTTCCTTTCGCATATCGTTCAAAAGCCAAGCGGATAATTTTCGCTTTCTTTTTTTCTACTACAATCGTTTTTGTTCTACTGTCATTGATATACCCCAAAGGAGCTTGGCTTGGAAATATTCCCATTCTAACTTTTTGGCGAAGTCCTCGTTTCGTATTTTCCGAAAGAGAATCCACATAGTATTTGCTTTGGACAAATGCCATTGAAAGTGAAAATTTCCCTTGCGGAGTATTTTCAAACCAGTGCGAGGGAAATTTCATGCTCGCAAGTTTTCCGGTGTCGAGGAAATAAATAATCTGTCCGCCATCCACCGAATTGCGGGCTAAACGATCGGGGTGCCAAGAAACGATACCATTTGCCTCACCTCGTTCAATGCGTTTTAACATTTGCCCAAAAATAGGTCTGCCCGGAATTTTAGCAGATTGCTTTTCGATAAATTCCTCAACAACATCTAAACCTTGCTCTCGGGCAAATGTCCGCAATTCGGTGAGCTGTGCATCAATACTCAAAACTTGCTTGTCCTCGACATCGGTGCTCTTGCGAGCATACAAAAAGAATTTTTGCATATATTTTTCTAAAAGCAGAAATGGCTATGCTAGGCGCACAATCCCAACGTTAGTTAAAATTGTTCTAGCATAACCATTTCTGCTAACTAACTAATAATAATTGTGCGCAAAGTTATTATACTACTTTTAGAAAAAAGGCAAAAATTCTTTTTGTATCCAAAGCAAATACTGAATTTGTATCGCACGGGATTTCGAACCTGCTTCTTGGCGAAAAAATAGTGCGCACCGCCGAAGGCGGTGCTGGATTCCGAACCCAGAATTCATTGGCGAAAACGGGCGAAACAGAGTGGGCGTTGCTTCGCAACGCCCACTCCTTGTCTTCTTCAAAGCCG
>JACPGK010000024.1 GCA_016182495.1 Candidatus Kerfeldbacteria bacterium
ATTCCAGGTATCTGCAAATTTCTTACGTAAACCACCGGCTTCAACACGTAGTTTCCCTAATTCTTCCTGCATGGTCATACTTACAGTTTAGCAAAAATCTTCAGTGTTTTAAAGGGTGCTGGATAAAGGTGAATAGTTACTTGTATACTATCTGTCATGGTCACTATGGTATTAGTTTTTGGTACGTTCGATAAATTTCATCCCGGCCATGAGTGGTTTTTACAAACTGCCAAAACGTATGGCGACCGGTTAGTAGTAGTGGTGGCGCGTGACCATAATGTTTTAACAGTCAAGGGGCATTGGCCGCACCAATCAGAACAGCAGCGACTACAGCGCGTTCAACACTGTAATGTGGTTGATCAAGCTGTGCTTGGCTTGGAAGATTATGCTCATAAGGAAGACATTATTCAGCAATTGCAGCCTAATATCATCTGTTTAGGTTACGATCAGGCACCAAATTTTGTATCACCCTCACCTGATATTCAGGTGGTGCGCTTGGAGGCCTTTTATCCGGAACGCTATAAATCGAGCCTTTTATAGAGTAAACCTCTTGACACACTGTACCTAGTTTTTATAATAAGGTCTGTGAAAAAAAATTTTAAGCGTTTTTGGAAACTTGGCCGTGAAGAATTTAATACTCAATATTTTGACATCACCAAAAACGGTGAATTAATGTTGAAAGAGGGTAATTACCAGTATAACATTGCCAAGCTGGTTAAACAGTATGGCACCGCCTTGGAGGTGATGTTTCCATTTATCGTTGAAACCCGCCTGCATCAATTGATGGATATCTTTTCTGCGTATATTAAGCTGAACGATTACAAAGGTAAGTTCTACTACCATTATCCAATGAAGGTGAATCAGCATAAGCAGTATGTGTTATCAGTGGTGTCCGAGGGCGCTAATTTAGAAACATCGTCTCCCAATGAACTATGGATCGTAAAACGGCTATGGGAACAAGAACGGTTTAGTTCTAAGATTAGAGTGTTATGTAATGGTCCCAAAACTGAACGGTACATTAAATTGATTAATGAGCTTAATCAAAATGGGCTCACGATTACACCGATTATTGAGCACCGCGACGAGTTAGTAGTTTTTAAAAAGTACAAAAGTGAAATTGGTGTGCGGGTCAATTTGAATGTGAAAGTGAAGTCGCATTGGGATAAACGGTTTAATTATTTTGGTTTGACGGAAGACGAAATTCTCAAACTGGGGAAAATTCCAAATTTAGGGGTTATTTCCTATCATGTTTCCAGTCAAATTCAAAAATTAGATGGCTTGACCGAACCAGTCAAACGACTATTTTCCATTTACGCCAAACTGCGCCAGCGTAACCCTAAATTAGATACCATTGATATTGGCGGTGGCGGCGCCATTCCGTATGTTAAAAAACCAATGTACACAGTGAAAGCCGCTGCTCAACGCATTGTGAAAACATGTAAACAAATGAGCCTCAAGTATAATGTGAAAGAGCCTAATATTATTTGTGAATGGGGCCGTTATGTGGTGGCACCAGCGCAAATTACCGTCTTCAAGGTTATTACTGAAAAATCGGTTGAAAATGGCAGTAATCGTAAATGGTATATTGTTGATGGATCATTTATTAATGACTTACCCGATACCTGGACTATTCACCAACAGTGGCATGTTATTCCAGTGAATAATATGAATACACGCAATAATCAGCGCACTTGGTTAGCTGGTTCTAGCTGCGATAGCGACGATAAATATACTGCTCAAGGTACCTATATTTTATTACCAAAATTGCAAGATGAAACTGATCAATTTTTAACTTTTTTGGATACTGGTGCTTATCAGGATTCGTTGGGAGCCCGACATTGTTTATTAGCAACCCCCTTAAAAATTATTGCTCACAATGGTGAAGTGAAAGTCGCCGCCAAACGTCAATCAGCTGAAGATATTGGAAAATCGTTTGGTTGGTAATGCTATGATTAATTATTCAATTCGTTCAACCGCCCATTTTATGGGTTATCCTAATCCTCAATGGGCCCAGGCTAAGGCAGTGTTATTGCCAATTCCATACGATGGCACTACTTCGTATCAAAGCGGAACTCGTTTTGGCCCAGAAGCCATGCTGGCAGCATCTACGCAGTTAGAATTGTACGATGAGGAATTCGGCTTTGAAACAATTAGCCGCCTGCCAGTATATACACTCGACCCTATGGAACCACATTTGAATCACCCGGGTGATATGATTGCAGCTGTTCGTCAAGCTACCGCTCAAATTTATCGGGCAAAAAAATTTCCTTTATTGTTTGGTGGTGAACATTCATTAACGTTTGGAGCCGTGCAAGCGGCCTATCAATACCATAAAAAGTTTTCGGTACTGCACTTAGATGCCCATGCTGATTTTCGCAATGAATATGAGCATACTCGTTTCAACCACGCCTGTGTGATGCGACGCAGTATTGAGGTGGCACAAGCAGTGACCTCGGTAGGTTTGCGCAGCATTGGTCGAGCCGATATGATTGAACATAAAAAGTATAAAAAAAGACACCATTGGTTTTTAGCACCAGCCGTACCACTGGAACAAATTATAGCGACGCTCGGTTCCAAAGTGTATATTACAGTTGATATCGATGTACTGGATGCTAGCATTATGCCAGCCACTGGCACACCTCTGCCAGGCGGATTAGGTTGGTATGATGTGCTGGCTGTAATCAAAGCAGTTGGCCAGCAGCGGCAGGTGATTGGGGCCGATATTATGGAATTTATGCCGATCGGTGGATTACGAGCTCCAGATATACTGGCGGCTAAATTATTGTATAAGATGCTGGGGTATTGCCTTAAGCCCCAAGCAAAATAGCAGCCATCCAGGGAAACACTACCGTAACATCACTTTGAATAATTTGATAGTAACTTTTGGTTGATAATTTATCCCAAGTAATTTTTTCTTTACCACCAGCTCCAGAGTAGGAACCATACGACATTGGTGAAGAACCAATTTCAATAAAACCAGCCCAATCACGCACCTGCTGATGCAAGCCCAAATCATGCTTAATTGACGGCACCACACAGATGGGGAAATCAGCCGCAATACCACCACCCAATTGTAAAAAGGCGATGGGGTGTTTTATAGAGGTTTGCATGTACCAATCGTACAGCCAGGTAAAATATTCAATACCACTTTTCATGATGGTTGGATCGAGCCTAATTTTTTTATCGCGACGATGCAAACCAGCATAAGTGTAGCTGGCAAAGATGTTGCCCATAGTTGAATCTTCAAACCCTGGAATGACAATCGGAATATTTTTTTGATAAGCAGCATAGGCCCAGCAGTCATTCGGGTTTGCCTGAACATCGGGCTTAATTAAGCCTTCAGTGAATAGGCGACGGAAATATTCATGCGGAAAATATCGTTTACCTTTGGTTTGAGCTTGCTGCCACATTTTTACTAAGTGCGGTTCCATAATGCGAACACTTTCTTCTTCCGGTAGAAACGTATCCGTAATACGGCGAAGGCCAGCATCACGTAGTTCGGCTTCTTGGGCGGGTGTGAGTTCGGTGTAGCGGGGAATGTGAGCGTAATGTGAATGCGCTACATAGCGATAGTATGATTCTTCATGGTTAGCACCAGTGGCCGAAATCAAATGGACTTTATTTTGTCGAATCAGTTCCGCTAATGTTACGCCAATTTCAAAGGAACTTAAGGCCCCGGCAATGGTTACCACCAGTTTACCACCATCAGCTAAGTGTTGTTTTAGCCACTGGGCCGCTTCCAGGGTGCTGCCACCGTTACAATGGAGTAAGGTTTTTTTAGCAAAAGCACTCACCGTACCTCGCCCGGTGGTTTTTTTGGTGCGACCTTGGGTGATGATATGTTGACGCAAACTAGGGGATAATTTTTTTAAAGTGGAAGTTTTCATAGGACACTACCCTAACATAATTTTTATGAATAAACAATTATTTGATTTTTTGTAGCTTGAGGCGTTTAATCTCATCGCGCAGATGAGCCGCTTGTTCAAACTCAAGATTTTGCGCAGCCAGTTCCATTTGCTCCTCCAACTCATGCAGCCACCAGCGCCGCTCTTCTTTTGATAATTGGGCTGGAGGTTGAGCCGGCGTATCAGCTGTTTGGTCACGTTGTCCGGCCAAACGATCAGTCCCAACAGCTTTAATAATACTGCGGGGAGTAATGCCATGGTCGGTATTATACTGTTGTTGAATCGCTCGTCGACGATTGGTTTCGTCAATCGCCCGTTGCATCGAATCAGTCATGGTATCGGCATACATCACCACACTGCCATGATTATGCCGGGCCGCTCGACCAATGGTTTGAATCAAGGCAGTGGTACTGCGTAAAAAGCCTTCTTTATCGGCATCGAGTATCGCCACCAGTGATACCTCTGGTAAATCTAATCCTTCCCGCAGTAGGTTAATGCCAACCACCACGTCGTACACCCCTAAACGTAAATCACGCAAAATTTCTAATCGTTCTAACGTATCAATTTCCGAATGCAAATACTGCACGGCAATGTGGCGTTCTTGCAAAAATTCAGTTAACGTTTCTGCCATCCGTTTTGTGAGCGTGGTTACCAGCACCCGTTCATGCGCATCAATACGCTGTTTGATTTCAGTGATTAAGTGATCAATTTGACCATTAGTTGACTGAATAGTGATGATTGGGTCAAGCAAGCCAGTCGGGCGAATCAATTGTTCGGCCACAGTCTGGGCGTGTTGCAGTTCATATGGCCCAGGGGTAGCGGATATAAAAATCACCTGGTGCATATACTGATTGAACTCTTCAAATTGTAGTGGTCGGTTATCTAAGGCAGCCTGCAAGCGAAAGCCATAGTTTACCAAAGTTTGCTTACGAGCTTGATCGCCGCGATACATGCCGGTAATTTGCGGAATAGTCATGTGTGATTCATCAATCACCATTAAAAAATCTTTTGGAAAATAATCAAGCAACGTATATGGTGGTTGCCCTGGTTGACGTTCATCAAAGTAGCGCGAGTAGTTTTCGATGCCGTTAACGTAGCCGGTTTCACGTAATAGTTCTACATCATATTTGGTGCGCTGTTGCAAGCGCTGTGCTTCTAATAGTTTGTCGTGGTGTTGTAGCTTAGCCACCTCGTGCTCTAAATCATCTTCAATCTGTTTTAAAATAACAGCGCGGTTAGCTAATGGGGCAATGTAGTGGGTAGCTGGAAAAATATCAAGCCGTGGTAATTGTTCTAACACTGTGCCAGTCAATACATCAAATAGTTCAAGCTGTTCTAGTACATTGCCATCATATCGTAAACGATAGGCTTGTTGATCAGCCATGGCCGGAAACACTTCAATCACTTCGCCTTTGACGCGAAAGGTTCCGCGGATAAATGCAATATCATTACGGTGGTATTGCATGGCCACCAGTTGTTGTAACACCGTCCGGCGATCATACGATTGGCCAGCCTGCAGTTGTAGACGAAACTCACCATAGGTCACTGGTGAACCTAAACCGTAGATACATGATACCGAGGCTACGACAATGACATCCCGACGTGACAACAAGGCTTGCGTAGCGGCGTGACGTAAGCGGCTGATTTCTTCATTCAGTGCAGTGGTTTTTTCAATATACGTGTCGGTGCGGGGAATGTAACTTTCCGGCTGGTAGTAATCATAAAATGACACAAAGTAATGGACCGCATTGTTCGGAAAAAAACTTTTCAGTTCCGAGGCCAGTTGAGCAGCTAGAGTTTTATTATGAGAGATCAGCAAGGTGGGACGTTGGACGTTAGCAATCACATTTGCCACCGTAAAGGTTTTGCCAGAACCGGTTACTCCCAACAAGGTTTGCGCCTGCTGCCCAGCGTGCAATCCAGTAGTGAGTTGATCAATCGCCCGGGGCTGATCACCGGTTGGCTTAAAATCAGCGCGCAGTTGAAAATCCATACTGTTTCAGCCAGTGAATGATTTCTTGACGATGCAGTTTACTGGCTTTGTTCAGTTCCGATCGACTCAAGACCGATTGAAGATATGCTAGGCTAATCGAATCTGGATGTAGTACAAACGTTGCTCCAGCATGATAAAATGTTGGCACATCAATCAGTTGTTTGGCTGAAACAATTATATCAGCTGATACCCGAAAATGTTGCACATACTGCAGTAGTGCCAGGGTAGAAATACTGTACGGTACAATTGAAATAATAAGCGCCGCTGTGTTTAAATGGGCCCGAGCCAAAATATCTTCATCGCGCATATCGCCATAAATATAGTACACGCCGGTGCGTTGAATATGAGGAATATTTTCCGGCGTGTAATCAACCACCACCACAGTTTTATGTTGTTTTTTAAGTTCATTAGTTACCTTTTCAACAGCTGGATAGTATCCAAAAATAACCACATGCTGCTGCAGTTTGGTGGGTAGGTATTCAGTGACGGCATCGGCTTGGCCACGTAACCAGTGCAAGCGTTGTAATAAGGGTTTAAAGCGCTGATAGATTTGTTCATTATAGGTAATGGCGTAGCTTGAAATCAACATCGTTATTAATCCAATCAACGCAATCATGGCGACGATTGCTTGATTAAGCCAACCATGAGCCAAGCCGGCACTCACTAAAATAAATGAAAATTCACTAATTTGTCCAAGCGCCAAGCCGGCAAATAGAGCTGTGCGGGGCTGATAGCCTAACATTAGTAAAATGATATATACAATCAATGGGCTGCCAATCAGGACAAATAACGTCAGTACTACAGTAGCTACTAGTAAACGTGGTTCAATCGTTAACACCAACTGACTACCGAGCAGTGAAAAAAAGATCACAATAAAAAAGTCGCGCAGTGATCGAATGCGAGCCGCAATTTCATAATTATAATTCAGCGAGGCAATGGCCACACCAGCCATGAATACACTAATGGCTATTGGAAAGTGCCACCAAGTGGCTAACGCGGCGAACCCTAAACACCAGGCAATGCTCCACAGAAATAGCAGTTCTTGTGAATTGCCCAGAAACAGAAATATTTTTTTAAATACAAACTTAGCTAATACCCAAGCTAATCCGGCGAGAGTAACACCTTTAATTAATACTAATAGCAGGTTAAGCCATGGTAAGCTAGTAGCGCCACTGTTACTAAAACCGTCAACCAGCAATAAGGCTACAATGGCTAAGAAATCTTGAATCAATAAAATGGCAACGGTAATGCGGCCATGGAGTGAATCGAGTTGTTGTTGTTCACCCAACAGTTTAACCACAATAATGGTACTGGAAAATGCTAGGGCTACTCCAATAAACCAGGCTTCAGCCACACTAAAGCCTAAGGCCATGGCTAATAACACTCCCACTAATCCGGTAAACAGCACTTGTCCAAAACCAGCCAGCAGCACATTACGGTTTAACTGTTTGAGTTTTGTCAGATCTAACTCAATACCAACCAAGTACAACATCAGCGCAATCCCGAAGGTAGCTAATACATCAATCAAGTCGTGTGATTGTAAAATATTTAATCCCACCGGGCCAAGCAAAACGCCGGCCAACATAAACGCTAGCACGGTTGGTTGTTTAAATAATTTGGTAACCAAGGCTAAACCAGCACTGACGATGATAATCGCACTGACTTCAAAAAAAATATTCGCCACAGGTCATTAGTATAGCACAAAAACATGTGGTACAATAGGCCCATTATGATCGCTTGTATCACTGGCACCGTGGATTATATTCATCCTAATGGCAAGCATATTGTTGTGTTGGTGCACGATATTGGTTATAGCATAGCCGTGCCAGCCACCGTGCTGGAACAATGTCGTCTGCATGATACCATTACTCTGTACACCTATCATCACGTGCGCGAAGCGGCGGTTGAATTGTATGGGTTTTTAGCCCGGCCAGATTTAGCCATGTTTGAACAGTTGTTATCGGTCAGTGGCGTAGGCCCGAAAGTTGGTGTAGCCATTATTGCCCATGTGAGTTTGGTCGATTTAGTGACCGCCATTCAACAACGCGATCCAACCTTGTTTGTAAAAGTTCCTGGAGTGGGGAAAAAAATTGCCGAACGGATTGTTTTGGAACTGCATAGTAATGTCAGCACCGAATCATTAGTGAATAATCCTGGTTCATCAATCAGTGATGCTTTGGCCGCTTTAGAAAGTTTGGGCTATTCTGGTAGTGAATCATTATCCGCTTTACAAACTATTGATAAAACTTGGCCAGTATCACAGCAAGTGCGAGCGGCTTTACAACAGTTAGGTAAACGGCCTGGTTAAGGTTGCACCAGCATGGCTGTAACCGCAGCACAATGGAATGAACGCGTCCAGCACTGGGCTGGTTCATTTTTACAATCGTGGCAGTGGGGAGATTTTCAACACGCCTACGGTCGTCGGGTACATCGTTTGCACACTGATCAGTGGTTGGTGCAATTGATTACCCATCATCTGCCAGCTGGGCGGGCGTTTCTGTTTGCACCGTATGGCCCGGTTGGTCAGCTTGATGCCACCACCACACCGCAACTCATTGATCAGCTGCAGGCCGTGGCTCAATCTGATCAAGCTATTTTTTTACGCTACGAACGGGGTGGATCCAAACTGGGTGGGCAGCCAGCCGCCGCCATTCATCCAACTGATACCTGGGTGTTACCGTTAACCACGGCAGACCAACTCCTGGCTGGTATGAAACCAAAGTGGCGTTATAATATTAAAGTAGCCCAACGTCATAAAGTAATAGTACACAGCGAGGCTTCGGTGCAGGCAGTTGATGAATTTTATCGTTTGGCTAGTAGCACAGCGCAACGGCAACAGATTAGTCTGCATCCTAAAAGTTACTATCAACTCATGATTGATCAATTAGGTAAGGCGGGCATGGCCACAGTGTATTTGGCCAAACAGCAGGAGCATGTTATTGCCGCTGCCATTATGGTATTGTTTGGGCACACTATGACCTATCTGCACGGTGGTTCTGATTATGCTTATCATCACGCCATGGCTCCACACCTACTGCATTGGCAGGCGATGCAAGATGCTCGGCAGCGTGGTTTACGCTACTATGATTTTTTTGGCATCGCTCCGGCTAGCCAGCCGAATCATCCTTGGGCCGGTATCAGTCGTTTTAAGCAAGGTTTTGGTGGAGCCGCCCGGCAGTATGATGGTACCTATGAGTTAGTGTTTCAACCTACCTGGTACTCGGCTTACCGTTTAGTCAAACGCCTATGGACATAATTATTGCCGCGGCCGGTAAAGGCACTCGTTTACGCGGCTGGCAACCAGATATTCCCAAACACATTATTCCCATTGCTGGGCGTCCATTTTTATACTATCTACTTGATGCGGTAGTGGCGGCCCAATTTCATCGCATTATCGTAGTGGGTGGTTATCACTTTGAAAAATTACAGCAAGCCATCGATCAGTATCACAGCGAGGCTACCATTATTATGGTGAATCAGTTTACAACGCTGGGTGAGCAAAACTATGGCACCGCCTGCCCACTGCTGGCTGCCAAAACACTCATTCAAGGTGATCGTTTTGTGTATACCATGGGCGATCAACTGCTCGCCACTGAGGATTTACAAACCATGCAAATGTCTACGCGTGAAATGTTGCTCGCTACCTATGAACATGCTGAACCGCAGCGCTTTGGAGTGGTGGAAGTTACGGCCGATCACCTGGTGCGTCGTATTATTGAAAAACCAAGTCAGCCTTCCAGTCAACTTGTCAACGTGGGCTTGTATACTTTAACGAAAGCGATCTTTCCGATTTTGCAACAACTGCCTTCATCTCGTCGGGGTGAGTTTGAAATTACCGATGCTTTAAATCAGTTGGCTGAACATCAACCTATTCAAGCTGTGCCGTTACAAGGCCAGTGGCTTGACTTAGGCCGTCCAGAAGATATTCTGGCTTTAGAACAATTTTTAACAACAGCGCAATTATGAAACGGGTCGTCACCATCGGTGGAGGTTCAGGACAATCTACCCTACTACGCCATTTAAAAACCTATCCGCTGAATATTACGGCGGTTGTTTCGATGGTTGACGATGGCGCTTCCACTGGACAATTACGTCGCGATTACCAACTGCCGCCCTTGGGAGATGTGCGCCGTTGTGTAGTGGCTTTGGCTCAAGCCCAGCCGCACTGGCAAACTCTGCTGGAGCATCGTTTTGAGGTTGGTGCTTTAGCTGGCCACCCAGTTGGCAACATTATATTAGCCGGATTAATTCAAACTAGCGGCGGAATCATGCCAGCTGTACGCTACGTTAGTGATTGGCTTGATACTAAAGGCCGAGTGTTACCAGTCACACTGGCCAATACTACTTTAGTAGCCACACTCACCAATGGCACAGTGATTCGTGGTGAAACCAATATCGATCGACCGCAACACGATGCCACTATTCCCATCGCCAACCTGGCGCTTGATCCGGCAGTACCAGCCAACCCAGCAGTGCTTGATGCTATTGTTCAAGCCGACCTGATTGTTTTAACGATCGGAGATTTGTTTACTAGTTTGCTTCCTAATCTATTAGTGACTGGCATTGCTCAAGCCATTGCCACAGCGTCAGCGCAATTGGTGTACACATGTAATCGCACAACCAAGTGGGGTGAAACCAATCGGTTTAGTGTGCTCGACTATATTACTACCTTGGAGCGGTATTTAGGTGGTCGCCGGCTGGATCAAGTAATTGTGAATACCACGCCTAGCCGATCAACTGATCAAATTCAGGCAGTGGCTTACGATCAAGCCGCTGTGCTAGCACATGGCATTGCCGTAACAGCGGTTGATTTAGCCGCCGCCGATGGTTGGTTGATTGCTGGTGATAAATTAGCTGCTGAAATTTATACGCTATGCGAACAGTAATATTTGATTTGGATTATACGTTATTAGATACCGCTCAATTTAAGCAGGCCCTAGCAGCCAGCGTTGAATTGAGCTTGAGTGATTGGACCACCGCCTATGATAATTTTGTGCGAGATGTTGGACAGTTTGAACCAGAGGCTTTTTTACGGGGAGTCAGTCCCCAGCAACGCCGTCAGTTTGATGCCGTTGTGACCAGAACTAAAGCCTATCTCTACCCCGATAGCTGGTTGTTTTTACATCAGGCGGTGCAGGCTGGTTATCGCGTAGTAGTGGTAACATTTGGTCAGGCTATTTGGCAACAGCGTAAACTGACGGCCATTGCTTTTCCGTCACCCATCACCACTCTAGTCACCGCTACCAGTAAACTTATTACCCTTGCCGACTACGTTGAATCTGGTACTGTGATAGTTGATGATCGGGCAGATGAACTGGATGCTATTGGTCGAGCGTTTCCAGACACCATTCGCTATTGGATACGCCGTCATAACGGTAAATATCGGAATACTGTACCAAGCCTGCCACATCAAGCGGTAAAAAATTTAACAGACATTAAGCTTTAAAACAATATCACTATGTCATTCGAAACTATCACAGCCGGGGGTCAACACTATGTTCGATACGATCCTTTGTATGGTAAAACCATTTACATTACCAAAGAGTTAGAAAAACCCGAACATCGTCAAAATTTACACGAGCATTTAGCTGGCTTGGGCGAAGAATGGTTCAGACATCATATTGGCGAACGCGGCGATAAGCACTGGCGTTGGGATTTTGATCGTCAATTTTATGAAATGCTATGGCGTGATGGTACCCAGAAAGCCGTGTTGGTACATCGTTCCCCAGATTCCTGATGAGCATGCAAGTCTACTCGGTTTCTGAATTTGTTAAAGGTATTAATGAATTACTATCAGGTATTCCGGTGTGTGTACAAGGTGAAGTTAGTAATTTTCATATCACTCAAAACCGATTCGTGTGGTTTGATTTGAAAGATGATAAAAGCTATGTGAGTTGTTTTTTATTAGCCTTTCAATTGCAGCAGCCCTTGGCCGACGGCGAAGAAATCCAAGTGTTTGGTTACCCAGCCTTATTCAGCAAGTCGGGTCGCTTCCATGTGCGGGTTAATAAAATTCAATTGGTGGGAGCCGGCAATCTCAAACAGCAGTTCGAATTATTAAAGGCTCAACTCACCAAAGAAGGTTTATTTGATGATCAGCGTAAGCGACCATTACCACGCTTTCCAACCCAGCTGGGTTTAGTCACTTCGGTTGATGCCGCGGCCTATAGCGATGTCTTGCGCATTTTGCGTAATCGTTGGGCTGGCTTAGAGATCAAAGTATTTCCAGTGCAAGTGCAAGGGGCTCACGCTGTAACATCAATAGTCGCAGCGTTGCAGTATATTAATCGGGCGTATGCTAAGCGTTTAGACACCGTTATTCTCACGCGGGGTGGTGGATCACTGGAAGATTTACAAGCCTTTAACGATGAAACCGTGGTCCGAGCCATTTTTGCTTTAAAAGTTCCTTGTATTGCCGCCATTGGTCACGAACGCGATGTTACTCTCGCTGAATATGTCGCCGATGTACGTGCTTCAACTCCATCCAACGCCGCTGAACTAGCCGTACCAGATAAACGCGATGTCACCTATCAAATAAAAGTATTGGTTCAGCAACAACAGCGAGCCCTTGATGATTTAGTAATACAACAGCATGATCGTATTACCAATGCTTTAACTATGCTAAATGATCAGATGGCTCACTATCACAGTGCAACACAAGCCGTGCAGCAAGCTTTTTTACTGCAAGCCAATGCTTGGGAACAATCGGTTCATACTTGGCAACAAGATGTAGCACATCAACTACAATTATTACGGTCATATCATCCTCATGGTGTGCTGCAGCGTGGGTATTCTATCACTACTGCGGCTGATGGTTCACTGATTACTACCGCCCAGCAAGTTGCGAGCGGCGATACTATTACTACTGTGGTGCGGGATGGGAAAATTAAGTCGGAAGTGGTATGATGGGTATATAAATTATGCCAAAAAAATCAGCTAAGGTAGTCAATGATTTTCAAGAACAGTTTAGCGCCCTGGAAAAAATCACCAGCGATTTTGAAGCTGGTAAATACGATTTAGCGACTGGTTTAAAAAAATTTGAAGAAGGATTACAGCTAGCCCAAGCCCTGAAGCAGCATTTAACTGACGTGGAGAACAACATTGCAGTGATCAAAGGTAAGTATCATGAGCTTACACCAGAAACCGATCGTTCTACCTAAGGTTGCGTCACCTTCACCTGCTCCAGTTGGCTTACGTTACCGCTGGCGACGCTGGCTGCGCCGCTGTCTAGTAGTGGTGTTGGTAGTATTGATTATTACTCCAATGATCATGTACGTTAGCACTCCGCGCTACTATCGTATTTTAGTCATTGGGTCTGATCAGCGGGCGAATGAACCAGCCCGGTCCGATGTATTGATGGTGATAGCGATTCCAAAATCACGATCGGATCAACTCACCATGGTATCGATTCCACGTGATACAAAAATTGAGCACCCTGAAAAAGGTTTACAAAAAATTACCCATTTTTATGCCATGTGGGATGATCATACCGATCGGTTAGGCAACCGAGCGCTCACCCAGCAAGTGGTAGAAGAGCTGCTTGATGTGAATATTCATGCCACCATCGAAGTAACCTTTACTAGTTTTACCGATATTGTTAATGCCCTAGGTGGGGTAGATACCAGTCAGGGTCATCTCACCGGTGAAGCGGCTCAAGAATTGGTACATAATCGGTTTAACAAACCGAATGGAGATTTTGGTCGAGCCAAGGCCGAGCGCGAGGTGTTACGTAATCTGTTGAGTCGTGTACGTCAACCCACTAATCTGCAAAAAATGTACACCTATTTACAAACTAGTCCGCATGCTCGCCTGACTGGTTCTACCACAACAGCTGGTTGGTTCGCTTTAGCCTATCTTATCGGTCATCGTGGCAATGTCAGTTTAGGTGAAACCAATGAAATAGTATTGCCCGGTGTAGGCCAAAAATTGTACACTCCCGATTTTGGCAAAGAGTTGTACTATTGGGTGCTGGATGATAATGCTACTGCCAGCCTGGTGAATGAATTTGTTCGTTAACTATGTTTAAGGCCTCACCATTCAAGTTACGCATGTACGAAGTGTGCCCACAGCAGTATAAATTTACTTATCTCGATCAATTAGCGGCCGATTATCGGCGACCCAAACCGTATCTCACCATGGGAGCGCACGTCCACTATACTTTAAAAGATTTTTACGAACGACTCGAACCGACCCAACGTACCTGGCCGGCGTTGGAACAATTACTGCGTCAGCGTTGGCGCGAAAACCGTCGTGGGTTTAAGGATGCTAGTGATGAACAACGGTGGGGGATGAAAGCCTTACAAATGTTGAAGTTATTTATACTCAAAAATGACGTTACTACTACCCCAGCCATGCTCGAAGATTATTACGATATGCTCCTAACCGATCAACTGAAAGTGTTGGGCAGAATTGATCGAGTCGATCACGATGCGGCTGGCTTACATGTGATTGATTACAAAACCGGACAATTTGACGAAGCCGAGGTGTCCGATTTGCAATTAATTACCTATGCCATGATTGTGCATGCCCGCACCCATCAACCAGTGTATCGGGCGTCGTATTTATTTTTAGCCACCAATCAGTGGTATAGTATTGATGTCACGGAAGATTTATATCAGGCCGCGGCTGATGAAATTTTGGAACGGGTAGAAAAAATTATCCAGGATAACAGCTTTCAGCCCACTCCCAATCGTTATTGTCGGCACTGTGATTTTATTGATATTTGTCCGCGCTCGGCCGAAATTAAAACTAAATTAACCAACCATGAATTCTAGCATTGTTTACGATGTTGAAACCCAACGGACTTTTGCCGAAGTGGGTGATCGCATAGACCAATTACGGGTATCATTTTTGGGCTTGTATGCTTATTCACAGGATAAATTTTTTAGTTTTTTTGAGCGTGATTTATCAAAATTAGAAACTATCCTACAACGCGAACGGCCAACTATTATTGGATTCAACAGCATCAGTTTTGATAATCGTGTAGTGCAACCATATTTTCAAAATCTGGCCATAGCTGATTTACCGCAAGTTGATATTCTACATGATATTCATCGCACCCTTGGCTTCCGGCTTAAATTAGAAAGTGTCGCCCAGGCTACTCTTGGCGAAGGGAAATCTGGCACCGGGTTAGATGCCATTCGTTATTTCCGCGAGGGTGACTGGAAAAATTTAGCCAGGTATTGTTTAGATGACGTTCGGATTACGCGCGATTTGTATAATTATGGCTGTGCCCATGGTTTTATTTTGTTTATGAGCGGCGGTTTGAGTCAACGTATTCCAGTACGTTGGAGCACACAACCTACCATTACCGAACGGCTAACTCAAGCGCTCCAGCAACATGTTAGTATCCAATTACAGTATATTCAGCTTACTGATACTAGTCGCACCGTTACCACCAGTATGATTGATGTGTATAGTATCAGTGACAAACATATTGAAGTATTTTGCCACACGCGCAATACCCGCTGGCGCTATGATATTGAGCGCATTATTAGTGTTACTCCCACTGGTCATGGTTTTTCCTATCAGGCTACGTTATTATAGTGATTGCTGTTTATAGCAGCGCCATCATTTGACTGGCCAGGCGTAAACGTTGGGTGAGTGATCGTCGTAAAGTTGTGGTTGGTTCGGTATTAACAGTTGGTACAGCTTGGCCATGTACATAACTGTGCACAAGCCGAATACTTGGACCAAACAATTCAATCAGCACACGTTCAGGCAGTTGTTTAAACTGTCCAATAGTGGCAATCCCTAACGATCGTAATACCCGAGCCGTTCTACGACCAATGCCCGGTAATAATTCTATGGGAACAGTACTGTGAGTTGAAAATGACATACCTTAGACGTTATTAAATTGTCGAATAATGCCCAATACTTTGCCTTGAATAATCACATGACGTACCCGAATCGGTTTGTACTGTGGATTACGCGGTTGCAGGCGAATATAATTTTTTTCTTTATGAAACTCTTTTAACGTGGCACTGCCATCTTCTAGTAAAGCTACTACAATATCACCATCCATAGCGTAATCCTGTTTTTGAACTACGACATAATCACCATCGGCAATTAAACTTTCAATCATCGAATCACCTTTCACGCGCAACACATAGGCATTGTTATTATTCACTAACTGGCGTGGTACAGTCATAGTTTCTGTGCCGGTTTCAATCGCTTCAATTGGTTGACCAGCGGTAATGAGCCCAGCTACTGGTAAGGCTAAACTGCTACCAGCTAAATAAGGTTCGGCTACAGTAGATGCGATGCTATCGTTCGATAACAAGCGCATGTCACGCGCTCGACCAAAACCACGCTGTAACATACCCAGTTGTTCCAGTTCTGATAAATGCTGATGCACGGTGGCGACTGACCGTAATTTTAATTTACGACTGATTTCTTCCAAGGTAGGGAAGTAGCCATGTTTCAGCTGAAAAGCCTTAATACAATCAAGTAATTGTTTTTTTCGTTTTGTCAGGATCGGTGTCATGCAGCAACTTTAACCGAATAAAAACCGAAAGTCAATTCGGCCTGTGGATAACATCGTACTAGTACTCAATCTGGTTAATCCGGCCGATCAAGATCGGCGTGATACTTTTGTTCGTACATTTGCCACATGCTCAACAAAAAAGCAGTTAATACTGGACCAATCACAATGCCAGAAAAACCGAAGGCTAGTAACCCACCCAAGGTGGCGAAAAAAATAAACAAGGGATGCATTTGGGTATCTTTGCCCACTAACGGCCCACGTAAAAAATTATCAATCACCCCAGCCATCACCATGGCCACTAGTATTACCACCGCTGGCCACACTTGGCCGGTGAGCAGCATAATAATTGCTGCTGGTATCAATACCAAGCTGGCACCAATCCCTGGAATAATTGATAGCACTACCATAATCAAACCCCAAAAGGCCGCCGCTGGCACACCCGTAATCACAAAGGCCAGGCCACCAATACTACCTTGCACTGCTCCAATCAATAACGTACCTTTGAGTGTGGCTCGGGTAGTTGAAACAAATCGGTTGTATAATTGTTCTTCATAGCGATCACCTAACGGAAGCAGGTGCATTAATCGTTTTAAAATATGGCCACCATCGCGCAAGAAATAGTACAGAGTATACAACATGATAAAAAATTGAATAATACCACGCACGGTATTTTGACCACCGCTGGCCACTAGCTGGTACACAAATTGTGATAAACTCGATCCAATGGCCGACAGCCGTTCGGATAAATCAATGGTACTGGTCCAACGTTGCAGCGGTCCCCATTGTACAATCTGTTGTAACGTACTACTGAAAGTATCAACCGAGGCTTGATTACCAAAATTATGGTATAAGCTAATGGCTTGCTGAATAATCAGCGATACAATTCCAGCCACCGGCAATAATACAATCACAATAATCAACCCCAAAGTTAGGCCAGCCGACGCATTCGGGCGCTGGGTAGCACGCAGCAGGCGTAGGTACACTGGATAAAATAAAGTAGCTAGTACCGCCGCCCAAAAAATTGCATACACATATGGCCGCAGCATCCATCCAAACACAGCGGTAATGCCGAGCAGCGCTCCAATGAAAGTATAGGATTGTATTTTTTTGTAATCCATCACGTTGACAAAATTGTTAATTCGCCAGCAATGTTCGTATCGTATAATTGGCGGATAGTTGTGGTATCTTCAGCTTGACCCAACACCCACATCAGTTTAATCAAGGCAGCCTCACTGGTCATATCATAAGCCGATAACGCTCCATGCGTTTTGGCAAAATGTCCACCGGCGTAACGTTCATATTCAACCCCACCATACACGCACTGTGTGCCAATTACCACTACCATATCCTGTCGCATGATATTTTCAATAGCTTCTTGGATACCTTCATTGCCTAATGGAATATTGCCAGAACCATAGCCTTCGAATAACACTCCTTTGGTACGGGCTGGTAACATGCCAAGAATATGTTCGGTCGTAATACCAGGGAAAATTTTTATGGCTACTACATCGGTACTCAATTTGGTTTGTAATTGCACAGCACCATCACGACGAGTGCAACAGTGATCGGCAAAACGAAGAGTAATGCCAATGTCGGCCAGCGCTGGAATATTCGGACTAGCAAACGGATGCAAACTAAATTCATGAATTTTTTTAGTACGATTACCACGTAGTACGGTATTGCCAAACATAATCCCAACCTCTGCTATAGTACTGGTGGCACAACGGACAGCATTGATAATATTATTTGGCGCATCCGAAGCTACCGCTGCAATTGGTAGCTGTGAGCCAGTCAAAATAACCGGCTTACCCAACTGGCCCAGCATAAATGATAAGGCGGTGGCTGTGTAGGCCATGGTATCTGTGCCATGCAGAATCACAAAGCCATCATACTGATCGTAGTGTTGTTGAATAGTTTCGGCAATAATCACCCAGTGGCGTGGATTAATATCAGTACTATCCAGTAAAAACAGTTCAATACAATCAATCGCAGCCAATTCTTTCAACACGGGTATACGGTGCAGCAATTGTTCAGCCGATAAGGTTGGTTGCAATATGCCAGTGTTATTTTTTTCCATGGCAATGGTGCCACCGGTATGAATCAGGCAAACGCGTTGCATATCAGCAGTATATCACAGTTTGTTTTTCCACCAAGATCATGGTTTAATATAGCTCATGATGAACCTTAGAACATGGACCGGGCTAGTGATAGCCATACTACTACCTATGGTAACCCAAGCTTACGCTGGGGAAGTAATCGTCATGTGGAATACCCCTACTAAATCAGTGGAGGCTTATCACACTACTAATGTTGATCAAGCTATCGCCGAATTATCCAGTCGTCCAGAAATAACTTTTATTGAACCTAATGTCGAACGCCATATTGCGGTAACACCCGATGATACCCATTACGATTTACAGTATTACTTGGATCAAAGTAACGATGCCGATATCGATGCCCCTGAAGCTTGGGAGCTCACTACTGGCAGCGCTACTATTGTAGTAGCAGTGGTTGATACGGGAGTGTATTTAGATCATCCCGATTTAGCCAGCAATATTTGGACCAATCCCGATGAAATTGCCGGCAATGGTTTGGATGATGATGCCAACGGGTATGTGGATGATGTCAATGGTTGGGATTTTGTTGGAAATGATAACAATCCAAATCCAACTCCAACCAGCGATAGTTATTCCGTCACTGTGGTTGATCATGGTACCCATGTGGCCGGCATTATCGGCGCTGTTGGCAATAACAGCGCTGGGGTAAGTGGAGTAAATTGGAACGTACAACTTATGCCATTACGGATTTTTACTGATCAAGGCACCAGCAGCATCGATTACATTTATGATGCCGTTCAATATGCCATGGCCGAAGGGGCCGCAGTGTTTAATATGAGTTACGGTGGTGATAGTTATAGTGATATCGAAAATGATGCCATGCAGCAATTACTCACAGCTGGCATTGTGCCAATAGCGGCAGCTGGTAATAAAGCCGTCGATTTAAATGCTACTCCATGGTATCCGGTGTGTTATAGCAGTGTGTTTGGCGTAGCAGCCAGTGATGATATTGATGCCGCGGCTGATTTTACCAATTATGGCAGTAATTGCATTGACGTAACTGCTCCCGGTGTAGGTATTTTAAGTACTCTCTATTATGATGGCCTTGATTTTATTGATTATTATGATTATTTAAGTGGTACTTCTATGGCTACGCCGATTGTCAGTGGGGCAGCGGCTTTGCTACTAGCCTATAATTCTGACTTAGCCGTCAGTACGGTTGAACAATTACTCACCACTACCGCTGATGATTTAAATGATCCTAGTTTGGGTAGTGGCCGAATATCAGTCGCTCAAGCCTTGGCCGGTATTAGTAATTTAGGCGACCCCACCGCACCAGTGATTACGGCGTACAGTGACAGTAATCAAACCGCCACCATTGTCGAGGCTGCCCGCACTAATACTACCGGCCCTTATTTTGCTTGGGCTGAACCAATTAGTGCTTACCCTATTACTGGCTACTATGTGGCGTGGGATACAACCGCCCAAGATCCAACCAGTGTTGGCATAATGCAAACCGTCACTACCTTTGCTCCGCCCAGTGTTACCGGAAATGAGCAACGCTACTACTTACAAGTGCAAGCTATTGATAGTCAAGGTACTCTATCGCCCGTGGCTAGTTTTACTTACCTGGTTGATACCCAAATTCAACGGCCAAATAGTGTGCGTGTCACAAATAAAAAGTCTGGTCGGGTAGTACGGTGGAGTCAACCTAGCGGCGAACATGCCGTGGGCTACTTTTTATATCGATCCCGTAAAGCTAGTGCTAAATTTTCTAAAGTGACTACTCGCTTACTGCTCGATCGATCCTACACCGATACCAAGGCCAAACGTAGCCGAGCCTATTATTATAAAGTTCGATCAGTTGATAATTTGAATAACGTCAGTACGCTGTCAACGGCTAAACGTTCAAAAGGAAAGTAATCAGATGAAACGCTTGTTGAAACGTTTCATCCCCGAGGCGTTGCTGTTACAGTATCATCGGTGGTTGGCGCAGTATGGTGCTTGGCGCTACCAGTATCCAGCGCGTCAATTAATTGTCATTGGTGTCACCGGTACCAAAGGTAAATCTACTACTAGTAATTTAATTTGGCATTTACTGACCGCTGCTGGGTATACTGTAGGGTTAGCCACCACCGTGAATTATCGCATTGGTACCACGGCCTGGTTGAATGATACTAAAATGACCATGCGTGGCCGCACGCAACTGCAACAGTTACTGCGTAAGATGGTTCAGGCTGGCTGCCAATACGCTGTGATCGAAACTTCATCAGAGGGCATTAAGCAATCTCGGCACATCGGCATTGCTTACGATGTAATGGTGTTTACTAATTTGTCGCCCGAACATCTGGATGCGCATGGCGGGTTCGAAAATTATAAAGCTATTAAGTTACGTTGGTTTGATTACGTCAGTCGCCAACCAACTAAACTGTTACATGGTCAGCCAGTGCATAAAGTGGCAGTGATGAATGGCGATGATCCAGCCGCGCCTTATTTTTATCAAGCCGCTCGGGTAGAAACAAAAGTGGTTTGGTCACAACACCCCGAACAGTGTACCGTACCTGTTAACCTGACTGTTCAATCCGCTACCGAAACTAACCAAGGGGTTACCTGCACCATCGGCCAGCAGCAATTTTCTAGCCCATTATTGGGTATATGGAATATCGAGAATATTGTGTCAGCGGTAGCAGTGGCCGCTAGCCAAGCGGTACCGTACTCGGTATTAGCCGAAGCTTTGCCTACGTTTTTCGGCGTGCCAGGAAGAATGGAGATCATTGATGAAGGCCAACCGTTTACGGTAGTGGTTGACTATGCCTACGAACCAAAAAGTTTAGGGTTGCTGTATGGATTTTGGCGCAAACAAGTTGGATCACAGCATAAATTAATCACCTTAATTAGTTCAACCGGTGGTGGTCGCGATGTTTGGCGCCGGCCAGTGAATGGCCAGGTGGCGGCTGAACTGTGCGATTATGTGATTGTGACCAACGAAGATCCTTACGATGAGAATCCGATAACCATCATGACCGCCGTGTTGGCTGGCGCCAAAGCCGCTGGAAAAGTAGACCATACCAATGTGTGGCTGCAACCCGATCGCCAAGCTGCTATTCAGCAGGCTTGCCAATTAGCGCAACCAGGCGATGTGGTATTACTGACAGCGAAAGGAGCAGAACAAAAAATGTGTTTAGCCAATGGAAAAAAAATAGCTTGGGACGATCGAGCCGTAGCCCGTCAGGTTTTACAGGCTTTGCTCACATTGGCTGTGCATAGTACTGTGTAGTAGTTGTGGATAACTCTATTGACAACTTTTTCAACTGGTATTGACAACTTTTTGCCATTTCGTTAGAGTAACCCCTGGTTTTAATACGTCCCATAAAACAATTCTAGCTATTATCACCGTAGCTAATTAGTAATCTCCCAGCTTACCAGCCCTGTTGTAAAACAGTGGTTGGACTTCTTTTTTATGCGCACAAAAGTATCTACCCAGTCATCCGATATTCGTTCTGACCGCGTCACTTTTACTAGTCCGAACGATGCTACCACTTTACCAAATTTGATCGAGGTGCAACGTACTTCGTATCAGTGGTTTTTAGAAGAAGGCTTGAAAGAATTGCTCGAAGAAATTTCCCCGGTGGAAGATTTTACCGGGCGTGATTTAGAGTTACATTTAGCTGATTACTATTTAGATGAACCGCGCTTTGATGAAAAAACCGCTAAGAATAAAAACGTCACCTACGAGGCAGCTTTACGAGTGAATGCTCGTTTAAAAAATAAGCGTACCAATGAAATTAAAGAGCAAGAAGTCTACCTCGGTGATTTGCCTTTAATGACGGAACGCGGCACGTTTATTATTAACGGCATCGAACGCGTTGTCGTATCACAACTGATACGTTCAGCGGGAGTGTTTTTTACTTCCGAAAATTTTAAGGGGCATAATTATTACGGTGCTAAAATTATTCCCAACCGGGGTGCCTGGTTAGAATTTGAAACTGATGCTAATAATGTCATTTATGTAAAAATTGATCGTAAGCGTAAAGCGCCCATTACCTCATTATTGCGAGCTTTTGGGTATTCATCTGATGTCGATTTAGTAGCGTTATTCCAAGGAGTTGATATTGATGCTGAAAATAAATACATCGAAGCTACCTTAGCCAAAGATGTCGCTAAATCCGAAGGGGAAGGCTTAAAAGAGGTGTACAAACGTATTCGGCCTGGTGATTTAGCTACGGTAGATAATGCTCGGGGCCTAATTCATTCGATGTTTTTCAATTACAATCGATATGATTTTGGTCGAGTGGGCCGATACAAAATTAACAAACGGTTTGGCTTTGATGCTCCCATTACTACTCAAACTCGAGTATTAATGCGTGAAGATGTGGTAGCAGTGGTGAGTGAGATTATTCGTTTAAACAATACGCAAGAAGAGGCCGATGACATTGATCATTTAGGCAATCGTCGAGTGCGCGCAGTAGGTGAATTGGTGCAAAATAAATTTCGTGTTGGATTAGCTCGCATGGAACGTATTATTAAAGATCGTATGAGTACCAAAGATGTACTTACCTTAACTCCGGGTCAATTGATTAATGCTCGACCGGTTATTGGATCCATTCGAGAATTTTTTATGAGTTCACAGTTATCACAATTTATGGATCAAACTAATCCGTTAGCTGAACTAGAACACAAACGGCGCTTATCAGCCATGGGTCCTGGTGGCTTGTCGCGCGAACGGGCTGGGTTTGAAGTACGTGATGTGCATCGTACTCACTATGGTCGGATTTGTCCGATTGCTACACCAGAAGGGCCTAATATTGGATTAGTAGGCCATTTAGCTAGCTATGCCCGCATTAACAATTTTGGTTTTATCGAAACGCCCTATCGCAAAGTTGAAAAAGATCCGACTAATCGACGGGCCCGTGTAACGGATGAGATTATCTACGTTGATGCTTTTCTCGAAGAACGGTCAGTGACTACAGCAGCCACAACTTTAGTAGACGAAGATGGTTATTTCAAGAAAGAAAAGGCCGAAGTACGTAAATATGGCAAACCCGATTTAGATTACGTTTGGAATATTGATTACATGGATGTGTCACCGAAACAGATTATTTCTGTAGCTACGGCATTGATTCCATTTGTTGAACATAACGATGCCGTGCGGGCTTTAATGGGTACCAACATGCAACGTCAGGCGGTATCATGTGTCCGACCAGACGCACCAATTATTGGTACCGGCATGGAATTTCGCGCCGCGGTTGATTCTGGTCAAACTATTTTAGCGAAAGCAGCTGGCGAAGTAACGGTAGTGCAAGCCAATCACATTGAGATTAATGGTAAAGCTGGTATCGAGTCTTACGAGTTAAACAACTTTGTACGATCGAATGCCTCTACCTGTATTAATCAAAAGCCGATGGTAGAACCAGGCATGAAAGTAAAACCCGGCGACGTGTTAGCGGATGGTGCTTCTACCCAGCACGGCGAGCTAGCTCTTGGTCAAAATGTTCTGGTAGCCTATATGCCGTGGGAAGGCGGTAATTATGAAGACGCTATTTTAATCTCCGAGCGCCTAGTACAAAGTGATAAGTATACTTCAATCCATATCGAAGAGTACACCGTAGATGTGCGTGACACTAAATTAGGTGCCGAAGTTATTACGCGAGATATTCCCAATGTGTCTGAAGAAAAATTAAAAGATTTAGATGAAACTGGCATTGTTCGAATTGGTGCCCAAGTGAAATCTGGTGATATTTTGGTTGGTAAAATTACGCCTAAGGGCGAAACGGAATTATCAGCCGAAGAAAAATTATTGCGTGCTATTTTTGGTGAAAAGGCCAAAGATGTCAAAGATTCTTCCTTGTATCTGGAACACGGCGAACACGGTAAGGTGGTAGATATCAAAATTTTTTCTAAAGAAAATGGTGATAAATTACCGTCTGGTGTTATTAAAACTATTCAAATTGCCGTGGCCCAACTTCGTAAAATTCAAGTCGGTGATAAAATGGCCGGTCGGCACGGGAATAAAGGAGTTATTTCGCGGGTAGTACCAATTGAAGATATGCCGTATATGGCTGATGGTCGGCCAGTTGATTTGTTGCTCAATCCATTAGGGATAGTATCACGTATGAATTTGGGCCAAGTATTGGAAACACATTTAGGCCTAGCCGCCTGGGCCTTGGGGTATAAAGTAGCCGCCTTGCCGTTTCATGGTGTTGGCGAAATTGAAATTAAAGAAGAATTGAAAAAAGCCAATTATCCAGAAGATGGTAAAATTTATTTGTTCGATGGCCGTACCGGTGATCGTTTTGCTCACAAAGTAACTTGTGGGATTGCTTACATGTTAAAGCTGAACCACATGGTCGATGATAAAATTCACCAGCGGTCCATTGGGCCATATTCGCTGGTGACGCAACAACCACTCGGTGGTAAAGCCCAGTTTGGTGGCCAACGCTTTGGAGAAATGGAAGTATGGGCCCTGGAAGCCTATGGTGCAGCCCATATGTTGCAAGAAATTTTAACGATTAAATCGGATGATGTGCCAGGTCGGTCGAAAGCCTACGAGGCAGTAATTAAGGGTGAAAAAATTCGTAAAGTCAACGTTCCAGAATCATTCAACGTGTTAGTGCGTGAGCTCAAGGGGTTAGGGTTATCGGTCGAACTCTACAAAGATGGCAAACCTCTAGGCAGTGAAGTTGATACTGAAGCCAACACTAAATAACTATCAAATCACCTGAACTATATGCCAGAAATGCAAGTTACCAGAACCCACGATTTCGATGCGATTCGTTTAACGATTGCCTCACCTGAAGAAATCCACGCCTGGTCGCATGGTGAAGTAACCCGACCAGAAACGATTAATTACCGTACGCAAAAACCGGAAAAAGATGGTTTGTTTTGTGAGCGTATTTTTGGTCCATCAAAAGATTGGGAATGTTATTGTGGCAAGTATAAAAAAATTCGCTACAAAGGCATCATTTGTGATAAGTGTGGCGTTGAAGTGACTCGCTCAATTGTGCGGCGAGAACGGATGGGGCACATTGATTTAGCCGCCTGTGTATCACATATTTGGTTTTTACGTGGTGTGCCATCAAAGATCGGTTTAATTTTAGATTTATCAGTGCAATCGTTAGAAAAAGTTATCTATTTCGCCAATTTTATCATTACCGATGTCAATGAAGATTTAAAAACGCAAACTTTGGATCAAATCGATAACGAAGCCGATCAAAAGAAAAAACAAATTTTAGCCGATAGTCAAAAGGCTTTAGCTGAACTGAAACAACAGCGCGATCAAGCTTTGGCAGCAGCTACTGATGCCAAACGGGTGAAGTTAGCCGATCAGTATGAAGCCGATTTAATTAACGCCTCGATTGTGCGCGATGAAAAAATTAAAGATCTCGAAGAAGCGGTTGATATGGCTAAGCGCGAACTACGTGATTTGGTTCCTATGGAAATTATTTCTGAAACCAAATATCAAGATTTGTCATTAAAATACGGTCATATTTTTGAAGCCAGCATTGGCGCCGAGGGTATTAAAGAGTTACTGAATCGTGTTGAACTCGATCAATTGATTCTGCAATTGGAGGCCGAAGTAGTTGAGGCTACCAAAAATCAACGCAGTCGCATTATTCGGCGTTTAAAATTAGCTAAAAATTTGAAAAATAACGGCATTAAACCCAGCTGGATGATTATGGATACCATCCCAGTGGTGCCACCCGATTTACGCCCAATGGTACAATTGGATGGTGGTCGATTTGCCGCTTCCGATCTGAACGATTTATATCGGCGCGTGATTAATCGGAATAATCGTTTAAAACGCTTGAAAGAACTGAATGCACCTGAAGTGATTCAACGCAACGAAAAACGCATGTTGCAAGAGGCCGTTGATGCCTTAATTGATAACGGCGCCCGCCACGGTAAAACCGTTACTGCTTCTACCGGTCAAAAACGAATGTTAAAATCATTGGCTGACATGTTGAAAGGTAAGCAGGGCCGCTTCCGGCAAAATTTATTAGGTAAGCGCGTCGATTACTCTGGTCGCTCGGTGATTGTGGTAGGCCCACATTTGAAATTGAATCAATGCGGTTTACCGAAAAAGATGGCTTTAGAATTATTCCGGCCATTTGTCATTTCTAAATTGATCGAACGTGAGTACGTGTATAACGTGCGTAGCGCTAATCGTTTTATTGAATCTGGTCGTTCTGAAGTATGGGATATTTTGGAAGAGATCACCAAAAATGCCCATGTCATGTTAAATCGCGCTCCAACACTGCATCGTTTAGGCATCCAAGCTTTTCAGCCAATTTTGATTGAAGGTAAAGCCATTCAAATTCATCCGTTAGTGTGCCCAGCTTTTAACGCTGACTTTGATGGTGATCAAATGGCCGTGCATGTACCGTTAACCGATGAAGCCAAGCAAGAAGCAGCTACGTTAATGTTATCAACCCGCAATTTGCTCAAACCAGCCACCGGTGAGCCAGTGGTCACGCCATCGCAAGATATCGTGTTAGGCTGTTACTACATGACGCTGCTACGCGATTTACCGAATGGCCGTAAACTTTACTTCGCTGATAGCACCGAAGCGATGTTGGCCTATCAATCCGGTCGCATTGAATTACAATCACGGGTGTTTGTGCGCATTAACGGTAAAATCGTGGAAACATCAATTGGTCGAATTTTATTCAATGAATTGCTGCCGGAAGACCAACGTTTTGCCAATGTGCTGGTGGATAAAAAAGAATTGAAAGCCATTATTGCTCGGTCGTTTGCAGTGCATGGTGAAGAATTAACCGTTGATTTAATTGACCAAGTCAAAAATCGGGCTATTGAATATGTCACCAAATCCGGCTTAAGTTGGGGCATCGATGATACCCCACCATTACCACAGAAATTGGTATTAATTGATAAGGCGCAAGCCGAGGTTGATGAAATTTATTCGCAATACGAACTAGGTTTACTGACCGATGACGAACGGCGCGTGCGCGTGATTGAAATTTGGACGCGAGTCAAAAATGACATTACCGGTTTGTGTCAAAATGCCTTAGATGAAAACAGTTCTGCTTTTGCCATGATTGATTCGGGTGCTCGCGGATCGTGGGGGCAACTTACCCAAATGATGGGTATGAAAGGCCTGGTGATTAACTCGGCTGGTGAAACTATTGAACTGCCAGTAAAAACTTCATTTCGAGAAGGATTTGATGTACTGGAATACTTCATTTCAACGCATGGGGCTCGTAAAGGTTTAACCGATACCGCGTTACGAACGGCTAATGCTGGATACTTAACTCGCCGTTTAATTGACGTGGCTCAAGATGTTATTACCACTGAAGAAGATTGTGGTACCAGTGATGGCCGAGTGCTGACAGCTCAAGAGAGTGATGAAATGGGGCAAAGTTTAGTCAGTCGAATGATGGGCCGGGTAGTAGCGGAAGATGTTGTGTCTGGTAAAACCACCATCCTTAAGAAAGGCGAGTTAGTGATCAATCAACATCTGGCCGTGTTAGAAAAAGCTAAACTGACTGCCGTTAAATTACGCTCGGTGCTAACGTGCGAAACTATTCGCGGGGCTTGTCAGAAATGTTATGGCTACGATTTAGGCCATAATCGATTGGTAGAGTTAGGCACCGCGGTTGGTATTATTGCCGCTCAATCGATTGGTGAACCCGGTACCCAGCTCACTATGCGTACTTTCCATACCGGCGGTGTGGCGGGAGCTGATATTACACAAGGGTTACCACGGGTAGAAGAATTATTCGAGGCTCGACCAATTAAAAAGAAAGCGATTTTAGCACGCCTTGATGGTACAGTGATGGAGATTGATGAAACTGGCAAGCAAAAAATTATAAAAATTCAGGCTAACAAAAATACTAAAGAAGTTCATCGACTCACCAGCACCATGAAGGTACAAGTGAAGGATGGACAACAGGTAGCCGAAGGTGATGTGTTGGCCAAAAAAGGTGACAAAACTGTGCTCGCTAAATCGGTTGGTACCATTACCTTAGCCAATAAAGAAATTCAAGTATTTGGGACAGCCGCTGATGTTGAATTGTATCCTGTACCAGTTGGTTTTAGTATTTGGGTGAAAAAGGGCGAATTAGTGACGGCTGGTCAACAAATTAGTGAGGGGAATTTAGATTTGTTCGATGTTTTCGAGTTACGCGGTAAAGAAGCCGTTCAAACCTATATTCTACGTGAAATTCAATACATTTATTCATCGCAGGGGCAAAAATTGAACGACAAGCACGTCGAAATTATCGTTAAATCAATGTTTTCTCGTTTCCGAGTAACCGAGCCTGGTGATACCGATTTAGTGACCGGGGATGTGATTACGCGTGATCATTTATTGGAATTGCAAAAGGAAGCTAAAAACACTAAAACTAAGCCACCGCAGGCAGAAAATATTTTGCTTGGTATCACTAAAGCATCCTTATCCACTGATAGTTTTTTAGCAGCCGCCTCGTTTCAAGAAACTGCTCGCGTATTAATTGACGCGGCTGTCACCGGTAAAGTAGATTATCTGCGTGGCCTCAAAGAGAATGTTATTATTGGTAAACTGATTCCAGTGGGAACCGGTTATGGAGTAGACGTAGCTGCGTTAGCGGCCGCGGAAGATCAAGCCGAACGTGATCGTCGTCAACAACAGCGACAGCAAGCTGATTAAGCGGACCTTTCAGCGGGGGTATTATACTATACTAGCAATATGTCACTAGCCCATCTTGAACGGTACAGGGTTATTCGCCCTATTACTCCACCGCGCCGGATTTTAGTATCAAATATTCCCTATATTATTACCACCAACGATCGTAATGATATTGTTATTTTGCAAAAGCAATCACTCTATATTGAGCGGGGAGTAATTCAAGCGTTGCTGCCAGCCAAACAAGATCGTCGTTATCACAAAACCGTAGATGTTATATATAATGCCGGTTTACGCAGTGGCATTGTGGTGACACCTGGTTTAATCAACGCCCATGCTCACCCACCCATGTATTTGTTGCGCTCAACCACCTTATTAAAAAACGAACATGACACTACGGAACAAGCTTTAGTGTTAGCTCGTCGTATTGAACAGGCTATGAGTTTGACTGATCAAACCATTGCCTCTTTAGGCGATTTTACCGAGCAACAAAAAATGGGTACCACTACCGTGTTATCGCATTATCATAGCCCGCAGGCTACTCGAGCAGCTGCCCAGCAAGCCCATATTCGTTTAGTTGATGCTGTTAGTTTAGCCAGTAAAACCGATCCGGCGGCTAATTTACGTTCAGCGGTACGAGTGTTAACGACTGGCAATCCTTTAATTCGACCCGGTTTAACTATCCATACGTTGGCGCAGGTTACTCGGTTACAGTTACAGGCGGTACGGCGAGTACTACAGCAGCATCGTCAAACTATTTTAACAATCCATTGTGGCGAAACCGCTACTGAAATAGCTGCTTGTGTGGAACGTCATGGTCAACGACCGGTAGCGGTACTACATCAAGCTGGTTTACTTGGGCCACGGTTAATTTTGTCGCACGCCGTTCACCTCACGGCCGATGAAATTGCCTTGTTGGTAAAACGGCGAGTTGGCATTGTGCATTTGCCCACTTCGAATCGAATTCATCGCTCTGGTCAATTTCAGTGGCCAGAGTTTTTTGCCTGGCGCGGCCATCACCGCATCGCTCTAGGCACCGATAGTGTGATTTCTAAAAGCAAGCTTGATATTATTTCAGAAGCGTTCCAGAGTAAAATTATGCATCAAGATACAGCTGAACCAATTCACTATACTACCTTGTTTCGGATGATGACCATTAATGGAGCGCGTATTCTTGGTTTAGAGCACAGTGTCGGCCGAGTGTGGCCTGGGTATCAAGCTGATTTGGCTTTTTGGAAACTGAAAGATCGCGACTTTATTCCATTTGATCCGCGTCATCCGGAAACATTGCTTGGTAACATGATTAACCATGCCGGTGGCAATGTCCGTGACTTAATGGTACACGGTCGGTTTGTTATTTCTAACCGTCGGCATACCTTAGTTGATGAGAGTGCTTTATTGACCCAGTTACAACAGCATCATATCGCTTTGCGCAAAAGATTAAAACAGTAGGTCCGTTTTACATATTCAAGGTATAATTCGGCGCATCACCAATGTAGGCCAAGCTGTGTGGATGACTTTCACGAATACCGGCATTCGTCACGCGTACAAATTGGGCTCGGTGCTGCAAGGCTTCAATAGTGGCAGCACCGCAATAGCCTAAACCAGCCCGTAAGCCTCCCAGTAATTGATACACTACTTCATCAACCGAACCTTTATACACTACTTTACCAACAATGCCTTCTGGGACTAGTTTTTTTGTTTCAGTAATTGATTCTTGCAGGTAACGATCTTTACTGCCAAGTTGCATGGCTTCCAGTGAACCCATGCCACGATAAGTTTTAAACTTTTGGCCATGCTGTTCAATCACTTCGCCAGGGGCTTCATCTGTTCCGGCCAAAGCTCCACCCATCATCACACAATCAGCTCCAGCCGCCAGCGCTTTTACAATATCGCCCGAGTAGCGAATACCGCCATCAGCCACAATTGGTACGCCATGCTGATGAGCTTCTTTAGCACACTGCATAATAGCTGTGAGTTGTGGTACACCAATACCAGTCACAATCCGAGTAGTACAAATCGAACCAGGCCCTATCCCTATTTTAACGGCATCAGCCCCAGCTTTAATTAAATCTCGGGTAGCTTCGGTTGTAGCCACATTGCCACCAATCACATTTAAATTAGGGTAGGTTTTTTTTAAGTAGGCCACCATCTCCAGTACTCCTTGAGAATGGCCATGGGCACTATCAACCACAATCACATCAACTCGAGCTTCAATTAAGGCTTCGGCCCGACGCCTGGCTTTATCGCCTACGCTCACGGCAGCTCCAACAGCCAAGCCGGCTTGTTTTACTTTTTTAACATGCTCAACTTGCTTATCGACATCTAAATTTTTATGAATAATGCCAAGACCGCCTTCTTTGCCCATAGCAATAGCCATAGCCGATTCGGTAACGGTATCCATCGGCGAAGATACCAAGGGAATTTCTAAATGTAGTTGCTTGGTTAAACGGGTTTGCAAATTAACATCGCGCGGGAGCACATCTGATTTTTGTGGTATCAGCAGAACATCGTCGAAGGTTAAAGCCTCTGGGAAGGCAAGCCCATCATGCATATATTAAAAACAAGTCTACTCTGATGCAGCGAAACCGTCAAGCGCCTGTCCATTCATTAGTAATCGAGTACTAGTTAATGGACAGGGAGGAGTGCAATGATAGCATACTCCTGCCAGTCCTCCATAATGTGTTGGCATCAGTTGTTGTCGTCCATGATGTCGGTCGATTCGATGTCATCTTCATCCGCTGGTCCGGCGAAGAAAAAAGTATGCCGACGTTCAACGTGATCAAACAGGGCTGGCTTACATAATACCATCAGTTCATCATGCTGAATGGTGGTTTCAATAAAGCCATGTACCCGTAACCACTGCAGGCCGCGTCGAATATCCGTGCCTGGAGCTACAACCGAGCCTTGGTCGGCTATCTGGTAAAGCTCTTCCCAGGTCACTATCGAGCGACCTTTGTTGACCACGGTAGTGAGTAGCCAACCAGCTACTAGGTCAGCTTCACCGTGGTGGAAAGTTGTGATCACGGTGATGTCCAACGAGCGGTGTAGTTTTTGCCGCCGTTGGTATGTCGATCGAACGAAATCAAACACTACCATTAAACCCATCATTGCCAAAAACAGATAGCAGCCTATGCTTATGAGCTGCATCAGCATGTGATTACCTCCGTTGGTTCACAGGCTAGGTTGAATGATAGCATGTACTTCACATTTTTTTAGCATTGTGCTATAAATACATGAGGATACTTCACCCCGGAAACGGGGATTTTTTCTTCCCAATAACTACTATTATGGCCACTATCGTCGACGGACACGCCATTGCCCAACACATTTATCGCCGACTTGCTCATCAAGTACCGTTTTTAAAAAAACGCGGCTATACTCCAAAACTTGGAGTTATTTTAGTCGGCCGCGACCAAGCATCGCATACCTATGTCCGTAAAAAAGGTGAAGCCGCCCGCCGCAGTGGGCTTGAGTTTTTGTTAAAAACGTTACCAGCCAGTGTTTCTACCAAGCAACTGATTATCACCATTCAGCAACTCCAACAGCCGCGTTATCATCTGACTGGCTTAATTGTGCAATTGCCTTTACCCAAACAGGTGAATACTGGCAAAGTGCTCGAAGCCATTGATCCGCAGTTAGACGTTGATTGTTTAACCCAAACCAATCTTGGTAAATTAATTACCGGCAGTTACTGGATTGAACCACCCACTCCCGGAGCAATTTTATCTATCCTGAAAGCCCATCATATTCGTTTAGTTGGCCAGCGCATAGTACTGATTGGCGCTGGCGCTTTAGTTGGGCGGCCATTAGCCAACATGTTGTTTCATGAACAAGCCACTGTTACCGTATTAAATCGTGCCACGGTGTCACTAGCGCGTTACACCAAAACTGCCGATATTATTATTACCGGCGTGGGTCAACATAATCTGCTCACTGGCGCAATGCTTAAACCAGGCGTGGTAGTGATGGATGCTGGGGTGTCGTTTGTGGCTGGCAAAATGTACGGTGATATCAATTTTGCCAGTGTGGTAAAAAAAGCTAAACTGGTTACTCCTACACCAGGTGGAGTAGGGCCTTTAACCGTAGCCAAATTAATTGAAAACACAGTAAAATGTGCTCGTAAACTATCTAACAGTTCAATCTAGCGCTTATGTCCAAACGTTCAACTTTTAAACCACAAACTGTCATGGTGATCGGCGCTCAATGGGGCGACGAAGGTAAAGGTAAAATCATTGACTATCTCACCTCAACAGTTGATTATGTGGTGCGATTTCAAGGCGGTAACAACGCTGGACACACGGTGGTAGTTGATGGAGTAGTCCATAAATTACATCTCATTCCCTCCGGCGTGCTGTACCCTAAAACGCGCATTGTGCTTGGCAATGGCATGGTGATTGATCCGGAAGTACTACTATCGGAGATGGCCAATTTTGAAACTAAGGGCTTTAAACTCAACTTACTTATTTCTGAACGGGCTCATGTGATTTTTCCATTTCATATTATGATGGATGGCATGATTGATGAATACAAAGGCACACTTGGGGCTGGCACTACCCGCCGTGGGATTGGCCCAGCTTATGCTGATAAAGCCGAACGGTTTGGTATTCGGATGATTGATTTACTCGATCAGCGTATTTTTAAAGAAAAGTTTGATCAGTTATTCGATTTGAAAAAAAATACTTTTCGATGTTTGTATGGCCAACGAATGAATCTAAACAAAAATGAAATTTTTCGCACCTATCTTAATTATGGTAAAAAATTACGACTTTATATTGGTGATGTATCACTGGAAGTAAACCGGGCCATCGCCGCCGGTAAAAAAATATTGTTTGAAGGAGCGCAAGGTACCATGTTAGATAACGATCATGGCGCTTATCCCCATACCACTTCATCCAACACCGTGGCTGGAGCGGTGTGTACCGGCGTTGGAGTTGGACCAAACCGGATTGGCGACATTATTGGGGTAGTGAAAGCCTATTTATCGCGAGTTGGTGCTGGCCCCATTCCGACCGAAGCCAAAGGTCAACTCGGTACCTACCTGCGTGAACGCGGGCAGGAATATGGTACTACCACCGGTCGACCACGCCGCTGTGGTTGGGTTGATTTAGTGCAGTTGCGCTATGCTTGTCGGATTAATGGTTTAAGCAGTTTAGCTATTACCAAAATTGATGTGTTAGGCGGTTTAAAATCAATTCCGGTGGCTGTAAAATACCGCTATAAAACGACTACGCTCACCGAATTGCCAGCCGATTTAAACGTTGTACGGCATTGTAAACCAATTTATAAAACATTGCCGGGCTGGAAAAATCTGACTGATTCAGATTTTACCAACATTATTAAAAAAGGCTATACAGCTTTACCGCCTCGCATGCGTGACTATATGAAATTTATTGCTGATCAAACCGCCACCCCCATTAGTTTGGTATCGGTTGGCGCTGAACGACGGGCTACCATTCGAGTACAGTAAAGTATGGCCGAATTGGTTTTTGAATTTTCCAAACTATCCGATCAAGCCGTAACTGACTTGTTGGTTCAATACAGTATTGGTTTAACTGTAGCCGAGGCTCGGCGTTTGGAAACCGATATTTTGAAACGACCAATCACTCTTACCGAAGCCATTGCCTTTGGCATTGAAGGTAGTGAACACACCTCGTATCGTTCCAGTAAAAAATATTTAAGCGCATTTTACACCCAAGGTCCACATGTGGTGGTTGGTCCGGGTGAAGATGCTGGCGTGGTGTGGCTTGATCAAGTAGGCGATCAGCACTATTGTTTAGTGGTAGCACATGAATCCCATAATCATCCCTCACAGGTGGTACCCTACGAAGGGGCGGCTACTGGTGTAGGCGGAATTGTCCGTGATGTAGTGTGCATGGGTGCCAAAGTAGTTGCCATCGCCGATCCGTTACGTTTTGGTAGTAGTGATCTCAATAAAACCAAATGGATTAGTAGTGGCGTGGTCGCTGGCATTGGCGGATATGGCAATCCATTGGGCATCCCTACTTTGGCGGGCGATGTTTTTTTTAATGAATCCTACAATAACAATTGTTTGGTCAATGTGGCCGCTTTAGGTATAGTTGCGCAAAACGATATTATTCATTCGCGCGCTCCAGCTCACGCCGAGGGTTATCATTATATTATTGTCGGTAAACCCACCGACCATAGTGGTTTTGGCGGGGCGGCTTTTTCTTCTGTAGAACTCAACGAAGCTGATCGCGAGGTCAACAAAAGTGCAGTGCAAGAACCCAATGCTTTTTTAGAGCGACACCTACTGTTAGCCACCTATGATTTATTTAATGTATTGAAACAGCAAGGGTTGTTGGCCGAAGTAGGTTTTAAAGATCTGGGTGCTGGCGGAATACTATGCGCTACTGTTGAATTGGCCGATGCCGGCGGTTATGGCGCTAAAATTGATTTGGATACAGTACCAGTTGGCGTACCAAATTTGGCGTCGGTTGTTAAATTATGCGCTGAAACGCAAGAACGGTTTATGTGGGTAGCTTCACCCCGAGCCAGCGCAGTGATTTTGAAACATTATAACGAAACGTGGGATTTACCGAATGTATCTGTTGGTGCCCAAGCGGCGGTGATTGGTACCGTGCAAGCCGGTAATTATCAAGTGTTTGATCACGGTGAAAAAATTTTTGATGCTCCATCAGCCACGGTGGTAGCTGGCTTACGCTATGATCGTCCGGTACAAGCTCCCCGCACGACGTTGCAGGAACCAGCTATCTGTGATGCTCCAAATTTAGAACAAGCTATTATGGCGGTGCTGGCGCATCCGGCTGTGGCTTGTAAAAAACCGATCTATGAAAAGTTTGATAAAAATGTGCAAGGCCTGGTAGCAATTGAAGCTGGTTTGGCCGATGCCGGCGTGCTGGCCCCGTTACTTGATTACGGTTCCACAGTAGGCGTGGCCTTAAGTGTGGATGGTAATCCGCGCTATGGAAAAATTTCACCCTATTGGCAAGGGGCCAATGCGGTGGTTGAAAGTATGCGCAATGTGGCGGCGGTGGGAGCGATACCGTGGTGTTTAACAGATTGTTTGAATTACGGCAATCCAGAAAAGCCAGAACAAATGTGGGAATTTGTTGAAGGGGTCCGTGGCATTGCTGCCGCTGCTCAAGCTATTCATGTAAAACGTTATGATAACGCTCCGGTACCGATTGTATCAGGCAATGTATCACTGTATAACCAGTCAGCCGAAGGGAGTATTAATCCCAGTGGTATCGTTGCTTGTATTGGCCGTTTAACCGATGTGACCAATGCGGTGACGTTTGATTTTATTCAGCCCGGTAACTGGATAGCCATGGTGGGTGAACGCAAGAATGAATTAGGCGGGTCGGTGTGGTATGAATTATCTAACACCTATGGAGCCAATGTTCCCCAACCAGATTTTGTTCAGGTTGAACGAGAAATTTTTTTTATGACTGATGCCATTGAACAAGGCCTAGTACCAACCTGCCATGATATTAGCGACGGCGGCTTGATAGTCACGTTGGCTGAAATGTGTTTTGGTGGGCGTGGCGAATTACGCACTGGTGTACAAATTGATAGTGCAGCTATTCCGGGCCAAGGGTTAAGCTTGACCCAAAAGTTGTTTTCCGAAACCGGTGGATTTGTATTTGAGGTTGATCCACGCAACTGGACGGCAGTACAACGCCTGGCCGAACAGCGGGGGGTGACGATTACGGTGATTGGAAAAATCATGGCTAACGAACAATGTATTATTACCCAAGACAAACAGCCAATTGTATCATTAACCATTGGTGCTCTGGCTGATGTTTGGTTACAGGGAGTGCGCCGAGCGCTAGTATAACTATGCTTAAAATTCGAGGCAACATTCTTAGACTCACTGGTGCTCGACCCACTCGGCAACAATTAGTGCAGGCCATCGTAGCCATGTATCGAGTAGCCATTACTGAACTACCAGCCGATGTTACTACTGCCTTACGCCGTGCCCGTCAGCACGAAACTAACCCTCGAGCCAAATATGTATTAAACATGATGTTAAAAAATATCGATTTGGCTAAAACCGAAACTCGTCCTTTATGTCAAGATACCGGTATACCGTTAGTGTATGTGCAATATCAAAGTCGTCAGTACAAACAGCTTGAACTAAAACGAATAATTAAAGATGCTACCACTCTGGCAACTCGTCAGGTACCATTACGAGCCAATGCCTTCGATATTGTTCAAGGTAAAGTGATTGGTAACTACCCAGTGATTTATTGTAAAGAAACGCCCGATACATCCAGCATTCAACTGTTACTGAAAGGTGGTGGCTCCGAAAATGTCTCCCGTGTTTATCAATTACCCGATACTACCTTAGGAGCCGAACGAGATTTTGCCGGCATTGAGAAATGTATTCTCGATACCATGATTAAAGCGCAGGGTCGTGGCTGTCCACCATATAGTATTGGTGCAGCCGTTTGTGGCAGTATGGAAGAAGCCAGTTACCGCGCTAAAAATCGTCATCTGCTGTTACTGAACCAGCATAATCCTAATCCAAAACTAGCAGCCTTTGAGCGGCGTTTATTAAAGAAAATTAATGCCCTTGGTATTGGCCCGATGGGCGTAGGCGGAAAAACCACCGCCTTGGCTGTTAAATTTACTACTCGTTACGTGCATCCGGCCTCATGGTTTGTAGGGGTATCGGTTGGTTGCTGGAGTATGCGCCGAACCACATTACATTTACCATAATGGCTGTTATTAAAATTAACACTCCACCAACTCTTCAAAGTATTCGCCGCGTACAAGCCGGTGATGAAGTAGTATTTACCGGACGGGTTATGACAGCCCGTGATCGAGCGCATCGTTGGTTGTTGGAACATGATTTTAAACCATTACATGGAGCAGTGTTGTATCATTGTGGGCCGATGTATCGTCAAACTGGTAAAACCATAACTATTTTAGCAGCTGGTCCTACCACCAGTGCTCGGTTTAATCATTTTACGCCACAATTAATTAAGCAATACAACATTCGGGCTATTCTTGGTAAAGGCGGTATGAACGAGACCGTGCGGCGAGCATTCATTGGCCAGGGAATGTATTGTGCCGCTATTGGTGGAGCAGCCGTGTACTACGCTCATTGTATTACTGAAGTAGTCAAGGTGTATAAAACTGACTTTGGCATGACCGATGCCATTTGGGAATTGGCCGTTAAAAATTTTCCGGTGGTCTGTATGATGGATAGTCGTGGCCGCAGTCTATTTCAAGAAGTAGAAACTGCCTCAACTGCAGTGTATCAAACTTTCACCACATGAAAACCACTGCCGCCTTGCGTTATCATCAACATAAGCCAGCTGGCAAACTATCAATCCAGCCGACGAAGCCTTGCCGCAGTCAGCGAGATTTGGCTTTAGCCTACACTCCCGGAGTGGCTGAACCAGTACTAGCTATTGCTCGTCAGCCAGCGGCCGCCTGGCAGTATACTAATCGTGGAAATTTGGTAGGCGTTATCAGTAATGGTACGGCGGTATTGGGCTTAGGTCGAGTTGGGGCTTTAGCCAGTAAACCAGTGATGGAAGGTAAGAGTGTGTTGTTCAAACGTTTCGCCGATATTGATGCCTATGATATTGAAGTAGCCTGTACAGCCGCTGACCAATTGGTTGATACCATTGCTCGGTTGGCCCCTACCTTTGGCGGTATTAATTTAGAAGATATTGCTGCCCCAGATTGTTTTACAATTGAAACAGCTTTACAGCGTCGGCTTGATATTCCGGTGTTTCATGATGATCAACACGGTACCGCCATTGTGTCTGGAGCGGCGCTGCTGAATGGTTTGTATATCACTGGCAAGAACATTCAGAATATTACCGTGGTGATTAATGGCGCTGGAGCCGCTGGCATTCGTTGTGCCGAACATTACGTGCGTTTAGGAGTGCGTCGAAAAAATGTTACGATGTTTGATCGTACTGGTGTCATCCATCACGATCGGAGCAATTTGAATCGCTACCAAAAAACCTTTGCTCGGGTTACTCAACCCCGCTTAACCCTAGCCCAAGCTCTGGTTGGTGCCGATGTATTTTTAGGAGTATCGGTGGGTAATATTGTCAGCCCAGCCATGCTTAAAACAATGGCGGCCCGACCAATTGTGTTGGCCATGGCTAACCCTGATCCTGAAATTTCGTATCAGCTCGCCAAACAAAGCCGGCGTGATATACTGGTAGCCACTGGTCGCAGTGATTGCCCCAACCAGGTGAATAATGTGTTGGGATTCCCATTTGTATTTCGGGGGGCGTTAGACGTGCGCGCTCGGCGCATTACCACAACCATGAAAATAGCAGCCACCTGGGCGTTAGCGCAGCTAGCTCGGCAGCCAGTGCCAGCGACAGTATTACAAGCCTACCATCTGAAGCAGTTACGATTTGGCCCTGATTATCTGTTACCAAAACCATTTGATCCACGGTTACTGGTAGTTGTATCTGCTGCAGTCGCCGCAGCAGCGATCAACGATGGTGTAGCCCAACATCCCGTGCAACTTAAACAGTATCGTCAACACTTAACCACTCTATCACATGCCCTTAACCTATAAAGCTGCCGGTGTCGATGTCGTCGCTGGTAACCAAGCGGTGCGCACGATTGCTCAATTGGTAAAAAAAACTTTTACTCCGAATGTGCTTACTGGAATTGGCCTATTTGGTTCTCTATTTGATGTATCTGATTTGAAACGTTATCGTCACCCGGTGTTAGTGCAAAGTATTGATGGAGTTGGTACAAAAATGGCGGTGGCTAAATTGACCAAGCGGTTTGATGTAGTTGGTCATGATATTGTGGCTCATGGCTGTAATGATGTGTTGTGTCAAGGAGCTAAACCACTTAATTTTTTAGATTACATTGCTAGCGCACAACTAGATCAGGCCATTGTTAGCCAATTGATTACTGGTATGGCTGATGAATGTGCCCAGTATGGCATAGCCTTAGTTGGTGGCGAAACTGCCGAAATGCCCGGTACCTATACCGCCGGCGAGTGGGATATTGCTGGCGTGATGCTTGGTGTTGTAGAAAAAGATGCCATTCGGGATGGTTCCAGCATCGCGGCGGACGATATCGTCATTGGTTTAAGTTCCACTGGCCTGCACACCAATGGTTATTCATTAGCGCGCAAGGTATTTTTTGATCATTTAAGATTAACGGTTAACGATACTGTGTCGGAACTGGCTGGTCAAACTATTGGGCAGGCCTTAATGCAACCACATTATAATTACACCACTACGGTGCTACCCTTGTTAGATCGCTATACCATTAGTGGCATTGCTCATATTACGGGCGGAGGTTTGGTAGAAAACATCCCTCGTATTTTACCAGCTGGCTTAGATTGCCAAATTACCAAAGGGAGTTGGCCTAGTGTGCCGATATTTCAGGCCATTCAGCAGCATGGCGCTGTGCCAGAACAAGATATGTACGTCACGTTTAACATGGGCATTGGTCTGGTATTGGTGGTGCGGCCAAACGACGTTGCTGCGGTAATAGAAAGCCTGGCTCAAGCCAATTCAATTGGATCAAATGGCATAACAGCCACAGTGATTGGAAAAATTATTCCAGGACAACAGCAAGTATGTTTCGTGTAGCGATCATTCTTTTTCCTGGTACTAATTGCGAAGGGGAAACTCGGCGCATGCTGCTCAATGCCGGCCTCCAAGCCGACTACGTGCGTTGGAATCAGCGCGATCTGGTACCACAGTATGATGCCTATGTACTGCCAGGTGGGTTTGCTTATGAAGATCGTGGCCGGGCCGGTATTGTGGCTGCCCAAGATCCGATTATGCAGTTGATTAAAACTGAAGCCCAGCATGGCAAACCAGTCATTGGTATTTGTAATGGTTGCCAGGTATTAGTGGAAACGGGTTTAATACCAGGGGTCAATGATACCGCCTTGGCTGGAGCCGTAGCCATGAATACTCGAGTGAAAGACGGTAAAATTATTGGCACAGGATTTTACCATGATCGGGTATATATCGAAACGGTAACACCGAAAGATCGTTGTGCTGTTACTATGGGCCTTGATCACGGTACGGTGTTTCCCGCCACCGTAGCGAATGGTGAAGGTCGATTTATTTTTCCCACCGATGTATTGTTAGAACTTGAACAACACGATCAAATTATTTTTAAGTACTGCACCAGTACCGGCGTTATTCTTAATGAATTTCCCACTACTCCAAATGGAGCCATGTGGGGTATTGCCGGATTATGCAACCCGGCTGGTAATGTGGTGGCTTATATGCCACATCCCGAGCGACATGACACCGGCGTAGAGTTATTTGTGGCCCTACGACGATACCTCGAACAGCCACCAGTCCGCACCCCGTACCAATTGCAGTGGCAATCACCTACCAGCGTGATTGAACCGTACCAACCTAATGATAACTGTATGCAATTGTTTGTTGAGTTAGTGATTGCCGATAATACCGCCACAACTATTGAATTGGCTTTACGTCAGCGTGGCTTGACAGTACAGGTACATCGTAAAATTCACTGGGAAGTATGGTTGAATAGTAACACCAAGCCAGATACTGCTACCCTCACAACTTTGGTCCAAACCGGAGAATTGCTCAATACTAATAAAGAGAAATTCAGTAATCACTACCAAGTACCACCGCAAACCTATAGCTTTTTAGTACGCTACAATGATGATTACGAAGGCAAAGCCGTAGCCGATACGCTACGTCAACGTTTCAATTTAAACTACGTTGACAATGTGCGCAAAGGGGTATTGTGGGAACTACACTGTCCCGCCGGCGATGCCCAAAGCCAACTTGCTGAAGTGCAAAAGATTTTACAAACGTATATGTTATATAATCCTTACGCCCAGGAGTGTAAAATTATGTCAACTGTATGATTGATCGTAACCGCATTCAACAGCAACTGTCGCAGTGTTTAACAGGTACGGATTTTACCCAGCTTGGTAAAAAATATACTGGTAAAGTACGTGATACCTATGATCGCGGTGATCAACTGGTGATTATTACTACCGATCGACAATCAGCCTTCGATCGCGTACTGGCCGCTATTCCATTTAAAGGTCAAGTATTGACGCAAGTATCACAGTATTGGTTTGAACACACTAGCGATATTATTGCCAATCACTTAATCGCTGTGCCTGACCCTAATGTCATGATTGTAAAAAAGTGTACAGTGTTTCCGGTAGAATTTGTGGTGCGTGGATATTTAAGTGGGGTTACCAGTACTTCGGCCTGGACGGCCTATCAAGCGGGGGAACGGAATTTTTGTGGCACGGTGCTATCCGATGGTCTGATCAAGAATCAACCATTTGTTCGACCAATAATCACGCCCACCACCAAAAGCGATCAGCACGACGAAAAAATTGCTCCCGCTGAAATTATCAATCGTCAATTAATGACAGCAACGGATTGGGAGTATTGTGCGGCAGTGGCGTTACAATTATTTCAACGCGGTCAAACCATAGCGCAACAGCATGGTTTAATTTTGGTGGATACGAAATATGAGTTTGGCAAATTAGCCGATGGCACTATCTTGTTGGTTGACGAAGTGCACACGCCCGATTCATCGCGCTATTGGTTAGCCGGCACCTATGCCGAACACTTAGCTAATGGTCAGGAACCAGATAATATCGACAAAGAATTTTTACGGTTATGGTTTATGGAGCACTGCGATCCGTATCACGATGCGGTGTTGCCGCCAGCTCCCACCGAGCTAGTGGTTGAATTATCCAGTCGTTATATTCAATTATTTGAGACTATTACTGGCCAAGCCTTTCAGTATCCCACCAACCACAATATTATTGATCGTATGCAAAGCCACTTGTGACGCGCGATCAAGCCAAACAAAAAATAGAACAGCTGATGGGGCGACGTGATGTGATCAAAGCAGAAATCAGTAGTACTCAATTGAATATGATGGCCGAGAAACGTGACGTACAAACCGATCTCCAACGACTACAGCAACGTCTGCGCTTCATTGATCAAGAATTGGCGCGCCTAAAAAAGTTTTGGTAAGTCTGGTTTTGTGCTATACTATAGGCCTCATGCCATCACCTAAACGACGCTTGAACTCACTCACTGCTCTGTCGCCACTCGACGGACGCTATTGGTCGGAGGTGAACATATTGTCAGATTATTTTTCCGAAGCGGCCTTGTTACGTTATCGGGTTGATGTTGAGGTGCGCTATCTAATGGCTTTAAGCCAGCTTCAATTACCACAGTTACGTCGATTCACTAAACGCGAACAGCTCATTCTTCAACGCCTGGTTGATAGATTTAATCTTCAGGCTGCCCAGCGCATTAAAAAAATTGAAACCATCACCAAACACGATGTCAAGGCAGTTGAGTATTATCTGAAAGAAAAATTGAAAAAAACATCATTACGTAATGTGATTGAGTTTATTCATTTTGGACTGACCAGTGAAGATATTAACAACCTAGCGTACAGTGTAATGTTAAGTGATGCTGTGCGTTTAGTGTATCTACCCAGTCTAATTGATTTAGCCAAACAGCTTAAACAGTTGGCGCGGCGCTATCAAGCCCAGCCAATGTTGAGCTTAACGCACGGTCAACCAGCTACGCCCACTACCCTAGGCAAAGAATTGATGGTGTACGTTCAGCGCTTGCAGCGTCAATCGCACAGCTTAAAAACAATCCGCTTACTTGGTAAATTTGGTGGCGCCACTGGTAATTGGGCAGCCTTAACGATAGCGTATCCAAAAATAAATTGGCTGCAATTTGCCCAGCGTTTTATTACTGGGCTGGGATTACAACCAAATGTAGCCACCACCCAAATTGAATCGCACGATCGTACGGTTGAGTTATATCAAGCCATCATGCGCGTGAATAGTATCGTGAAAGATTTTGATCAGGATATGTGGCTGTATATCTCACGGGGATTATTCAAGCAGCGTAATATTGCTGGTGAGATTGGTTCCTCGGCGATGCCGCATAAAATCAATCCAATTTATTTTGAAAATAGTGAAGGCAACGCTGGCTTAGCCAATAGTTATTGTCAGCATTTCGCGGCCACTCTGCCAATTTCACGCTTACAGCGTGATTTAACTGATAGTACGTTGTTACGTAACCAAGGAGTGGCTATGGGCCATGCCTGGTTGGCCTTACGTCACGCTAGTCTAGCTGTACAACGAGTGCAACCACAAGCCAGTGCTATGCTCGCCGAGCTGAACCAGCATTGGGAAGTATTAGCTGAACCAATTCAAACAGTATTACGCAAGTATCAAGTAACCGCCGCTTACGAACAGTTGAAAGCTGTAACACGCGGTCAACAGTGCGATAAAACTAAACTGCATGCACTGATTGAACGTTTACCAATACCACAATCTGAAAAAATCACCTTACAAGCCTTACGGCCCGATACCTATGTGGGTTTATCAAGCACCATAGCCACTGTACAATAATATGTGTGGAGTTCTTGGCATTTACGGCAAATTAGAAACGGTCATTGCGCCAGAGCTGTACGATGGCATGATTGCCTTACAACACCGCGGTCACGACGCTTGTGGCATGGTGACCTATGATAAAACCTTCCATACCAAAAAAGGTCTCGGTTTAGTACGCGATGTTTTCCATCAATCTACCATGAACCGACTCACCGGCAACATGGGGCTAGGCTTTATTCGCTATGCCACCGCTGGTGGTATGTCGCTGGATGATTCCGCTCCATTTACGGTGCATGCTCCCTATGGTATTAGTATGGTATTTAATGGTAACTTGACCAATTTTTCTAAATTAAAACAGGAGTTACATAAAAAGGATTTAGTCAGTTTAAACGCCAATAGTGATATCGAGGCTATGTTGCACGTGTTTGCTAAAGAGTTAACTCAACATGTAGGCGAACCCATGCCTAAAGCTATTTTTGCAACCGTCAAAAAAGTATACCAACGCTGTTTAGGGGCCTATGCCGCTATTACTATCATTGCCGATCACGGTATGGTAGCGTTTCGTGACCCTCGAGCCATTCGTCCATTAATGATTGGTCAGCGCGGTCGTGGCAAAAACGTTGAATATATCTTTACCTCCGAATCGGTCATGTTTACGATGCTAGGCTTTCGTTATATTGATGATGTGAAACCTGGTGAAGCCGTGTTTGTTGATCGTCAACGTCATTTGCATCGCCGAGTGGTGACTCCTGGACAATGGCGGCCATGCTTATTTGAATATGTCTATTTCGCCAGGCCAGATGCCATTCAAAATAATATCAGTGTATATAAGGCCCGTCTGCGCATGGGTGAAAAATTAGCCGACCGGTTACGACCATTGTTGCCAACTTTAAAAATTGATGTTGTCATTCCGGCACCATCAACCTCTAACACAGCTGCCTTGGCCTTGGCGCAAAAACTCGGCTTGAACTATCGTGAAGGTTTAGTCAAAAATCAATTTATTGGCCGCACTTTTATTATGGCTGGCAATGAACGTCGCAAAAAGTCGGTGCGTCACAAATTAAATCCGCAGCCATTAGAAATTCGACGCCGTAACGTATTATTAGTTGATGATAGTATTGTTCGCGGTAATACTTCGAGAGAGATTATTAAAATGCTTCGCGAAGCTGGCGCTAGAAAAGTATATATGGCGGCGGCAGCCCCACCAGTCATTTCACCTTGTGTGTATGGAGTTGATATGCCGACGCGTCAAGAATTGATTGCGAATCAGGTCAATGGTGGCGGTACCGTTGAAGGCATTCGTAAATTTATTGGTGCTGACTTTTTAATTTATCAAACCATTGAAGATTTAATTGAGGCCGTTCGCATTGATAAAGGACCAGTCCGTGAATTTTGTACTGCTTGTTGGACGCGCCGTTACCCTACCCCAGAAGTGAACACAAAAATGTTACGCCAAATCGAAAACGAACGTTTAGCCGATGCTAACGCCGCCCACTGTTAATATGAACATTGTTGTCATTGGCAGCGGCGCCCGCGAACATGCTTTAGTCTGGAAACTAGCGCAACATTCAACAGCCACGCTCTATAATTATGGCCCAACTACCAACCCAGGGATTGTGCCACTAGTGCAAGAAATTGGTATTGGCGACGTCACGGCGGTAGCTGATGTGGTGCAGTGGTGTCAGGAACGGCAGGTAACTATTGCCTGGATTGGTCCGGAAGCACCATTAGCTGCCGGCCTGGTTGATGCCTTAGAAGGTTTGGGTATTAGTTGTATTGGGCCAACCAAAAAATTGGCACAATTAGAATCATCAAAGTCATTTACTCGTCAACTACTGCAAAAGTATCAGGTGCCTGGCTCACCGCAATACCAAGTGTTTACAACCTTAGCGGGGGTGGAAGATTTTATTCGATCGCTCAACGATGCGGTAGTGGTAAAACCAGATGGCTTAACTGGGGGTAAAGGTGTGCGGGTGATGGGCGAACAGTTACAACAACGCGCCGATGCCGTAGCTTATTGCGCCGAACTACTATCTCACCATGGGCAGCGGGTAGTGGTTGAAGAAAAACTGATTGGCCAAGAATTTTCTTTAATGAGCATGGCTGATGGCAAAAATTTGGTGCATTTACCGCCCGTACAAGATCATAAGCGTGCCCTGAACGGTGACTTGGGTTCTAATACTGGTGGCATGGGTTCATATAGTGCTGCTAATCACAGCTTGCCGTTTTTAACTGCCGCCGATATTGCCGCCGCTCAACGCATTAATGAACGCACCCTAGAAGCTATTGAAGAAGAATTCCATGAACGTTACAAAGGCATTATGTACGGCGGATTTATGGCAGTGCGCGATGGGGTGCGCTTGATTGAGTATAATGCTCGATTTGGTGATCCGGAAGTGATGAATATTATGGCTGTACTTGATACCGATTTAGTAACTATCACTGACCATATCTTAAACGGCACACTTGATCAATGCACGGTGCAATGGCGCCCGCAAGCCTCGGTGTGTAAATATGTGGTGCCAGTCGGTTATCCCGATCAGCCAGTCAGTAATGTATCGATCGATGTGGGTCAGGTTGATACTGCGTCCGTCCAGCTATTCTACGGCGCGGTTGATCAAACCACTACTGGGTTAGTCATGAAAGGGTCACGAGCTATTGCCGTGGTGGCCGTAGCCGATACCATTACGGCGGCTGAACAGCAAGTAGAACAACAAATCCAACGCATCATTGGACCAATTTATCATCGCGCTGATATTGGCACGGCTGCTTTAATCAATCAGCGCGTTACTATGCTTAAACAGCTTCGTCATGGCTAAGGCTTTGCGATTAGCGGTATTAGGATCAACCAGTGGAACCGATTTAGCCGCTTTACTTACAGCTCAACAGGCTGGACAATTAACCCCCAGCGCAATTGTGCTTGTTATTTCAAATCGGGCAGAAGCGTATATACTTGAACGCGCTCGCCAGGCTAACATCGAAACCATTGTGGTGCCAAGTGCTCGGCGGTCGCAAGCCGACTTTGAAGCCGACTTACTCAACGTTTTACAACAGCACCACATTGACTACATTTTTTTAATTGGCTTCATGAAAATTTTATCAGCTCATTTCATTGCTCACTTTTCCATGAAAATATTGAATATTCACCCCTCACTGTTGCCCAAATATGCTGGAGGCATGAACCTTGACGTGCATCAGCAAGTACTGAATAATAGGGACGCCGAGACTGGTTGCACCTTACATTATGTTACAGCCGATGTTGACGAAGGTCCTATTGTTGGGCAAGAACGCGTGCCGGTGTTACCCCACGATACTGCAATTACTCTGAAACAGCGCGTTCAACAGGCTGAACAAAAATTATTACTACGCGCCATCCACCAGCTAACCAATTGTTAATTATTATTTATGATCCAACGCGCTTTGGTGAGTGTGTCCGATAAAACTGGCTTAACCAGTTTTGTGCAACAATTAGTGGCTCTGGGAATAGAAATCATCTCAACCGGCGGCACCGCCAAAACTTTAACTGCTGCCGGTATCCCAGTACGCAGCATTGACGACCTGACTGGATTTCCAGAAATGATGGACGGTCGCGTTAAGACCCTGCACCCTAAAGTGCACGGTGGCATTTTAGCGGTGCGTGATAATCCTGAACACATGGCAGCAGCCCAGCAGCATACTATTGCCATGATTGATTTAGTAGTGGTAAATTTGTATCCGTTTGAAACCAAGCCGAGTATTGCCAATATTGATATTGGTGGGCCAGCCATGGTACGCTCCGCCGCCAAGAATTTTAAATATGTAGGCGTCGTAGTTGACCCCAATGATTATCAGGCTGTAATACAAGATTTACACACTGAACATAAACTGACAGATAAAACTCGTCATTATTTAATGCAAAAAGCCTTTGCCCACACAGCTTACTACGACAGCATGATTGCTGATTACATGAATACCAACCGCCAATTTACGGAACAACTATCCTTTGGCTATCGCAAGGTGGCAGATTTACGCTATGGCGAAAATCCTCATCAAGCCGCTGCTTGGTATCGCCAACCATTTATTCAGGAAACTAGTTTAGCAACCGCTGACATTATTCAAGGCAAACAGTTATCCTACAATAATATAATGGATGGAGACGCCGCTTTACGATTAGTAGCTAAATTTACTGAACCGGCCTGTGCCATTATTAAACACACTAATCCCTGTGGCACGGCCGTGGCAAATACCATTACTACAGCCTTTGAGCGAGCCTATGCCGCTGATCCCCAATCTGCTTTTGGTGGTATTGTGGCACTTAATCGAACTTGTACGCTAGCGATTGCCGAAGCGTTAACGAAAATATTTGTTGAACTGGTGATCGCACCAGATTTTGAACCAGCTGCTATAACTGAATTTTCTAAAAAAGCCAAAGTTCGTATACTAGCCGTTGGACCAATTCAACCAACTCAAGCTAGTTGGCATATTCGCCAGGTCAGTGGTGGGCTGTTAGTACAGCAAGCCGATACACAACTCCTGACTGATCAAACTTTACGTACGGTCACCACTGCTCAACCTAGCCCAGCGCAATTGCGCGATCTCCAGTTTGCCTGGATCGTGTGCCAACATGTTAAATCCAACGCCATTGTATTAGCCAAAAATGGTGTCACTTTGGGAGTAGGTGCCGGTCAGATGTCGCGGATTGATTCTACCAACATTGCCTTAACCAAAGCCGGTGATCAGGCTGTTGGCGCAGTGGTAGCGTCTGACGCCTTTTTTCCATTTCGTGATTCAATTGATCAGCTGGCCCAGGCTGGCTTGGCCGCTATTATTCAGCCTGGTGGATCCATTAAAGATGCCGAAGTTATAGCGGCAGCTAATGAGCACAACCTGGCTATGGTATTTACTGGCCAGCGAGCGTTTTTACATTAATTTTTTTTGGTCTTTACTGAAGTGAATTTTTCAACTATACTATAAGTAATATGTCTAAAAAACCAGTACAAACCAAAGCCGAAATTTATCAAATATTAGGTGATCATCAGAGTACGATTATAGATTATGGAGTTAAGCGTCTTGGTTTATTTGGTTCATTTGTCAGGCAACAACAACAAACCGATAGCGATGTTGATTTATTAGTTGATTTTGAATCAAACCAAAAAAAATATGCTAATTTTATTGGGCTAGTATATTTCCTTGAAGATGTGTTACACCGGCCAGTTGAGTTGATTACCAGTGATAGTTTAACAAAACATCTTAAGCCGCATATCGAAAAGGAAGTCGAATATGTCGTACTCGGTAAGTGATCTTAGTCGTCATATTAGTGATGAAATTATATATTTGAATAAGACATTGTGTAATGTTACATTTGAACAATTTATTCATGATGAAACACTACTACGTGCAGTAACTCGCAGCTTAGAAATTATTGGAGAAGCTGTCAAGAAGATACCGAACGATATTAAGCAACGTTATTCTAATACAAATTGGAAAGAAATCGCTGGTATGAGGGATAAGTTAATCCATCATTATTTTGGAATTGATTACCAACTAGTCTGGGACGCTATTCATGAACAATTACCGTTATTTCAAAAAGACATCGAGCAAATTATCAATGATCAAAAATAAGCACCAGTATATTGATGTTGTCTTATGAAAATGATTGAGGATCTTGCACGCTGATCAGGCGCCGTAATGCTTGTATTATTGTAGTTGACAGCGGGTATCAAAAATGTACAATATGTACATAATTCATCATCAACCCCCATTCCCGTTCACGGATATTTCAGCTCAAAAAGTTAGACCGGCTATGATTCCTCAACACCACTACATTGCTGTGATTGATTTTGGTTCGCAGTTTGCACATTTGATTGCTCGACGGATTCGTCAACATGGTGTTTTGGCCAAAATTTTTACACCCGATATGGCAGCTTCAAGTTACGCTGATGCCAAGGGGATTATTTTATCCGGTGGACCCAAAAGTACCATTGGTGCCGATGCCGTACCGTACGATCCCGGCTTATTTACGCTTGGACTACCAATGTTAGGTTTATGTTATGGCCATCAATTAATTGCCAAACATTTTGGCGGTACTGTCGCCAAAGGCAAAACTAAAGAATATGGCCAAGCCGATATTCAAGTGCATACTACTGACCCTCTGTTTGTTGGATTAGGTACAACCGAACGGGTGTGGATGAGTCACTGGGATGTGGTAACCAAACTGCCCAATGATTTTCAGTTACTGGCCAGTACACCAGATTGTCCCATTGCTGCCATGGCCAATCCACGTCAGCGCATTTGGAGTTTTCAATTTCATGTTGAAGTGAACCATACTCCGCATGGCATGAAATTACTGGAGAATTTTTTGTTTACGATTTGTCGCGTACGACGTGATTGGAAAATTCAAACCATTGAAAGAGAACTGATTAAAGATATTCGCACAGTGGCTGGTAAGTACAAAAAAGTATTCTTATTATTATCGGGCGGGGTTGATTCTACGGTTGCTTTCGCGCTGTTAGAAAAAGTTTTGGGAAAAAAACGAGTGTATGGTTTGCATGTCGATAGCGGCTTTATGCGTTTACGGGAAAGTGCCAAAGTGATAGGCGCGCTAAAACGAGCCGGTTTTTCTAATCTCCATGTGGTTGATGCCTCCGCCCGGTTTTTTCGAGCTGTTCAAGGTATAGTTGATCCAGAAATAAAACGGCAAAAAATCGGCGAGTTGTTTGTGGAGATCGCTAATGAAGAAATGGGCAAATTACCATTGGCCGATTACCTATTGGGTCAAGGGACGATTTATCCCGATACTATCGAATCGGGTGGCACGCAACATGCTGATAAAATTAAAACACACCATAATCAAATCGATCTGATTAAACTAATGACCCTGCAAGGTAAAATTATTGAACCGTTACGCAGTTTATATAAAGATGAAGTGCGTTTGATTGGCCGACGTCTAGGCTTGGCTCCTAGTTTACTGAATCGTCACCCGTTTCCTGGGCCTGGATTAGCGATTCGCACATTATGCTCGACCGGTGATTCAACCATTGATCAAGCTAACATCATCAATCAACAGTTACAAAGAATTATTACCCAACAGCATTTAAAGGTTAGCGCAAAAGTTTTACCAATGCGTAGCGTTGGCGTACAAGGTGATGAACGGTCGTATAAACACCCCGTAGCGATTATTGGTAAAGCCACCTGGCAACAATTGAATGCCCTATCTATTCGTATTACCAATGAAATATTTTCGGTGAATCGTGTATTGTGGCTTGTGCAATCTGGTCGGTCGTTATCTCAAGTTTTATCGCCAGCGGTGATGCAAGAAGCCTATCTCACTAACGATCGAATTAATTTGCTGCGGGTGGCTGATGATAGTGTGCACCAGGTGATTAAACACGATAAATTAATGGATGATATTTGGCAATTCCCGGTAGTGTTAGTACCGTATGCCAGTCAATCAGGGCATGAATCGGTTGTACTCCGGCCAATTCAATCACAAGAAGCCATGACAGTTAATTTTTATCGCATGCCATATCCCAGCCTTAGTCGAATTGTGCGGCAATTAAAAACATTGGTCTACGTGGAGCATATTTTTTACGACATTACCAATAAACCGCCAGCGACCATTGAGTGGGAATAGCGCCTGACCCGCCTACACTTTAGCTAGCTGTCTTTACAACACAAAACGGGCTATTTGGTAGAATTAGGATGTCTAATACACTAATTCATAGCCCGTTATGCGTATATTGTATACTACCTTGCTTCATTTTCAGAGACAAG
>JACPGK010000027.1 GCA_016182495.1 Candidatus Kerfeldbacteria bacterium
ATTCCAGGTATCTGCAAATTTCTTACGTAAACCACCGGCTTCAACACGTAGTTTCCCTAATTCTTCCTGCATGGTCATACTTACAGTTTAGCAAAAATCTTCAGTGTTTTAAAGGGTGCTGGATAAAGGTGAATAGTTACACCCTCTTGACTGTTCGTCTAAATCACCTTAGCCTGGGAAGTTACCAAGTTCAGTGCGCTCACTCATCACGCACTGAACAATTCCGTGAATAACGGAGAAAGGAGGCATGATGAGTGGATCTGCCTTCGGAAAAAAGGCGATTCCGCACGGCCTGATGAGGCTGTGCAGCGCCATTGCTGAAAACCGACGGGCGCAGGCAGAGGCCCGCGCGGCCCTGCGGGAGAAGGAGGAGGCTGAAGAACAGCCTCCCCCCGCTCCCTCCGCGAACGAGAACACGACGGTTCCCGAGGCCTAGGATGGCCCGGGAACATCTAAAAAACGGCAAACCGCGCCGTTTTCCCAATCGGGTTTGGGCATCATGCCCACGTGGACGGTGGTCTGTATTGATGGCTGTACATCTACCTATCTGCCGTCCTCCCCCGTTCCTGTGTGAACATATTTGCTTAAATTGTTTCTACAGGAATAAAAATGACCCGTAACTTACTAGCGCCGGGTCGTTTTTAATTGGCAGTCTTTGGCTTGATCTTTCAACCAAAATCTACTACACTCTGTTTACCTATGATGACTCTTCAACAACTTTACGCCCTAGCCGTACAGCTGGGCATTCAAGCTGACCCGCGCGGTTTAGCTTCGGTGAAACGACAACTCAAACAAGCTCGGATAGATTACAATAAATTATCTGCTCAAGAAAAACCCTATTTTGATCAGGAGTATTTTACCAATCCCTACTCCGATTCACGCATTTTATACAGTAGTTCCGATACCAAACCAATCAAACGGGCCATTGCCGGCATTGATTGTTCTGAATCAGAACTGTTACTGGCCGATCGCTTAGGCAAGGTTGATTTAGCCATTACTCACCACCCCGAAGGCATCGCTTTGGCCGATTTGCATAGCGTAATGGATGTACAAGTAGAAATGTTAAGCCGAGTAGGGGTACCTATTCACATTGCCGAAAGCTTACTGGCTCAACGCATTGCCGAAGTAAACCGTGGTTTACAACCCATCAACGACCACAAAACGGTGGATGTGGCCCGTCTGCTGAACATTTCGTATATGGCTACCCACACCATTACCGATAACATGGTAACTACCTTTATTGATGAACTGGTGAAAAAAAATCAAAAAAAACTCTACTATGTCGGCGACGTGATGGACCTGTTAATGACCATCCCGGAATATCAAATTGCTAAAAAATTAAAATCTGGCCCATCCATTTTTATTGGCCATGGCAAGCGCCGGGCCGGTCGTATTGCCGTAACCGAAATGACTGGTGGCACCAATGGCGCTAAAGAAATGTTTGAACGGTTATCGAATGCCGGTATTGGTACTGTTATTGGTATGCATATGCGCGAAGAGTATCGCAAAGAAGCCGAAAAGCATCATATTAATGTTGTCATCGCCGGCCATGTTTCTTCCGATTCAGTAGGCATGAACTTAATGTTAGATCAATTTGAACAACGAGGCGTAGAAATTATCCCACTCGGTGGATTAATCCGAGTAAAACGCTTTAAAGCCAAACGGTAAAGTTCGGCTATGTCCGATCGCGTCATTAATCCAACGCAGCAACGCACCGATACTGCTTTCGATGCCACTTTGCGTCCAACCTCGTTAACCGATTACATTGGTCAGCAACACTTAAAAGATAACCTAGCCGTTTTTTTAGGCGCCGCCCGCCAGCGTAACGAAGTGATTGAACACGTCTTGTTGCACGGTGGCCCTGGTTTAGGTAAAACTACGTTAGCTCATATTGTGGCTAAAGAAATGAATGTAAACATTCGCGTCACCAGTGGCGCGGCCATTGAACGGGCCGGCGATTTGGCGGCTATTCTCACCAATCTGGGCGAGGGTGATATTTTATTTATTGATGAAATTCACCGATTGCCGCGTACCATTGAAGAAGTGCTATATCCGGCAATGGAAGATTACGCCTTAGACGTGATTATTGGTAAAGGTCCCAGTGCTCGCACCCTACGTTTAGATTTACCACATTTTACTATTATCGGCGCCACCACCCGCGTAAGTTTACTATCAGCGCCATTACGTGATCGCTTTGGAGTGCAGTATAAACTTGAATTTTATACTCCAGAAGAAATGACGCAAATTGTTAAACGATCAGCCCAACTGCTGCAACTGCAATTGGCAGCACCAGCCTTAACAATTATTGCCAGTCGGGCTCGTAGTACACCGCGCATTGCTAATCGCCTGCTCAAACGAGTGCGCGACTACGCTCAAGTCAATGATAGCGCTGCTGACATGATCAGTGACACGATAACCGATCAAGCCCTGCAATTACTCAATATCGACCAACTAGGGCTAGATGCCGTTGATCGAAAACTGCTCACTACTATTATTGAAAACTTTCGCGGCGGACCAGTGGGTATTCAAACCCTAGCAGCCACTATTGGCGAAGATATTGCTGCTTTGGAAACTGTCTATGAACCATTTTTATTACAAATTGGCTTTTTAACTCGTACTCCCCGTGGTCGCATGGCTACCGAGGCGGCCTATCGGCATCTCAATCGACCAGTACCAACCGATTTGCAGAGCCGCCTGCTGTAGTTTATACTGCGCTTATGGATTTTCCCTATGCGGTGTTCGAGGGAGTGTATGTATTCAGTGTGTTAGGCTGCATGGTATTTTTTGGATTGAATTTTTATCATCTGATCAAATTCGGTTTTTTTGATTTTACCGGTAAACTTATTACTGTGCTGGTGTTAGGAATTTTTGCTGTCACCATCCTATTTACTATCATTATGTTACGCGAAGTGGATTGGACCAGTAACGAAACGCTGTTCGATAACACCTTAGATGATTTACCGTTTCAGCGATGACCACTCCGGTTTTTCCCAATCAACGACCAAATGAAAAAGTGTTGTTAAAATTACGCCGCCATTGGCTTACCTGGGCCTGGAATATTATACAACTATTGCTGTTTAATCTTATTCCTCCGGGGTTATACATATTATTCTATCAACTGATTGGCTGGCCAGTACCCACTGAAGGTTTACTGTATATTGGTTTAGTGTTGTTATTAAGCTTATATTATCTCGGCGCTTGGCTAATATTTTACCATGCTTTTGTTGATTATCATTTAGATGTGTGGGTGCTCACCGATCAACGCATTGTCAACGTTGAACAACAAGGTTTGTTTGACCGCACCATTTCTGAATTGAATATATTGAAAGTGCAAGATGTTACCTCTGAAATTCATGGTCACCTTCAAACTTTTTTCAACTTTGGTAATGTGTACATCCAAACCGCTGGTGAACAACAACGTTTCATCTTTCAAAATGTGCCACATCCCGAAGATGTCGCCCGGATTATTATTCATGCCAATGATATAGCGTTGCAAAAAAATGGTCATCCAGAAAACTTGGCAGCTTAACGATTTCGACTATCACCTACCGCCCAGCCTGATTGCTCAACATCCCATAGTGCCGCGCGATCAGGCCCGATTATTAATAGCACATCGTCACCAACATCAATTGCGTCATGCCAAATTTTTTGAATGTAGCCAATATCTGCAGGCTGGTGATGTGCTGGTGATTAATACCTCAAAGGTGATACCGGCGCGCTTACATGGTAACAAAACTACTGGCGGTAAAATTGAACTACTATTACTCAAGCACACTGCGCCACTGGATTGGGAATGTTTAATAGGTGGAACGCGTCCCAAGCCAGGCGTAAGCATTAGGTTATCACAAGGCTATACCGCCAGCATTATTGCTCCGGCTAGTACCACCAGCTGGCAGGTACGTTTTAATAAACCAAATATTACCAAAATTGGTACCGTACCCCTGCCACCCTATATTACTAGCCAAGCTACTTTGGCCGATTATCAAACAGTGTACGCTCAACAACCTGGTTCAGCGGCAGCCCCCACTGCCGGATTGCATTTTACCACTAACTTGTTGGAACGGTTACGGCACAACGGTGTGATTATTGCCGAAGTGATGCTACATGTTGGGTTAGGCACCTTTACGCCATTGCGAGCTGATACGATTAAACAAAATCAACTGCATGCCGAATATGCCGTGCTACCCAAAACCACCGCTCAAGCTATCGCTCAAGCCAAAGCCACTGGACATACCGTTACTGCTGTTGGCACAACGTCATTGCGCACCCTAGAAGCCTTTCACGGACACAGCCATAGTGGTTGGATTACAACTTTTATTAAACCTGGCTATACCTTTACTGTGGTTGATCATCTGATGACTAATTTTCACTTACCCAAAACCAGTCTACTGCTGTTGGTGGCAGCCTTCATGGGTAAACAGTTCATGGATCAAGCCTATCAACTAGCCATAGCGGAACGGTATCGATTTTACAGTTTCGGTGATGCCATGCTGATTATTTAATAGTCTAGTTCCACAGCGATTCAAGCGTGATGCCTTGATAGTAGTACTGTAAAATTTCTCGCCAATGCCAATGATTTTGACTAGCAAAATAGCGAGCCCCTTTGGCACTTAAGCCAACGCCATGGCCTAACAATGGTTCACCGCTGCAACACGGATCAGTCACCGATTGTAAATAAGCATAATCACCCGACCATACTTCGGACCAAGCTCGGGTACGACCATCGGTTTGAGAAAAATATGGTGTTAAAGCTGGTGTGTTATTATAGTACACAAGCTGTCCGCGTGTTGCCTTGACCGCTGCCATCACCTTGGGTGAACGTTGGGTAAAACCATAGCCGCGATACACTTGATCATTAGCGCTGGCATCAAGTAGGTATGGTTCATTGGCATGTTTAGTAGGATACAAATAATTCCAATAGGCATAGCTGCGCGCAGCTGTGTACAATGCTTTTAAATACGCGGTGGGATTATCGTTACTGGCTTCGGCAATACCTGTGACATAATTTTCAATCCCCAATTCATTTATCATCCAAACTAAATCAGTAGCCGGAGCATACTGTAACTCAAGTACACCGAAAAAAGTATTATCGTTCAGGCTAGTATCCCAGGTTGGCCTGTTTTCGTAACTGGTAATGGTTAATATCCGTTGGTGATGCTGTGGTTCAATTCGAATAGCGGCAGCACTCGTTGTATTCCAAGTACCACTGGTGATGCTGTATACATTTGTTGTTCGATCAAACGATAACGTAATCGGTTGCTGTTCAGGGATAGTTTGTAGTCTGGTGCCATCAACTGTTACCACGGTACTGGCATCAGCCACGGTAATGGTTTGAGCAGTGTCGCTGGCATATAAGCCAACCCGAATGTGTGGTCGGGCGGCGGCGGGCGGTATGGTGGCAGCTAGGGCATGCTGTTCAATAAAATGCAAAACGCTAGCCAGAGTAACTACTCCTAAAAAGGCTAGCGTGAATGAAATGGCATAACTTGGTTGACGCATGAAAATGATTTTATTTTTATTTTTGTAGCTTTAGTCTAGCAAAAAATCAGCCGCCAGTCAATTGACCAATGACCAGTTTATCGTTATAGTAACGGCTGTTATTTATGTCTGTGTTACGCCGCGTGGCTCATAATACCGCGCTTCAATTTATTGGTAAGGCTGGTGGAACAGCCCTAGGCTTTGGTACGGCTGTTCTACTATTGCGCTATTTAGGTGATACCCAATTTGGCTATTACACCTCGGCGTTGGCCTATCTGCAGTTGTTTGGCATTTTGATGGATTTAGGATTGTACATTGTGTTGCTAAAAAAAATCTCCGATGTCAGCTCGCCCCATAATCAACGCCTGATTAATAATATTTTTTCTTTACGTAGTGTCACGGCTGTTTTATTTTTAACAGTGGCCTGTAGTCTGGTGTGGTTTATTCCGCAGTACCCCCCAATTGTACAGTGGGCTGTGGTAGTGGTTGCGGCCAACTTTTTTTTCATTACCATGAATCAATTACTGCTGGGCGTGTATCAGAAAGAATTAGCCACCGGCATAGTAGCCATTGCCGAAATCATCAGTAAGCTGGTGCTGCTCATTGGTACGGCGGTAGTAATTTACATTGTGCCTAGCGGTTTACTGGTACTCATGCTGATTGTAGTACTTAGTGGAACCATTAATTTTGTTATCTTACTGTGGCATGTAAAACGGTATCTGATATTGCGCTGGGAATTTGATTGGACAATTTGGAAACAACTCCTGCAAGAAAGTTGGCCAGTGGCGTTATCGATTGGCCTTAACCTGATTTATTTTAAAGCCGACACAGTATTGCTCGGTCTGTTTCAATCGCAAACGGCCGTTGGTATTTATGGGGCTCCCTATAAAATGTTAGAAGTGATTATCACGCTGCCAGCCATGATTGTTGGTTTAGTGATGCCAATGATGAATCAAGCCTTTAGCGGCCACCGGCTGGGGGAGTTTAAAAACCTTTATCAACGTACCTGCGATGGTTTAGTGATGATTGCTTTACCTCTGGTGATTGGCACCATAGTGGTGGCTCATCCGTTGATGCGGTTTGTGGCTGGAGAAAAATTTACCAGCGAAATTGATGCTTTAGGTACTTTACTGCAAATTTTAATGGTGGCGGTGGGCATGATTTTTCTGGGCACACTCACTGGCTACCTAGCGGTGATTGTGAATCAACAACGAGCCATGTTATGGGGATATGCTTTTGTCGCCGTAACGGCTTTAGCGGCATATTTGTGGGCCATTCCTCGGTATTCGTACTATGGAGCAGCGGCCGTTACCGTGTATTCCGAAACCGCTATCATGCTCATTGGATTCGCCTTGATTTATCGAGCTACGCACTTTTTGCCTAACGTTACTAGCGCTGCGCGAGCCGTGTTGGCTAGCGCGGTGATGGGCATTACTGTTTGGTATTGCTCAAATTTACCAATCTGGCTTACCATAGGTATAGGCGTTCTGGTGTATGTTATTGTATTAACGGCAGTTGGCGGAATAACGCTTAATCAACTTAAATCGCTGATGCAACGACGTACTCATGCCTAACGTTCTAATTTTAAAGTTTCCCTACTCATCAGTGTACGGTGGGGGCGAAAAACATACCATTACCCTGGTTGAAAAACTACAGCCAAATTATACCTTTTATTTACTGTCGAGCTGCCCGGTATTATTACGCGAATTTTCCCAACGTCACTGGCCAACGCAACGGCTGTGGGCCGGCACTGAACCGGTTACGCCAGCGGCTTTGCTGACATTTTTTTTCACCGCTCCAATTATTTGGATTAATCTATTTTGGCACGTGCTACAGTATAAATTGCGCCACCATATTTCGGTATTATTTTGCTTATCACTCACCGAAAAAGTACTGCTCACGCCGTGGGCCAGGCTACTTGGCATTAAAGTGATTTGGATGGAACATCTCCAAATTGAACGCTCGCTACGCCTTAGCCCATTGCGACTACTGTACGTGTTGTGGTCTCGTTTAGCCGTGGTGGTTACTGTCGTTGAAGCAGTCCGCGATCAATTAATGCACCTGGGTGTTCCCAATGATCGGATCCGAGTGATTTACAATGCCGTGAACATTAAGCAATTCATGCCGCATCCCACTCCACCTGAACGCCTGACTGAAGAATACCGGCTATTGTTTATTGGGCGCCTGGCACCCGAAAAAGGAGTAGATGATTTACTGACAGCGTTGGCGTCGGTTAAAAAAATTATTCCACATGTCCAGCTGACCATTGTGGGCGAAGGGGCTGGGCAAGCTGATTTAGAAACCTTAACAGAGGAGCTCGCCCTGAACAGCATAGTGCGGTTTGTTGGTTTTCAAACCAATATTCCAGAATGGCTGCAAAACCATGACGTATTAGTATTGCCAGCCGTGCGTCGTGAAACCTTTGGCATTGTGTTGGCCGAAGCTTTAGCCATTGTTAAACCAGTCATTGCTACCACCATTGGTGGATTAACCGAGGTAGTCAGTAAACACGGCTGGATTGTTGAACCACATGAACCGATGGCTTTGGCCCAAGCCATTATTGACGTCTACGAAAATTATCCTCTAGCCATTCATCGGGCTCAAGCCGGCCGCCTACGCGTGCTTGAATTATTCCAAGAACAACGTATGGTGCAAGAGTATGCCACCCTTTTTAGCTAATTGGCAAGCTCCGAAAAAATTGATTGCTTTTATCGGCTGTTGTCTGGCGTTGGCTGCCGTACTGGGATACTTGGCTGCTTATGTAGCTTGGCCAATTTTATTGGGCGGAGTGGTGAGCTGTTTACTGATTGGGGTGATTATGCGCAACCCAGTGGTGGGAGCTTACCTGCTGATTTTTTTTCTACCGTTTGAACGAATTGGTTCAATTGATATTGCTAATGTGACCATTCGCATTAGCCAAGTGATTGCCATTGCTACGGTAACGAGTTGGATTATTCGAGGTTTTGCTCTAAACAAATTTAAACTCCGATCCAACCCGATCATTTGGCCATTATTCATTTTTGCCATAATCAATATTCTAGGAATTATCAATAGTCCTAATCTGCAACGTTCACTGGTGGTACTTACTTTTACGCTGTTCACTATTGCTATCGCCATCATGCTGCCAAATGTGCTGCGTCATCCTCACCAAATTCAAATAGCCATCATCGTGTTATGTGCTAGCATGGCCCTGGTAACACTGTTTGGTTTATATCAATTTTTCGGTGATGTATTGGGTTTACCCACCAGCGTAACAGGCCTGCGTCCACAATACAGCAAAGACATTTTAGGTTTTCCTCGAGTGCAGGCTACTGCCCTAGAACCATTATATTTTGCCAATTACCTATTAATACCACTATCAATACTATTAGCTCTGCTACTAAATCGCCAACGAGTGATTAAACCACTAGTGATGATTGGGCTGATTGCGTTGGGTGGATTGAATGTTATTCTCACGGTCTCACGGGGTGGCTACATTGCCCTAGCCGTGGCTGGCCTGGTACTTGGTTGTATTTATTATAAAGAAGTGCTTCGTCCGCGTAATGTATTGGCGTTGACGATCACCGCAGTGGTGGTGCTAGCGCTCGCCTTCAAATTTTTTAATGTAGCTGAACAATTGGAAGTATTTACTAAACATGTGACCAATATTTTTGGTGGGGCATCGTATGTGGAACGGGTTGAAACCTGGTCGCTAGCCTACGATATTTGGCTGGAGCATCCCTGGGTTGGGGTTGGCCCAGGTGGGTTTGGCCCAATTGCTTCGTTTCATCCCTTAATTACTCCCGGCACTGGTTATAAAATCGTTAATAACGAATATTTCGAATTATTGGCCGAAACTGGCTTATTAGGTTTACTCACTTTTAGTGTCATGGTGAGTCAATTACTGATACGTAGTTACAAAGCCATCCAGCGCGGGCGTGATCAATTTTTAAAAACTTGTTTGGTTGGTTTAACCGTAGCCCTGGTGGCAATTCTCGTGCAATACAATACTTTTTCAATTTTATATATTATGCATATTTGGGCCACGATTGGCCTAATGATTGCTACCCAAAATTTACTACTCCATGAAAAAACTGCGTCGTAGTGAAATACTCATTTATTGCATTATTGTTTTACTGCCAACCTATTTAATCCGGTTTACTTTGTTTGGCATGCCGCTGAATGTGTTAGACATTATTATTGTTGGCGGGTTTTGTTTAATGCTGCTCGATCACCATCAATCATTTCGATTAGGACAATGGAAATATACTATGAGTAGTTTTGTGATACTAGGTGCAATCTCCTGTTTGGTGGCTACCGATTTCGAAGCAGCACTTGGTTTATATAAAAGTTATATTGTTGAACCAGTGTTAGTTGGGATGATGGTGTTAGCAGTTCGTCCGGCCTGGCATCGAGTGCTGTATGCCTTTAGTGTGCAGCTGGTATTTATTGCTGCGGTTGCCCTGATACAATCTGGCACTGGGTATGGCATCCCCCCTCCATGGCATGTGTTTGGTGATGATTGGCGGGTCACCAGTGTGTTTGCCTATCCCAATGCCATTGGTTTACTGTTTGCTCCTATTATTACCCTTACCATCGCTGACAGTATTGTACTACCAGCCCAGCGGCGCTGGTTGTTGCCCATTAGTATACTAGGACTCATTACCATCGGCCTGGCCAAAACCCAAGGCGCCATTATTGCCGTAATCGCTGGCAGTATTTTTTGTCTGTGGCGTAGTCGCTGGCGGTGGCTTGGATTACTGTTAGCAGCCAGCCTGTTGGCCTTGGCGCTAGCTTGGCCTACTAGTCGAACGGTTGTACTGTTTCAAGATACTTCTGGGGAGGTACGTCTAACGTTATGGCAAGGCACATTGAACTTATTGCGACACCAACCATTATTTGGTGCTGGCTTAGCTAGTTTTCCAGAGGTGTATGCTTATTATAAACTAGACCGGCATGTTGAATTGCTATTGTATCCGCATAATATTTTCTTAGATTTTTGGGTTGAACTCGGTTTGGCTGGGTTGATTTGGCTCATCGTGGTAGTGGTTGGTTTTTTCAAACGATTATGGTCGGTAAACTCACCCTCGGCCATTGCGCTCATGAGTAGTATGGTAGCCATAGTAGTGTATGGCTTAGTTGATGTACCATACTTCAAAAATGATTTAGCGGTAGTGTTTTGGATTTTGATCACCATGAGTCAGGTGGCAGCCGATCAATAGCCTGTACAAACCGCCATTTTTTTGCTATACTGTGTATTCAAAAAAATGTCTTCACCATGAAGCAATACAAAAACCAAATTCAATTAATACTGGTGTTTTCCCTACTGTTTGGGGTACTATCGGTTATTGCTTTAAGTCAAACAGTAACAGCCGAAGCCAGCGGCACGGTGGCCAATGCTATTACGCACACCCCCAGCGATCGTAGTAACACTGCTATTGCCAGCGCTGATTATATCTCACCAGTCTTTACGGCTGGTTTTCGTTTTAATGGCCTTGGCCTTACTTGGTCGGGCCAAGCTACTGACCAGGTTGAATTTGCTGTACAGGTTGATCACAGTGATTGGATTACACTGGAACTAGTCGGAGACGAAAGTAAAACAGCTACCGAACTGTTTGTCACCCAACCACTCTTTATTACGGGGCAACAGCTACAGTATAAAATTAGCGGTTCAAATCGAGCCGCCGTGCAGGCTGTACGGTTAATTTATTTTGATTCCACTATTCCTCCAGAAATTTCTACCATCCAAGCCATTCGTAATCAGTGGCATAAAACTATTGCCGCCAGTAATACCGTAGCAGTGGTCAGTCGAGCCGAGTGGGGCGCTGATGAATCGTATCACACCTGGTCCAGTGAGTATGTGACACCGAAAAAATTTCTGCTCCACCACACTGCTGGTGGCCTAGGCGGCGAAGATCCTACTGCCGTGATTCGAGGAATATACTATTGGCATGCCGTGGTGTTAGGCTGGGGTGATATTGGCTATAACTATATTATTGATGAACACGGTACTATGTATGAAGGCCGAGCCGGTGGCGATGGCGTAGTTGGTGCTCATGCCTATAATTCAGCGACTGATGTAAACTATAATCAAGGCAGCGTTGGTGTTGCCCTGCTGGGCTGCTACGAAGCCACTACTGGGGCCTGTGCTCATCCGAACACTCCCACCACCGCCAGCCTGACGGCCTTAACTGATTTGTTAGCCAGTAAAGCTGTTACCTTTTCCATTGCTCCAAAAGGAAAATCCAGTTGGTTTGGTACCACCAGTAAAAATATTTTAGGCCACCGCGATGTGGATGCCACTTATTGTCCGGGCAGTAGTTTATTTGACCAACTCAAAACTATCCGTCAGCAAACCAATAATCAATATCAAGCCCGCCGCGGCAGCCAGGCCTTGGCCGCGAGCTTTACCAGTACCACCAGTTTGCTTGATCAGTATTTTGCCGAAGATGTCATTGACTTTACCGCCACCTACACCAACACTGGCAGAAAAACCTGGTCAAGTAGCACTGTGGCCTTACAAGTAAGCATTGCCGAAACTGATCAGCACCAGCGAGTTGCCTTACCCCAAACCGTAGCCAGTAATGAAACTGTCATCTTTGATATTAGCCAGCTGCAGTTACCCAGCACACCTGGTATCTACACCATTGTTACGAAGTTGTACCATCATGGCCAACCAGTCACCGGCAGTAAACATCCTTTTTCTATTACAGTTGCCAACCCATACCATGGCAAAGTTATTAGTCACACCTTGCCCAGCGCCATTCAACAAAGCTGGGCGCCACTGGCTACTATCACTCTTACCAATAATGGGCAACGGGCTTGGGATGCCAATGATACCGTTCAGCTCGATGGCGTAGTGACCACCACTTTGGCAACAGCGGTTAAACCTGGTGCTACTATTACTATCACATTGCCACTCAACAGTCAGCGGGCTTGGCCAATTGGCACCGCCACCCATACAATTATTCTGTGGCATCAACAACAACGTATTCCCGGAGCGCGCTTGGTGCACACCATGCGCGTAGATTAAAAAACCCCGCACCGTTGTGCGGTGCAGGGTTAGTATCGAACTGAAACTATTATCTGCGCTTACGGGCAGTTTTCTTCTTCTTGCGGACCACTTTCTTTTTCTTGACTACTTTACGCTTTTTGGGAGCCGCTTTTTTTCTTTTTTTAGCCATTGTCTAGTCACCTCCTCTCATTAACATTTTTTAACTTGCTACTACTATAGGTAAGTATAGAGTGATTGATTTTTCTCTGTCAATCAATTTTACGGTAAAAAAATCAAAAAAATTTAACAGTCATGAAAAAATAATAATAATTTTATACCTGGCGTTGAAAAAAAAATAATAAAAAAATAAGAAAAGTTTTTTATTATGTAAAAAAATCAAAAAAATCTAATAAAACAATGATTTTTAAAAATCGTGACTTGTTATTGTAGATGTAATTAAAATTTTTATTGTAAAAAGTTTTGAAAAAATATTTTTTTGCTATAAAAAACAGGCTGTGGATAACTAAATGGATACTAACAGTTGCATTGACAAAAAAAATTTTTTCAGTACACTGTGTAACTTCGTATGGCATCACAGCGCGCGCATCATTAATGGTGTTTGTACTGCGGTGCCAACGTAAAAAAACTCAAAAAAAATCAGAACAGGCTATGCTGGGGCACCAAGCACAGCCGGAGGTAACTTGATTCCGTCAACGTCAGAAGTAAAGGGCGAGTGGGTCGTGAACAACGACCGACCCGACGAGTTAATCGTCGGGTACCTACATGGCCTCGACGGGGATCACAGTATCCCTCCGTTCGAGGCCATGTACAAGTGGCTATACGATAACGTCATAAAGGTCGGGGGCAGGCGACTTATTCTCGTGGGAAACCGCGAGGTGATCGCCCTGTTCATGGCCGCCATGAGCACGATGAACGCCCAGCATTGGTGCTGCCCGGTGCTGGTGAGGGGAGTGGACGGCGACTGGGTGGTTCACGTTCACCCGACTGATGAGGACAGCGGCCTCGTCGTCGGGCAGTTCATCCCCAAGACGTGGTAGTTTTTATTAGCATCGGTTGAGGCCTGCGGGCCTCCTGGTGTAACGCGCTGACAAGTCCGCGGTTATCCGACTTGTTATTCCCCTAGTTCAGTTGCCGTTAAATTATGCTGGGCAAATGAGTTGAGGAAATACTTTATTTAATTTTCACTTTGATTGCTTCCGACCAGCCGGTGTTGAATTCTCCCACTTTGGCCCGAACCTGCACATAGTACACTTGGTCCGCGGTTAAACCAGTAAGGGTGTAATATTTTTTCTTGGTTTTGAATGTTTCTAACACTTTACCGTGGCGATTAGTCAATTGCAGAGTGTAATTGTTGGCGTCAGTCACTGCTTCCCAAGTTACTTTGGCTTTATGCACTTTCACTCCAGTGGGGCCAACTTTTTTAATACGATACTGTGTATCGGTAGTTTGATCACTGTTATCAGCACCGGCCAACCCAGCTACCTCTTTCGCCTCGCTAAAACTACTACCATCATAGGTGGTCACGGCAATAGTAATATCATCGCCGTAACGAATGTCGGATAAACTAAACAAACCATTACCATCGCTGTTCATTAAAGCCACATCACTTTCTAAACCGCCACTGGCATCAATGATTTTGCCATCTCCGGTTATGGTCTTAGTTTCTTTACTGGCATCATCACTCGTTTCAGAATCAATTTCAACCAACAAGTCATCGTCATTAGGGTTAAAGCTAGCGGCCGTGATATCAGTGCTGGCATCGGTTTCCTGATAAATAGCAGTTTGGGTTGGGCCTTGTTCTAAACCAAGGTCGCCGGCTTCAGCGTAAAAATAAATGGCATAGTAATAGATATCATCACTTTGCTCTTGCTGCAACGCAAACACTAACCAAAAATCAAGGGTAGCGGGCAACCCCACCTCGCTATCTGGTCCATTGGTATCACCAAATTCATAGTAGGTACCACTGGCGATATCTTGATAGGCTACCAAAGGATGATAGGTATCAATGTACAGCTGTAATTGGGTCGCCGAATTGCACACTTTAACAGTTTCCAAATCTTGCATCGATACCACATCGGCCGAATACAGGGCTGCAGCGGAATCGGTAGTAGACCAATTAGTGCCATCATAGTAATAGGTTAGGCCGGTAACATCTTGATCGTCTGTCAGTAAGGCTGATACATTGGCCCAATCACTCGGGTCGCCTTCAATAGTGATGCCGGCGCAATCCGATTTGGCAGCGACTGGTTGTATTGACCAGGCCGTCATTACGGCTAGCACACTAACGGCTACTATACTACTGGGTTTATAATGCATAAATGCATAGTACAATAATAAAATGAATACACGTATAGTATACAATACGGTGCCTCATCAAGTCACTACTTAGCGGTATTTTTCCTTCACACGAAACTTTACGATTTTTTTTGCCACAAAGACCATTTTCTTTGCTAGATCAGTTTTTACTTGGTGTAATAAATATCGTTGAAATACAGCCATAAATCTATGTATATGGGTAATTTGGATACCTGTCAAATTTACTCGCGAGTATTTTTGACCATGTAGATTTCAAGTTGAAAACTCTATTTACATGGTGAAAGTAGTTGTGGCCCCTGGTAAGATCAGTATGTTTAGTGATTGCCAAGCTCCTATTGAGCAGGTGTTACGGTTTTGGAAACAAATTTTGACTCGATCATCAACCGTAATAGGTAAAACGCCAATACCCCTAAGTAACAGATGACCGTGCCGTACCACACACCAAAGGTTGGGAAGGTTAGACTGGCGATGCCAGCATAGAGGATTAAAGCAATGGGGCCAGGGAAAAATAATGATTTAGCTACGGCTGGAATAATTTTTTTAC
>JACPGK010000026.1 GCA_016182495.1 Candidatus Kerfeldbacteria bacterium
ATTATTTAAAAGACCACCTCAACCTGGTGACATCGTTTCCACGATCGGTCACTGGATACTTTGTACATTATGTCCGCATCTTGCTCGGCTACCAGATTTTATCCCTGGAATTAGCCTAAAGGGAATTTATGGGTTCAGGTGATACACCGTTACCGTTGACCAGTGATTGATTTTGTTTGAAAAAATAATTCTACCATGTTGTTCAATATAATCTCGCAGGCTAGGTGAGATACGCCGTTCCGCTAACTTATCAAGCAACACTATTGCCCCTCTAGTTGCAGCGTGTTGCAGCTGTGTCATGGTAATAAAGGGTACGCCAGTATACGTATGGCGAGCATTAGATGGAGTCGTTTGCGCACCGGTCACATCAAGATAAAGGGCATAAGTATCATCGCGTTGTAGATACAATCGGGTTAACTCGGGATATGGAGTAATAATAATATCTGGATGCACAGCGGCGATGGCTTGATAGGCTGATCGAAAATCGGGTTGCGGAGTAAAACTTTTATAACCAAAAGCACTGGTTGGGGCATCTGATTCCAATACCCAAAATGATTGCGGTAATACTATCAACTCACCATGCCATAAAAGTAAACCAAAACATACTACCAAACCAATAATGGCTCCGCGGCGCCACTGTTGAGCCAGCCAAGTTAACGTAACAGCGGCTAACCATAGTACGATGGGGTATAAAAAAAAGAGATAACGATAATGCAACAAGGTAATGCTATAACTGAATACCCCTAACCCTACAATGCCAAGGCTGGTTAACCACCAGGTAATCACCGGGCGTTTAGTGAATGATAGCACTACCCCAATACCAGCTAAAATCAACATCACAGCGTGATCACGCCACAAAAAAGCTAGGTAATGTTCCCAATAATTTACTGGCACCGGTTGGTGCAAACCATAGCGCATAATCAATACCCCTAAAGGTAATGCTAACACTACGCCCAACCAATAAATTATGTTAATATGCGGATGTTTATGCCAACGATCAAGCAAGCTATAGGCTGGTAATGCTAGCAGTAACAGCCAAGCAAATTGATGCGTCAGTATAGCGGCTAGCATGGTAATGGGAATCAGCCAAAACAGTTGCCGAGTGTGGTGCCAGCGTTCATACAGTACGGCTGCTAACCAAAATAAAGCCTGCAGTACAATATACATGCGAGCCTGACGCGACCAAGTGATTTCCCAGGTTGAAAAACTGGCCAGCACCAAAGTTACTGCAGCTACTGGCCAGCCAAACCAACGCTGGGCGCAGTACCACACTATAACAATGGTCACTATGCCAATCACAACCGATATACTACGAGTACCTAATTCACTAGTACCTACCGCCAGTACAACGCCGGCCAAGCCATAATGATACAATGGTGACCGCCAAATTAATGTACCTAAATCAAGCAGTGGGTAACCATGTTCTTCAATAGCCTGTGCTATTGTTACTGAATAGCCTTCATCAAGCCAATACGATGCTACTCCCAAATCAAAACTACGTAACACTATGGCCCAAATCAGCACACCAGCGGCGACTATCCAAAATAAATAACGACGCATGCAATCATCATAGCATTACTTGCAAAAAATGACCTGTTTGTTATACTCCACGAGCAAAAATATTGGGGCATATAGCTCAGTTGGTTAGAGCGCAGTCCTGATAAGACTGAGGTCCCTCGTTCAAATCGAGGTATGCCCACCTTCGTTCGCTTCGCTCACTTCGGTGGGTAAACCCCACCACAGAAAAGCCGACTAGTCGATCGGAGCTTGAATGAAGTGAAAGCGCAGGCCGAGGTAGCTCAGTGGCCCGCCCGCCACGCAAGACGAGCTTGCGAGGCGTTGCGGGCGGGTAGAGTAAACGATATTTGATCATTGTCGCATGTATTATACATATGTGTTAAAAAGTCTTAAGGATGATAAACTATATATTGGTTTTACTAATAACTTAAAACAACGTTTCCAGCAACACCAATTAGGTAAGGTAGCGGCAACAAAAAATCGTTTACCTATTCAATTAATCTATTTTGAGGCTTGTCTTGAGAAATCAAAGGCGATTGCTAGAGAAAAATATTTCAAGACAGGCTTTGGGAGAAGATTCCTCAAAACAAGACTATAGTACAGGCCGACTAGTCGATCGGAGCTTAAACGAAGTGAAAGCGCAGGCCGAGGTAGCTCAGTGGTAGAGCAGAGGACTGAAAATCCTTGTGTCGCCAGTTCGATCCTGGCCCTCGGCACAGTACGGGGATTAGCGCAGTTGGTAGCGCGCCTGGTTTGGGACCAGGAGGCCCCGGGTTCGAGTCCCGGATCCCCGACTATCATGAAGTTTACACATCAATTGGCAATTTACTTTGATGATCCAACAGAATGGGGTTATCCATTCGATGTGCCTGAATACATTGAAACGTATGCCACCTTTTGCCAATTGCTGCGCGATCATGGCATAAGACCATATCTGGTGCGCGGAGCTGAACGCTATTTAGGTCAAATGCAGTTTCAATCTGGTTGGGAACTACTGTCTGATCAAACCTTACAACCCGTGACTGAACCGTTTATGGTTGATTTGATCTATCGTAAGGGACATAATTTAAAAACTGAACCAACTGCTGCAATAGTGAATCACCAGGCAATTGAAACAGTCTGTCATGATAAATTAGTCACCTATCAACAGTTTGCTGACTTCATGGCACCGTGTTTTCCTATTAATCAAGCCAATTGGTCAGAACAAATTCAAAAAATCAAAACAGATAAAATTGTCGTTAAGCCAGTATTCGGTACCGAAGGACGTGGTATTATTGTGACCAATAAAAATAATTTTGAGTATACCCAACTTGATTCTGCCTATGAACCGTATTTAATCCAAAAATTTATTGATACTTCCAACGGTATCCCGGACATTGTTAATGGATTACATGATTTACGTCTGTACATGTTCAATGGTGTTGTCAAAATGGCCGAAATTCGTCAACCAAAACCTGGCGGTTATTTAGCTAATATTGCTCAAGGTGGCAGTTTGTTTCAACTCCCCTTGGTGCAGGTACCGGCTTCGGCCATTGCCTTTGTAGAAAAAATTGACCAACATTTTTCACAGTATACCCCTCGCATATACACTATTGATTTGATGTATCAAGGAGATCAACCATATTTAGTTGAACTGAACAGTCAGCCTGGATTGCCGTATCGCGAGTGGGAAAAATTTGATCATTACTATACTAAACTGCATCGCTTTTTAAGCGAAACGCTGATTGGTGGCCTATGAAATACTGGCAGCGCATTGGTCTGATAGTAGTGCTAGTACTGCTACTAGGTGGCTTGTACTACTGGGGCATAACCGGATTATTTCAACTGAAATCATTTGAATTTCATCGCTGGTTAGGCAATGTACCAACCTGGCAGGCTATAGGTGTGATAATGAGTATGACCATAGCTGACATTATTATTCCACCGCTACAGGGTGGCTGGTTGAATGTAAGTTATACTTTTTTATATGGTGCTTGGCTTGGCAGTAGTTATTTTTTTATAGCCAGTAGTGTTGGTCATGCCATTGCCTTTGGATTAAGTCGTTGGTTAATTGCACCGTTATTTACACAGCCTTTAAACTATAACGAAAAAATTTACCAGCTGCGGGTTGAATTGGGAGCCTTGTATGCTATACCATTGTTTCCGGCTGAAGTGCTCACTTGGCTCATTGGTGCAACTAATCTATCATGGAAACGCTTCGCCATAATTCTAGTACCAGGCATACTACTACGAGCGGTGTTGGCTCAAGTATTTGGTGTGTATATTGTCTTTGTCGCTTCTGGTATCACTATGACTATTGCTCTAGGGCTTATTCTAGTGATTATGATAACGCACTGGTTGATTAATCAGCACCGCTCCACAGAGTAGTATCTTGGGGTAAACAGTTCAAGCCACTACCAGCGCGAAAACCAGCTGTTTCGCCAGTATAAAGTTCGGCACCATAGGGTGGGCAAACACTGTTTTGATCAACGCTAGTACCATCAACAATTCGACCATAACTATATGATAAGGTTGCTCGTTTAATTGGCGCCCAAGCAAAACCATCCCAAAATTCTAAATCACGCAAAGTAAAAGGACCAAACGTAGGGAGCTGCGATGTATCAATCGTGGTAGTGGTTAACTCCCAAAACAGATGTACATTACGTAATTGTAAAGCGCAATCACCCGTGTTGGTACGACCGACCACTTCATCATTCACCCAAAATTCCCAATCACCAGTAGTAGGGTCTTGACAGGTTAAAGTAAACGTATTAGCAGGATTCGTATTCCAACCGGTATCCGACATTGGTACCTGTAAACCGTACACATAATTATCGTGATCGTCCCACATTTCCCAGAAGTAATTCCACTGCATGGAACCATCAGCATCAGCTTGATCAGAGGAAATCATGCCCAGCTGAATAAAATAATTATTATCGAGTACTACTCCAGTCCACAACGAACCAGAATCATTCGCCGAGGCCATTGGTGGCACGCCTGTTGGATAATCTAGAGTAAAACGCAATGCTGGCCAATCCGTATCCATCTGCTTAACGTCAGCATAGGCACCAATTTGATAAGCATATAAATCATCGCTGACAAAACCATCCGCAATTGCAAAACCACGTGATGTTCCGTCGACATCAAATTGTTCGTTACTATCTACGGTCGCAGTATCATCCTCGAGGAACTGATCCCAACCATCCATATTATCCAAGTTTGATGTTTGAGACTGATTATAAAAATACCAGCCGCCAATAGCCGCTACGACCAAGGCAATTAAAGCTAAACAACCGCAACCGGCAAAAATAGCACAGCCTAGTTTGCTAGCAGATGATTTGGTTTCTTGTTCCATAGTGATATGCTACCATATCATTGTACTATGAGAAAGTTACGCTCTATTATCTTATGGTGTTTGCTCGCTGCCATGATTGGTTTAAGTGTATTCGAAATCTTCTTTTGGTTTGGTACGCCTACCAAAGCCTTTAATCAAACACAAGACGAGCGCATTACGGTATCTGGAACAAATATTGTCTATAACAAACAAGGCCAGGGCGAGGCCATACTCTTGATTCATTCCGGCGCCTGGTCGAGCCTTGAATATGAAGCTATGGCCAGCGCCTTGGATGATCACTACACCGTCTATCGAGTTGATTTACCAGGTTTTGGTAAAAGCGATAAACCACAAATTACCTACGATTTGCCATTTCTCACCACAAAAATGGCTGGGTTTATACAACAGTTTCCCGAACAAACCGTTCACTTGGTTGGAGCTTCTTTTGGCGGTACCATTGCTTTACAACTAGCTGCCCAATATCCTGAACGGATTCGTAGCCTAACCTTAATTGATCCGATTGGCTTTGGTAGTGAAATTAATCAACTAGCGCTAGTTGCTCAAATACCATTACTAGCTGAATTTTTGTTTTACCCTAACCGAACTATTTTTAATTATAGCCTAAACCATGGTTTGGTTGACGCTCAACAACTACCAGAACAGTATCGAGAACAACTCTACCAAAACTGCCAGCTACCAAAAGCCCAACGCGCTAAGTTATCTATTTTACGTTCTTCAATTACTGTACGAGGGGTTGACCCTGTCATGCAACAAGCCGTTACCACGGCAGCAGCAGCTGTGCAGCAACCAGTTTTACTGGTATGGGGAGAACAGGATACGTATGCACCAATCACCCAGTTAGAAAACGCCAAGGCAAAATTACCCCAGGCGACTAGTATCATACTACCCCATACTGGACACTTTGCTCACATGGAGTCGCCCAAATTAATTGTAGAACAGCTACAACTTTTTTTAAAAAAATATCCGTTATGAATTTAGGATTGAATAATAAAACCGTGCTAGTAACAGCCGCCTCACAAGGTTTGGGTAAGGCCATTGCTGCCCAATTTGTTGCTGAAGGTGCTCGGGTATATATTTGCAGTCGCAATAGTCAACTATTAAATCAAACGGCCGCAACCATTGATGCTATAGCTATACCGTGTGACCTAACAAATGCCGATGCAATTCATCACTTGCTTGAGCATATTGGTAAAGTTGATGTGCTCGTCACTAATGCCGGTGGACCACCCCCTGGTCAATTCACAGAAATAGATGACGCTGCTTGGCAAGCTGCTTTTGCTTTGACCTTTTTGAGTTGTGTGCGCTTAATCCGTCAGGTGTTGCCGGGGATGCAGCAGCAGCACTGGGGTAGAATTATTTGTTTAACATCGACCTCGGTAAAACAACCCATTGAAAATTTAGTAACCTCAAATGCCTTGCGAGCAGCTGTAGCCAATTTAGCCAAGAGTGTAGCCAATGAAGTTGCGGCTGATGGTATTACAGTCAACTGTGTGGCGCCGGGTAGGTTTGATACCGATCGTCTGCAGCAATTAATTACGGCTCGAGCTGAACAATCGGGCTATATGTTCGCTGAAGAAAAAGATCTCATGCAACGCACTATCCCAACCAAACGTTTTGGTATGGTAGCCGAATTAGCAGCCTTGGTGACTTTTTTAGCTTCCGATCAAGCCAGCTATATTACCGGTACACTACTGCCGGTTGATGGTGGTTTAACCAAAACATACTAACAGTTTTTCCCACAATTTATCCACGGATGATACACAAGCCCAAGCCAATGGCTTGTTTGAGGTAAAAAAATAGCGTATACTTTTTGGCGTCACTTGCTACCTTCTCGGTGGCCACCGGCTTCTGATAAGGCAGTTACAGACCGAGCATATCCCCTTCAATAAGGGAATGCGTCGGCGGGTGTCGTATAATGGTAATACCACTGCTTTCCAAGCAGTTGCCAGGGGTTCGATTCCCCTCACCCGCTCAATAGCAGCTTCCAAGCCGCACCACTTCCTCAAGTCGCCCTTCAAAAAGATAGTAATATACATTATGAAGCCATGAGACTGGATCAAGCCAACAAAATCTCTGCTATTGGCTTGTTCAACGTAAATATTCTGAGTTTAGGCTAATTTAGCGCTTGATTTAGGCTAAATTTTGGGGTAAAATAGCATTATGAAGTCCAAAAATAAAGCGGTTGCCATATTTAAAGGTAGTCAAATCCGTCGTCATTGGGACGAAGATAAAGAACTATGGTATTTTGCAATTGTTGATGTGGTTGCTGTATTAACTAATAGTACTAATCCCAAAATCTATTGGCGTGTACTTAAAAAACGTCTTATCGACGAGGGCTCAAATGAAACCGTTACAAAATGTAACGGTTTGAAAATGATCGCCTCAGATGGCAAGATGCGCCTCACGGATACAGCCGACACCGAAACTATGCTGCGTTTAATCCAATCCATTCCCTCTCCAAATGCTGAACCATTTAAGCTGTGGCTAGCTCAGGTTGGTTATGAACGGTTAGAAGAAACCGCTGATCCAGAATTAGCTATTACCCGAGCACTCAAAACCTATTTGCAAAAAGGCTATAGTCAAGACTGGATTAACCAGCGTCTAAAAAGTATAGAAATCCGTAAAGCCCTGACTGATGAATGGGAAAAGCGCGGTGCCAAAGAAGGTTTAGAATGCGCTATCTTAACAGACGAGATCACAAAAGCATGGACAGGGATGACGACCAAAGAATATAAAAGACTGAAAAACCTTAAGAAAGAAAATTTGCGTGACAATATGACCAATTTGGAATTGGTTTTGAATATGCTGGCGGAAACCGCCACTACAGAAATTTCTGACCGGCGCGAACCAAAAAATCTAGAGGAAAATAAAATCGTGGCACATGAAGGTGGTAGTGTAGCCGGTAATGCTCGTCAAGAACTTGAGACAAAAACTGGTAAACCAGTTATTACCAGTAAAAATGCAAAAATGTTACATAAAGACAACACTAAAAAATCGATACAAATCGTAGTGCAAAGCCAATAAATTTGGTAAATCTAAACCGTGTGATCCCTGTATCGCAGTTCTAACATCCTCTACGAAAGAGCTCCATCCTTTTCTCTAAAACGTTTTCATTAATCATCATTACACTACCGTAGGACTCTTGATGTATGAAACAAAAAGTCGTACGCGTTTGCTATCATTAGGGTTAATCAAAAAAGGCTCAACATCTTTGGCTAACGCATCAAAGTTTAAATGACTTGTCTTAGCGATCAAAGCCTCCTTTAGCTCTCGGCCATTCTTGATACCTAGCTTCACTTTCAGATATTTATAATTTGGCTTAGTCTGGGGTAACAAAAATACAATATCGTAAAAATCTCTACCTTTGGCTCGTGGGCGATTCAGAGCAGCATAAATTTTCTGTGACAATAATAAATCCAGCGGAGTGGTATAAATCTGGGTAAACACATCAAACTTATTCAGCAATTTTATATCCTTCTGATAATCAAAGACATGCGGTACGTTATCGACTTGAATTAAAATTTTTTCTTCCTGTAAATTTGAAACGTCATTGTCGAATAATACGTTTGGCATTCTGATATACGATCGGTAAGCTCCTTTAAACACATTTTTTATTTCCACCTCGTACCCCTGTAACTCCAAGCCTTTTTTTATTTTACTGCTCAAAGCAATAAATTGCTCAATCGTTAAGCCAAAGTTATCGAAATCTAGATCTTCAGAGAATCTATTATTATTGTATACAATACGTAAAGCCGTCCCACCAAGAAATACTAACTGCTGTCCGGACTTAGAATTAAAAATAATTTCTAAAATTTTGTACTGTAAATACTCTCGCAAAATATTGCGTTTGAATGGTTTTTCGTTGTTAGGATAATAGTGCTCTATAGCTGAAAAACTAAGCATAGTTTAGATAGTCCATTAATCGTTTAGTTCTAGTGACTAAGGCCGTATGATGAAAAGCCGTTAAATATTTTTGAACCTTATCCAGATCAGCCTGCTTTTTCCATTCAATGATATTCAATCGCAATGCTGTAAAGTCTGCAGCAGTTTGGCAGCGGGGGTGAAAATAAAGATAATCCAGCAGTGCCTTTTCAATATCTGCGATCATATAACGATGATTCCGAAATTCTCTCAGTTCGTAACCAAATAGTAAAGAGGGCTTCATATGTCGATAACTAAAATTAGCTAGGCTGGTTTGAAATGTCTTGGTTTTTTGAGAACTAACTGAAGTAATGGCATATACAGCCTCGGGAATTAAATGATAGATGGATAGCGCCATTTCCAGGGAAATATAGGATGGTTTATAAATTGTATTAGCGATCAAAAACAAATCTGGTTCAGTAAAATTAACATCAGTAAAACAATAGTAACCTTGGCGTATTTTTATTATATATCCCTTGTTTTGCCACTCACTTAATCGTTGATTATGAAAATCAGGAGCCAGCTTCTGGATATCGGCAATCGAAAAAACTGGAAAATCTCTTAAACGTCTTTGTAATTGCAAAAACCTCATTTTATTCCTTTTAATTACTATTTTTAGGAATACTTGGAATCATAATACCATAGATTTAAACTTATTGCAAGACTTTTATGGAGTACCAGTTTAATATTATTTCTACCTACGTCCTCTACGAAAGAGCGCTATCTCCACGCTATATTACGAATCATACACATCTTTCCGGTGTTTGATCCGCAAGATCATAAGGATAGAAACTGTACCTGCTTTATCTACATCAAAAACCACACGATAATCACCGATTCGAAAACGGTATTGGCCTAAACCAAAGTTATGCAATGGTTTAGCAAAGGTAAGTGGTTTACTTTGCTGGCTCAAAAAATACACTTTCTTAATGATCCTCTGAGCTATGTTATGCGGCAACCGTTTTAAATCAAAACGGGCTGTAGAGGTATAGATAATTTCCATAGCTAAACTAAATCAATCCAAATTCTTTCATGATTTCTTCTTGAGTATATACTTCCCCCCGCTTCACTTGGGCCCGAGCTTCAGCTATTTCGGCCACAAACTTTTCCATTGCAGACTCTTTAGGGCTAAGCGGACGTACCTCTAAAACAGGAACATTTTTTTTCAGTACGACATAGCGAATATTTTGCTGCTGAGCAGTTTTGGTATAAGTTGCTAAATTTTGCCGAAAGTCCTTTAAACCTACTAAGCGAGTAGTCATAGAAATAATGTTAGTGATTAATGATAACCCAAGTGTACACTTAAGGTGTAACTATGTCAATACTAATACCTTAAATTCAATAGATCAAAGCCCTTCGCAGTCTGAACCGTAATTCTAACGTTCTCTACGAAAGAGATCATAGAACTGACAACTCCACTAAAAAATTTTGAGCCTTTTGTAAAGTAATGCGCTCATTGATTTTATATTCACGCTTGGTTTCTTTTACCAGCTGAATAGCCTTTAATTTATATTTTTCAGAAAAATACTTAAGTGCTGGGTCAACATTTTTATTAGCATACTTTGCTTCTAACAGGTATTCAATAATGCTGTCTTTAGCTATACAGAAGTCCACTTCTTTACCTTCTTTCGTACGCAGGTAATGCAGAGCAACCCGTTGCCCTGCATAATCCTTACGTTCATACACATATTTCAGTAAACAGGTGGCTACCAAATTTTCAAAACGTTTACCCGGATCGTTCGCTACCATGCCGGTATCAAAAAAATATATTTTTGGCTCTTTCAGTAACGACCGAGCAACATTTTTTGTAAATGGGGTGACTCGAAAAACGATATAGAGCGCTTCAAGAATTTGTAAGTATTTTCGCACAGTGCTGGGCGAGATACCGACATCACCAGCAATGGATGCATATGAAATAGGTGAACCCACTCTGTCACACAATAGATCAAGGATCAGTTGTATAGCACGTAAATTATGAATTTGTTCAAAGTCAAGAATGTCCTCACGAATTAAACCATTAGTGTATTGCAGGCGCCAACGATCTGCCTCTTGGTCTGTATCAGACAAGAATGGCTCAGGGAAACCACCGCGTTGTAACAGACGGTCGAGGTCTTGACTGAAGGAGGTATCGCGTAATTCAGCCGGAGCCAATGGTAATAGATGATGCAGAAAATATCGCCCAGCTAAAGATTCTCCACCCGACTTGAATGTATCTAAACGAGCACTACCAGTTACCAGTATAGCCATATGCTGCGGCTTAGTATCAAAGACGCCTTTAATGTATTGTTTCCAGTTTGGCATTTTATGCAGCTCATCAATAACCAAGAGATCAGTCAATTCTAACCAGCCTTCTGATTGAATGATGGTACGATCTTCTCTGCGATCGTAATTCAAATAGACAGGATGCTGAAAAGATTTAGTAATTTCTTTGGCTAACCAAGTTTTACCAGCTTGCCTTGGACCAACTAAAAATACCATTTTTTTGGCTAAATCTTTCAAGATGTAGTCAGACTGCATTCGTCTCATATATGACTATTATACATCCAAATGCCGAATAGTCAAGACTAAACAGTATTCAAATTTTTTACAGCCTGAACCGTAATTCTAACATTCTCTACGAAAGAGATCACTTACTATCGTATCTGTAACTTATAACCAATGGGTAACTAACAAGCGCTCCGGTCGGAACGCTTGTTAGTGAATTGCTGAATATTGAACTTATAGTTGATTAAATTGACGTACTATCCCATTTCTGGTTTTTCCGGATCGATCAGTCATCGGGGCACTAACTAACACGTCTATCTTACCGTCACCATTATAGTCCCCTTTAGCAGCTGTTGTGTATTTGTAAGTATCTGTTGGCTTAGATAAAAACAAAGAAAATCGTGGACGACCAATGTTAGCCAGATCATCACTCTGTAAACCATTAGATACGTAAGCGTTCGTTTCGTTCCAGATAATCAATTCCATTTTTCCATCCGCATTCTGGTCAGCCAACGGTAAAATATTTCGTATAGTTGTGTCCGAAGTGACAACTATATCGGCATCAGCTGTCGTGGTATCTCCAGTAATTGCTGAAGTGAAGCCGTAGATTGTATCTTCATCTATGATGACAAAATCATCAAAGGTATCTGCGTTGATATCCTGGGTTAACACTACCTCACCGGCTGATAGCGTATATCCACCTGGTAGATAACTAGTACATGATACGAAGTAATAGCCATCATTTTTACAAAACGCTTCGTATTGTCCATTAACCGGTCCTGGAATAATATAACTCACACCAAAACCGGGAACGATCAGATCATTCTGATCATCATGGTTAAAATCGCCTGCGATTGGACTATATAAACCTAAGTAATCATAATTATAGGTATACGTGTCGTATGTACCATCAACTCGCGCGGTATAATCTTCGGTGATATTAATCGTGGTATCGGTTAACGGCGTAGTAAAAATATATATTTCACCTACTGGTAGACTACTTCCATCTGTATCATACTGTTGATAAAACACTAACTCCGGTTGCCCATCACCAGTGACATCGGGTGTACTGGTAACGCGAACATATGGGTACATCACAGGATTAGAAATGAATTCGGCATCGGCATCGGCTGGAGTATACGAACCGCTAAGTAGCCCATAAAACACATACGCCCCGAATGTGCCGCCCATGTCGTTGCCATGCGTTGTAATAACATCAACCTGGCCATCCGCATTCACATCCATTACTTCAATAGTGCCCAAACCACGATCCAATTCACCATAAATTGTAGCAACGGCTGGACGATCTAAATTGCCATTCACCGGTCCGGCAGCGTTTCCGGCAAGGATACGCGCCACATGGGAATAAGAAGTCCCGTCACTACTTAAATCTTTAATCAAATAATCATCCAGCTCGTCGCCGGTCATATCAGGAACAGTGATTAATTGGGAGCCTAAATACATATTATCACTGGTTCCAACATACCGCTTATACAATTCAAGCTGCACCGGGGAAGCTGCCGACGCTACCATAGGCAGTACAACCAAACTAAGACCGGTAAGAAATGACGCGGTTAAACTAACGTTGAGTTTCATATTCATATGGTGTAGAAACATTATTACTGCTAATAAGTGTGTTACTGTAGTACTACAGTAACGGAACAGTATATAGAAATTTAGAAAAATGTCAAGACCTCTGTAGACACACCACAGCTAGGAGGTAACTATAATTCAGGTATTATTCAGCAGTATGGAACTGTTTAGCTTTGGATAGTTGTGACACGTTATGTTTGTTCAAACGAGCCTGGACACGGAAGGAATAGGTTATATTAGACTGTAAAGTAGCTAGTGTTAATTGTGGTTTTCGGGTAGTGGTTTGGACAACTTTATTACCGGATTGATTGTATACTGTTACAGTATAGCTGGTAATTTTACCACGTGGTTTACTCCACCGTAAGTGAGCACTCACCGAAGTTAACTCTGAAGCTGTTAAATGAATAGGAATAGCCGGCTTGGTACGAGTAGATACCATAGTCGACCAGCCAGAAGTTGAATTATTGCTGCCAACCGACCGCACTCGTACTTGATATGGCTGATTGGATAATAAATCTTCCACTAATTGATTCACTTTTTGTGTGCTGACTTTCTTGGCAATAGTATCTTTAGTGACGTTAATCAATTGCACCTCATAGTGATCAGCTGCAGCAATGTGCTTCCACCGAGCCTGCAGACCGTTAGCTGAACGTTTGGCGATTAATACCTTGGTTGGAGCTGTCAGAATACCTTGCTCGATTGTCACAGCATCGTTATCAGAGTTACCACTATCGTTATCGTTGCCACCACCATCGCTATCACTATCATCACCGCCATCTCCGGTATCAGCATCATTATCATTATTATCATCAGTAACGGCTAGCACGCTACGATTCGACACCACCGCAAAGGTAGAAAAGTGTTGCACTGATATTTCAAATTGGTCGTCTGTTTCATTTTTAATAACCCCACCATCAATGGCTTGCCAAGTATTAGCTGCCTCTTGAAAATAATTAGCTTGGACTTCATCTTCGGTCACTCCAGCGTCGGTTAAATCAGCTTGATCGTACGGAATAATAATTTTAACATCACCGCCAAATTGAGTAATTGGGTTACCAGCCTGATCAGTGGCTGTAAAATTATATCCAATGGTAATTGGTTCAACGCCTGGCTGATGCACTACTTCGGCAACTGGTGTAATAACAATAGTCACACTGGTAATATCAGCACTCACATTCATGGTATTGGCTGGTATTTCCACTCGCACTCCATTCTCTAAGGCCACTACGGTACCTTCGGTGGGATCAAAATTGGTGGTTTGAGAGGCTGGCAAGGTTAAACTGTTGGTTAAACTAATCGACTGACTAATTTCAATTTCATCTGTACTAACAGTACTTTGCTCACTATAGTAGGCAGTATTATTCGATTGACTGACCGCTCCCACAAAACAAGTATCATCAACTGGCACAGCTAGGACATAGGCCCCAGTAGTATCGGCCGTAGCAGTGGAATAACTGCCACCGATACAATAGGCGTACACAAAAGCATCAGCTACACCATCGCCTTGGGCTAAAATATGTTGAGCATTAATGGTAATACCTACCCCATCTGTAACGGTGCCGATAATACTAGCAGCCGGATTAATGAATCCGAGTTGTACATTACTGCCACTACCAACACTATCAGCTTTCACTTTGATTGGTTGAGGTGATAAATAATCTGGTGAAGCAGCGGTCACATAATAGGTTCCCGCTGGAACGGTTAGGCTAAATTTACCCTTATCATTAGTGTAGGTAGTTTGCTCAATAAATCCATATTGTTCCTCGGTGTTGGTATGTTCAGTGCCATAAGTAGTTGATACTTTCACAAATACCGGCGTGGTAACGGCCGTACCAGAAGGATTAAGCACTGTACCAGAGATCAACGCATTAGCATTAAGAGCGGTAATATCGAAAATGGTAGTGTCATTTTCAGCCACTGTCACTGCAGTAGTTTTACTGTACGATGATTGCCAGCCACCATAAATCCAATAGGCAATTTTCCAAGTACCGGGAGCTACCTTTAAAGTATAACTCGATTGATCTTCCACTGTGGTTGAAGCCCACTGACCATTATCACCACTAGCATACACATAGCCATTCACCGATACTGGATTTCCATCAGTATCTAAAAACTGTCCAGCCAAAGTACCAGTACTAGCGGTAAATACCACTGTCACATTCGTAGTCGCACCAGAAACAGCAGTAAAGGTATCGGTTTGTTGATCATCAATCAGTAAATGAGAGTAACTATAATTTTCTTCATCGTCATCATACCAGTTCCAATTACTGTATGAATAATACTGAATGGTGTATTCAATGTCAGAGGCCGCATCAACACTACATGTACCACGCTGTACATAACAACCCACATTCGATGAACCATAACCAGTCGCGGCATCAGCTTGCAGCAAACTCATCCAACCATATTCATTGTTGCGCTCATTACCGCTATCATCTTGAGCGATAAAGGTGACAGTGGCATCAGCGACATCAGCGATAAAATCTTGCCCAGTGATGGTTTCGTTATCAGCTACTTTCACCGATAAAGCGCCCCCATTGTAAATAATTTTTTTACCTTCGGCAGTTGTCCCATACACGTAAGTGTATACGGTCCAGTCGCCGGCTCCCACTAACAAATCGTAAAAACCAGTGCTATCAGTAGAACCACTGGCCCAATCATACGATCCAGTAGTCCGTTGAGCGTATAAATATTGACTGGCTACAGCTTGACCATTGCCACGTAATGTCATGTGTCCCTGAATGCGACTGGTTTTTAATAACAATTGCGTGTCGCCTAAATTTGCTGTGGTATTGGCCGCCACCGTTTGTGCAGCAATAGTAGGCATGGAGTAATTATTGGAACCATTGATACTGTACATGGTTACAGTGTAGGTTCCTTCCGTGACCGCGATATCAAACATACCGTTGCTATCAACGTAATCACTGCTGTAAACTGCGTTATTTTCACCACCCTGCACATAAATGTACACGGCGTTCTCACCCATTGGTCGGCCATTGGGGTCGAGTACCCGACCAGCAATGTGAGCATTATATAATTGAACTTGCGGGTTCACTGTGGCGGTTTCGGCACTATCATCATTACTAAAACTGACATTCATCGTTTGACCGGTATACGCCCAGCTGGCTGGCCACTGCTGCTGATAAAGATACAGCACCCATTTACCACCAGTCACCGGCAAAGAGTACGCCCCACTACTAGTAGTGTTAGCGGACACATAACGATAATTACCTGATGGTTGATAAGCATAAATGGTAGCGTCAGTAATCGCTGTACCATCGGCCGCCATAATGTTACCGCTGATCGTTTTTGTTGCCGCCACTAATGATACACTTAAAGCGGCATTGGCAACACCGGCAGTGACTGATACATTTATTGTATCGGGCGCAAAATAGCCTTTTGGTAGATTATAGGAATTCATCTCCAACTTATATGTGCCAGTTGTTCCGACTGTAATACTAAAGGCACCGGCACTATCGGTGGTGACTGTTTTATACACCGACCAATCAGTATTATGTAAATACAACGTGGCGTCAGCTACCGCACTGCCACCGGCCGTCACTACCCCAGACACTTCAGGACCAGGTACACGAAGAGGATCAGCCAAACCCGTAATGGTTCCATTATTTGAAGTAAAAGAATAACTTAAATAAGTATAGGTATTAGGTTCTTGTACATACAACGTATAATTACCATTCAATTGAATAGCGCTTTTGATTGTGCCGGCCGTATCAGTATAACCCCAGCGCCATTCGTAATCGGTAGTATAGTTGGTGCTGTTGGTTTTATATAAGTACCAATATCCACGATTAATTGGGCTGCCATTCTGATCTAAAAAGTGAGTAAGGGTATTAGTTTGAACAAAATTATATGACTGTGTTTGATTGTTACCAGCATAGGTTAGAGTGTTGGTTACTGGTACGCTATTAGCTGTGCCGGTGCCAGAGTAATAAAACGATACCGTATAATTACGGTCAGTGGTGAGACCAGCAAATTGGATAACACCCTGATTATTCGTGTAGCCAGATTGATATTCATAATCAGAATAATTACTGGTGTTATAGTAGTATAAACCAACACTAGTATTAGGAACCGGAGTAACGCCATCGGTATCAAGCATGGTAATGCTTAAATCGACTGTGCCATAAACCTGACTGGATGATCCCCAAATCGAATTAGAATAATCACCCGTCGAGCTATATTCATAGGCCGACACAGTAAATGAGCCAGTTCCTTCTAACGTCAGCGGATTCTTCACGCCTGACAAATTGATCGTCACTGTATCACCAGCATTTAATTTAGCTTTCGGGACAAAATTAATATAGCTACTACTTTGACTAGTGAGTGTCAATTGGCTCGAGCTAGCTGTGGCAGTGCTCACATCAACGTTATCGTATGTGTACGTACTATTGGTATACTTATATAGATACGGCACGCTAATATATAAAGAACCACTGGTATTTAAACCGGTGGTCACATCATCGGGGATAGTAAATGTTAACGTAACATTATCAGTACCACCTAAACTAGTATCGGTATGCGTAACCACTAAATCGTCAATACTGTAGGAATTGTACGTATAGGCTTGGGCAGTGTGATAAACCAATACACTAGCCACTACTCCTACTAGGCCAATAAAAAAAGCTCGTTGCTTGAGCCAATGAATAGTAAACATATATTGAATTTATTTTATTTTACCTCCTTAAATTTTGCACTAACTTTTATAGTGTAGCAAATTTTTTATGTTTCGTCAATACAAAATGCCCGCTACGCGCTATACTGATACTATCCTAGAACATGCTCTATGAAAAACTACTCTCACAAAACCAATACTAAACGGATTCGTTATCGCACACCTAGTCGCCGCTTAGCCCTGCCACAATTCCAACGCCCGCTAACATATAAAGCAGGCGGAGGGCGGCCGGTTGGTGTACCAGCTCGCCCTGCCGCCTTACGTTGACGTGTCCTACTTCCGAGGCTCCTTCTTCAGGAAGCACCCCGGACCCCACTCCGCCACTTTAGTAGGCGGATTAGTAGACGGATGGGGAGAGCTGGTCTCTCCCCAGAGCCAGCGAATGCGCCTCTGCTGCTCGATCTTGGTCTGCTCGGTTTCGGTCGTCATCGTCTTACCTCCTGGTCAAGCGGTGGTTGATCCGCCAGACCAAGGAAAATAATGTCATGTATGTTCTTTGCTCTAGCGGATTATAATAAAAAAATCGCCCTCGATTGAGGGCAAGTTTTTTTGTTAATGCAATTCAAAACTACCGCAATCGAGTATGGCGAATGGTGATAGTTGTAGTGGTACTATATTGCACAGTCAAAAACATGGTGATAGATTAACGCACCTATCTATAATAGTCAAGGGTGCGTGCGTTTTAAAACTGCCCGATAACCGCCAGTACCATGTTTTAACCATTGTGCTACCCGAGTAATAGTAGCAGTGCTCGACCCGGTGAGTTTACTAATCTCGCGATACGACTTGCCTTGGTTAATCAGTTGGGCTACCTGCCAGCGTTCGGCCATAGCAGTAAGCTCACGTAAGGTACATAAATCTCGCAAAAAATCACGACACTCTGATTTGTTCTTAAGCTTTAAAATGGCTACAAATAAAGCTTCAAACTGTTTTCCATCTAATTCATTCATCATATTATTTAGATACTACAGTAGGGGTGGATTGATCTGGTGTCAAGTTAAGATATGTGTTTGATAATTGTAGATTGATTAGCTGTATGATACAGTACGCAGTATATGAAAGGGGGTGAAAGGATCGTGAATCCAAAACAATTTTTAATGATTGGTGGCGTAGTATTAATACTAGTCGGTATTCTCGGCTTCGTTGGCGTAATTGGTCCAACCCAAGAAAACAGCCTGTTCGGAGAAACTTGGTGGTTTGATAATTATGAAAACTGGGCGCATACCATTTTAGGCATAGTGGCTTTAGTAGCTTCATTCGCTTTAAAAAACGCCATGGCTCAAAAATGGTTGGTGATAGTAGTGGGAGTAGTCGGTTTACTCTTTGGTGTAGTGAACCTATTCCTCGACGCTGCTGCGCCAAATCTCGGTGGCGCTAACTTAGAAAACCCAACTGATACCGTGTTACATTTAGCCGTAGGAGCTTGGGCCTTAGCCGCTGCCATGATGAAACCAAAAGCAAAAATGCCTGCATAAAAATAGCTTATTATTTCTATTGCTGCGTCAAGTATCGTTCAACATCCATGGCCGCCCGACAACCCGCCGCCGCCGCGGTGACTGCCTGACGATAGTGTTCATCCTCAACATCTCCAGCAAAAAATACTCCTGGTACATTAGTATGTGAGGTGCCGTGGGATTTGATATAACCGTTTGGTAATAAATCAATCTGATCGTGAAATAATTCCGAATTAGGAATGTGTCCGATAGCTAAAAAAACGGCCGCGGTGGGGGTGGTGATATCTTGCTTGGTTTTGAGATTATGCAAGGTGACTGATTCAAGGTGTTGCTGTCCATTGAATTGACTGATCGTACTATCCCACTGTACGGTAATTTTTGGATTATTCAGGGTGCGATCAATCATAATTTTACTCGCCCGAAAACTATCGCGCCGATGAACAATAGTCACAGAGTTGACAAACCGAGTTAAAAAGTTAGCTTCTTCCATAGCGGTATCTCCGCCCCCAATCACCGCGACATCTTTACCTTTAAAGAAAAATCCATCGCAGGTAGCGCAGGTTGATACGCCTTTACCCAATAAACGATCTTCACCTGGCGCACCAGTTTGGCGAGCACGGGCTCCGGTTGCAATAATAATGGTTTTGCCCTGATATACTTGTTCACCAACATAAACAGTAAATGGTTGATCCTTAAAATTAACCCGGCTGACGGTTTTTTGTTCAATGTCAGCTCCAAAACGTTTAGCCTGTTGCTCCATCTTCTGCATTAATTCGTTGCCATCAATACCATTTTCGTATCCTGGCCAATTTTCAATCACAGTAGTGGTAGTCAGTTGCCCACCAGGTTGATCGCCCTTCAATACCAAAGTGTTCAGATTAGCTCGGGCAGCATAAATAGCGGCGGTGTAACCGGCAGGGCCAGAACCAATAATAATAGTATCGTACACGACTGTATCTACTTAATGTATTGATCCAGTACTAATTTTAATTGATCAATCGGCACAGCGCCGGAGATGGTATCTACCACCTGACCATCCTTATCAATCAACACGGAAAACGGCGTACCTTGACCGCCCAGTTGTTGCGCTTCGGCTGCTTCGGTGTTCACTTTATCGAGATATTTTTCAGATTCAACACAATCATCAAATTGGCTACGATTTAAGCCAAGTTCATCAGCCATGGTAAATAATTCTGCGTCCTCGAGTCCATCGTTAGAAGTGGTACGCTCAAAAATAGTATCAATATAATCATTAAATTTATTCTGTTCAGCGGCACATTCAACGGCTAAGGCTTCGCGTTCTGCTTTTTGATGGAGGGATTTTAGAGGAAAGTACTTATAGGCCCAGCGTAATTTACCATCATATTGTTCCATCACTTGCAACATGGTGTTGTGATGTCGTTTACAAAACGGACATTCAGTATCAGAGTATTCCACTACCGTATAATCACCCGAACCACGCACATTTGTTAAACTAGCTGGATCAACCTTACCGGATGGTTTAGGTTGGTTGGCATTGGCTACAGCCGCTGTGTTGGTATTGCTATTTTTGACAGCACTACTGACAGTTGTAGTGGCACCGTCAGCTGTAGTAATCTGTACTCCCTTGTACATCAACACTAACAAAACAATAAAACCAATGGCAAAAATAGTACCGCCAGTCACAATCACACCGGCCCAAAAGGCCAACGGTGGTGGTAATTTATTAATCATACTGCAAGCTCCACAGCTGCATTGACCGGCTTCACAAGAACAGCCAGCACAAAATTTTTTACTATGCTCACTAGGGTGATGCTCTTTTTTATCGTGTTCGTCCATCATGATAGCCATAAATTAGTAATAATAATTTTAACTACTATCTAGTGTAGTAGAATTCTAAAAAGACGTCAACCTAGGCTATGACGCAAGCGGCCAGCGCGTAATATTGCTTTGGTCACTGGGCGTTTTTTACGCAACAAATAATAAATATCCGAGGTGGCATTGCGATGTAAATAGTGATCGTTGGTTTTTGGTCCGAGAGTAATACCAAAATATTGTTCCAAAAATTCAATGTCGGTTTTGATCGCTTTCCAGCCTCGCTGTCGTTTGGCCAAAGCTGATAAATTTTCTTTATTCAAGTAATGACCAGCTCGCGTAATATCATATTCTAAATTACGATACACCGCGTGCAATAATTCACCTTGGCCTTTATCCAAGGCCCGTAGAGTGCGGCCGGTACCAATTAATTCTGGTGGCACTCCTAATGAATACATGGCCGCCGTAAAAGTAATAGCTCGAGGAAAATTTTTTCTACCAATAGTGCGCCCATACCCTAATAAACCAATATGTAAGCGCCGTTCGCGACGGCGTGGCATGTGAGCAGCCACCGCAAACATATCGCGAGCCACGCTGGTTACAGCCTGACGATAGTGTTGTTCGGCTCGGTGCGCAATACTGTGTAAAATTTGATTGTCTCGGGCTGAAAAAATTTGAGGTTGACTATGTGGTAAATTCTTTTGTAATGTGCGGATAGCTTGCTTGACTTGCGCTAATGGATAATCATACCGAAAAGCTGATTGAATTGTAACAGTGCGCACTCCACCATACTGACGCATAAATTCTGTAATACTATCGGGGGCACAGCCACCCCGAAACGGCAACGAACCAACCCCAGTAATAGGGTAACTGGGAATACCGGTGGTATCGCTCCATTGGGCTAAAGCCGATAAGGCCACTTTGTTGCCAACTACTGCTGGGATAATACCAGCCACCAAAGCTGGGTCGCTGCGGGCCAAAAATGGACGAATTAACCGAATGGATCGACGGTACTGTTTTTGATGCAAGACTTGATACCGTTCAAGTAATTTACGAATAGTAAACATTTGATCAACTTCTTCAACCAACGGGATAATCTCAAGGTAATCGAAACCAGCGGTAGCATCATGAAACAATTGGTGTTTAACGCGAGCCAGTTTGGTAAACACTGTTTGAATATGCAGTAACTGTTGGGCCGATGTAGTCATGGGTAAAATCACTTCAAACAGTGGTTGAGGTGCTAACTGTAAATCCTTAGCCATGTCGGCTGCCGTTAATATTGCCATCATGGCTCGTACCAAGGAGTAGCCCTTTTCTTGCCAAATATTAGGTATGCGAAAGGTTAAAAATCGTTCCTGACCCAAAGGATGCTTTTTAAAATAATGAAAGTATTCAGAAAAAAACCGTTCCACCACGGCTTCATCAACGTATTTACCTTCCCAATCCCACATAAATTCATCCACCTGTAGTTGAGCAAAAGCCGCATACGCTTCGGTCACCTCTTCTTGAGCCGATACAAAACCATCACCATCTTGCTCCCAAAATGGAGCAGCAGCGTTATCAGGATGTTGCGTAGCCATCACCCGTGGAATAGTGCGCATAACGTTAGCTACTATAACTCCTTGCGCCTATTTTGTCAGCTTTTATTATAAATTTTTTGCATACATTACGTGTTCAATCATTAAGCATGGTTAAACCTAATAGTGTATAAGTGCATTGACAAAAGGTGGTTTTCTGATACCATCTTGCAGCTTATGATCAAACCCAGCCTACTAGGAGGATTCGCCATTACAGCCAGCTTTATGATTGGTGTATTGTTTTGGCCATTGTCTGAACCCAGTTTTAATCAACACCGGCCTCCTAGTGCTACGCCTGTGGCTGTACAACCATTAAAAACGTTGCCAGCCTTAGTTATAAAAAGTCCGCGCCGACAATTTCAAGCTGTATTGTATGCCTATTCTAGTACTGTAGCGCAAACTGACGCTTCTCCTACCATTACTGCTTCTGGCACAACTGTCGGCCATCAAACCGTGGCCACTAATTGTTTACCGTTTGGCACTCGTCTAAAAATTCCCAGCCTGTTTGGTGATCGTGTCTTTGTAGTTGAAGATCGCATGGCTCCGCGGCATGGTTGCCACAGTATCGATGTTTGGCAGCCATCAACAGCTGACGCTCTACGTTTTGGTAAACGACTAGCGGTTGTACAAGTCTATTAATTGACAGTTGCTAGGCGACTGTATAATACTACCATGTACCCTCTGGGGAATTAGGCCTGGTAGCCAAGTGGTCTAAGGCGGGAGTCTGCAAAACTCTTATTCGTGGGTTCAAATCCCACCCAGGCCTCATTTTTAGGATACTTCTTATAAACTAAAGACGGTGACTAGTGTAATTAGGCTAGCACTGATGAGTGTGGCAGTAACCATTGGCCCAGGATAAGGCTGTTTGGCAGCTCGACTGTCCCAATGATCAATTCAGCCACATCGCCGGCTCCCAGTAAATGGATCCATATTGTAAGATTGGACATACAACTATTATGATAGTGTATTTGATGATAAATTGACAAATATTGACACTCCTAAAGTGCTTGGGTATAGTGCCTGATACTGCGAGAGTAGCTCAGTTGGTAGAGCGTCTCCTTGCCATGGAGAAGGTCGCGGGTTCGAGCCCCGTTTCTCGCTCACAATTTATTCTATGACTACACCATTACAACCAGCGATTGATTATATCCAAGCCTGCCGTACCCAAGGATTTAACAACCAGCAAATCAACCAAGGTTTGGCTGCCTCCGGTTGGAAAGAATCTGATATTCAAGCGGCCTTCCAGGCTATGGTTCCGGTTCAGTCGACCAATCATGCCCGCCGCTGGTTATGGATGGGGTTAGTTTTAGTTGGTGTTATTGTGCTTGGCGCTATTGGTGGGGCAGCATTTTTTGTGCTGATGGATCAAGCCTAACACTTTACAGAAACAAACAACTTCTTTATCATAGGAACACTGTTTTTATTAGGCCGGTGTGGTGAAATTGGTATACACAACAGACTTAAAATCTGTCGGGCGCAAGCCCTTGTGGGTTCGAGTCCCTCCACCGGCACCACGTAGGAAATTGCAAGTTGGAGATTATGCTACAGCGCCGATTGGTATCTGGCTACATTCAGCAGTATGGATTCAGCAGATAGCTGTTGACGAAACATATATTTAAATGTACATTTAAATATATGAATTATATTACAACTACAAACTTGAGAACTCAATCCTCCCAACTAGTAGCCTATTTAAAGAAAGGTACTGCTATTTCTTTAATTCATCGATCAAAAATAATCGGGGTCATTCAACCAATACAAGATGATTTGACCAAACCATTTAATGATGAAAAATTTGACCGTCTAGTAAAAAGATTTAATCTCCCCAACACTACTTCCACTCAACGACAACAGCGTTACGAATCTCATTTATTAAAAAAATATGGCCAGGATATTTCTTGATGCCAATATTTTCATTGACTTGGTAGAACAAAGAGGGGTTATCACTAGTAAGGATTTAAAAGGTCACGATCTTTTTATTTCACCGTTATCTGTCCATATTTTAATGTATGTCACAAAAAAGAAAATTCCCTACTCTAAACTTGCTGAACTTCTACAACTTTTTTTAATAATACCATTTGAGCAAGCTATTATTCATAAAGCACTGCGGGGACCAATGGATGATTTCGAAGATAATATACAACTGCATAGTGCTGCGATGGCTGATTGTAATTTATTCCTAACGCATGATAAAAAACTACTCCAGCTAAGTTTCTTTGGAAAAACTCAACTAACTTCAGCCATACCTTAATGTTGACCAATCCGACCTAACAACATATTGTATCCTTGATCTAAAGCAAGCTACGATATAATTCTTCCCATGTCGTAACAATCTGGCTAGCGCTATAGTGTGAGGCTGCCGCTATACAGCCAGCGCGTAACCGTTGGCACAATGGCTGATCACGCAACAATCGTACAATGGTGCTAGCTAGCAACGGCACATCACCAAATGGTACCAGGGCGCCAATGGTAGGTGTAACCCATTCCTGAAACACCGGCAAATCAACCGCTACCACTGGTAACCCTGTCGCCATAGCTTGGAGCGCCACCAAACTTTGCGTTTCTGCTTGACTTGTAATAACGAATAACTGACTGGTATGGTAAATCTGTGCTAACTGTTCGGGAGGAAGGTAGCCCAAAAATTGCACGGTATTGCCTAACTGCAACTGCTTGGCTAAACGACGTAAAGTTTTTTCAGCTGTACCATGACCAACAATGCGTAATTGCACTTCAGGCAATGATTTTTTTATTTCGACCATGGCCCGAATCAATACATCAACTGATCGTTCTGGGGCCAATCTACCAGCATGTACAATAGTATATAAAGGCAACGATACTGCCGGCAATTGGGATATTGGATAAAAGATAGTTTCATCAATCGGATTGGTAATAACGCGGTACTGCTGATGTGGTTGGGCTGGTTCCATAGTATCCAATATGGCTTGAGTTGGTGCGGTTACTACCTGGCACTGGCGATAATACCAATTGACATAGCGTAAGATTTGATGATCGGTCCATGGTGTTTGAATCGGACTATACTGCAAAAATTTTTCAATGGCAGTATGCTTAGTACCAATTAATGGTAGGCCCAGGCGCCGAGCTACCCATAAGGCTTCTAAACCAACTCCAAAAAAATGGTGACTATGAATCACCTCGGGCTGATACCGTTTCACTTGCAACCAGCGCCACGGTAATGGCATAACCATGCGCCCCTGCTGTGTACCAGTAGGATACGGTACCGACCACCACCGCACTACGGTAATACCGGATACTAAACTACTGTGCAGGCGTGCTGCTCGAATTCGTTGATAGTTGCGTTGGGCGTAACGTGGAGCAAAGATGGTCAGTTGATGACCACGCTGTACTAATTGTTTACCCAGGGTGAGAATAACATCGGCAATTCCACTTAACTCTGGATAAAAATTATCAGTAAAAACAGCCAGGCGCATTAAATTCGCTTGTCTTTAATGACGCGCAAAATTTGTTTATGAACTTTACCGTTAGAAACAACTAAACCATCATAGGTAACCCGGCGCGGTTGGCCGTAAAAATCAGTCACTTTACCGCCGGCTTCTTGCACCATTAAGATACCAGCCGCTACATCCCATACCCGCACCGGTGGGGTAATAATCATACCATCTACCCGGCCAGCCGCTACAAAGGCTAGCTCTAACGAAGCTGACCCAAAATGTCGCATTGACCGAGCCTCAAATTCAAAATGTTGGTAGGCAGAAATCGCTCGACGCAGTGATTTACGCTCATGAGAATAAGAAAAACACAAAAATGACGACCGTAGCTTATCTTCATTCGATACATGCATACGCACCTCGTTACGACTAGCTCCTTTGCCTTTTTCAGCCACAAACAATTCGCGAGTATACGGCGCATAAATCACACCTAACACTGGGTCACCATTACGTAACAAAGCCATGGTAGTGGTAAAAAAAGTATGACGCATCACAAAATTAGTGGTGCCATCAAGTGGATCAACCACCCACATGAATTCGCTGTTGCGTTTATTATTTTCTAACCCTTGTTCTTCGGATAAAATGGTATGATCGGGATAGGCATGTTTAATTTTTGAAACTAAAAAACGATTGACATTGCGATCGTGTTTAGTAACCAATTCTCGTTTATCCTTAAACCGAATTTGTTCAGGAGCCAATGCTCGAAATTCGCGCATTAACATATTGCCTGCCCGCAACGCTAACCCAATAGCAAATTCTTTCAGCACGGTCATATTCAATACAATGATTACAGATTGAAACTTAACAATTCTTCGGCCACCGTGAGTATACCACTAAAATATTTGCCTGTCTCGCGCTGTAATTCGGGTATTCGTTCTGTGCCACCATAATGGGTCAACACCAATTGGCGCACGTTAGCGCTGCTGGCGATTTCACCACAGGCCTGCGGATTTAAATGAAACTCACTAGTCTGATCTGGCGCATTAGAACACTCTAGAATGGCTACATCGGCATTGTGCGCTAGTTTGAACAGCTGATCGGTATAACCAGTGTCACCAGAATACATGACGGTTTTTTGATCACAGCTAATACGATAGCCTAGGGCAGGCACATTATGCTGGACGCTAGCTGTGGTAATACTGACATCACCAATAATAATTGGTCTAGTAGGGGCCTCATACAGAACTGGTTGATAGCCTAAATCTTCTTGCACAAGGCTGGCTATAGTGCTGAACCACCGCCTAATACCACTGGGCCCAATAATGTGTAATTGTCGAGTGGTGAGGCCACGTTTGTAATCAATGAAATGGGCTTGAAAAAAAGCCAATAAGTCAGCCACATGATCGGGGTGGGTGTGACTAATACAAATGACATCGATATCATTAACTGTGTATCCCAACTGCGTTAAAGCATGGAGGTTGCCACGTCCAAAATCAAGTACCAGTTTGATCTGATGAGTGGTAATAAGATTACCCGTAGAATTATAATTGGATGTAATTTGATAACGACCACAGCCCAGGATAGTGCACTTCATCATCAGCGTAACTTTTTTAATATCGCGATATCTTCGGATCGACCGGCCAATGGCGTTTCTAAAATATAATCCAGGTGCTTAAGTTTTGGATGCTGCAACATATAGCCAAAAGCCGCCGCTCCAATGTATCCCTGGCCAATGTGCTCGTGACGATCTTTTTTGCTATCAAATGATACTTTTGAATCATTCGCTTGTATCACGATCAATTTTTTTAAACCGAGTTGCTGATCAATCTGCCTAACGAATTGATTAACATTGGCTTTAGTACGCAAGTCGTAGCCCGAACCAAAGGCATGCTGCGTATCTATACAAAACCCAACGTATTTCCGATAGGCGGGCTTGATACTGCGATACAACTGGGCTAGCTCATTTAATGAGCAGCCTAGCACACTACCACTACCAGCCGCATTTTCTAATAACAGCAAACAACTACCCTGATACCCTTGTAAAATTTGATTCAAACTTTTACCAGCAGTAGTTAAGGCTGCTCGACGCGATGGCTGGCTGGCAGCACTGCCAGTATGAAACATCACGCCACGTACCATAAGCCGACTACCACGATCTAGTTCCTGACGCAACATAGTAATAGAACCATGACGTAAACGGTTACTGGCCGAAGCGATATTCACCAGGTACGGTGCATGAATATAGTATTGTTTAAAACCGTACTGTTGCACATTGTGTAAAAACAGTGCCACCATATCAGCGGTGAGCACTGGGCACTGGAATGACTGGGGTGATCGACTAAACATTTGAAACGTTTCTAATCCTTCAGCGTGGGCATTGCTTGGAGCCTTGGCTACGCCACCAGCCGCCGAAACGTGAGCGCCAATTTGAGACATAACTGTATTGTAATCGAATATGCTATACTGGTAAATGTAATTAATAAATAAAATCAATTATGCCTGGAAAAGTTTCAATTATCGGTGCGGGCAATGTTGGCACAGCTTCGGCCTTTGCATTAGCTTTGGATGGTGCCGCTAGTGACATTGTACTGCTGGATCGTAACCTTAAAAAAGCTGAAGGCGAGGTGTTGGATTTAATGCATGGCAGTTCATTTTTACCCTACACTAATTTTAAGGGATCCAAAAATTATCGTGATATTCAAGATTCTGATATTGTTGTTATCACAGCCGGGGCAGCTCAAGCCCCTGGTCAAACGCGACTTGATTTGCTCACCACCAATCTTAAAATTCTCCACGGTATCGTGACAGAGGTTAAACGGCAAGCACCGCATTGTATTATGCTGATTGTAACCAACCCGGTAGATATATTAACCTATTTTGCCAAACAGTATTCTGGTTTTCCTCATCACCACGTGATTGGTTCTGGTACAGTGTTAGATACCGCTCGCTTCCGCGCCTACTTGGCACAACATTTCAAGGTTAGTCCACACCATGTTGATGCCTATGTATTGGGAGAACATGGCAACAGTTCGTTTCCAGTAATCAGCACGGCCAGTGTGCAATCGGTGCCGCTCACAGTGTTTCCCGGTTATCATAAAAGTGATATTCAACGTATCCATGCACAAGTAGTTCAAGTAGTATACGACATTATCAAAAAAAAGGGCGCTACCAATCTAGCCATTGGAGTGTGTGTTACCCAGTTAGTGCGAGCCATTCTGTATAACACGCACGAAGTGTACCCAGTATCTTCTGTCTTGCGCGGTGAGTATGGTATTCATGATGTGGCCGTTAGTACGCCTTCGGTGTTAGGTAAACGCGGTATTGAAAAAGAATTGGTGTTGCCACTCAATCAAACGGAAAAAACCGCTTTGCGTCGATCGGTTGCCATTCTAAAACGGGCTATTCGATCGGTACATTAATATGGCCGTTGTACATCGAGTTGGGCTATATGACGAAAATGTTTAAGGTTATGTGTATACAACACCAAATTTTCAACTAATCCCGTGGCGGCAATCAGCGCGTCTGGGATAGATAAGCCATGAGCTAATCGATACTTTTTCATCAAGCCCAAAGCAATATCGCTAATTTCTTCAGTCATTTTAATGGGTCTAAATATCGAAATCAGCTCGGTTAAGTAATTCAATTCTCTCTTGCGTTGTGCTCCAACGAATACTTCCATCGCCGTAATAGTAGAAATATAAATCAAGCCAGATTGTTGCAGTAGTGTATTACAAAAATCCACGGCAGCTTGGTCACCATTGGCTAAATCAATCACTACGGTTGTATCAATTAGCGCGCCCACGCCTGCTGACGTAATTGTTCTAAAAAAGCTTTTGTGCCGCTAGCTCGTTTAATGCGTGTTTTCCACATACCAACTGCCGGCAAGGTAGAGATATCGATGGTTCGATTTTTAGGCATGGCCTGCTTGGCTAATGGTGAAAGCTGGGCAAATGGTCGAGACCGATAAATTAAAACGAACGATTGACCCTGATCAACCGCCTGTTTAATTTTTGGTAAGTTTGTCCGTAACTCTTTGGTAGTAATTGTTTGAATAGCCATATCACTAAGTTCAACTTAAGATAACCTTAGTATATGTCTTACTGAACCAGCTGTCAACGGTATTGATAGACTAGAATTATATTTTAGTGCTAGTCAAGTCTTTTAATTTTTCCAAGGCCAACTGATTGCGCAACATGGTTCGGGTGTACCCACGAAATTCCATACTTTCAATGCGGCCCTTCAATTCTGGGTAGTCTTTGTAAGTTTGTTTTTGCTTGTCAACTTCAGTGGTAATTTGATCTTCAGTAATGGTGATATTGTGCTGATCAGCCACCGCTCGCACAATTAAAGCACTTTTCACCCGTTTCAAAGCTCGGTCGTTCCAACTAGTACGCAGTTCGTCTGGTGTTTTTTTGACATGGGCTAGATAATCATCAAACTTACCACCCTGATCCTCTACTTGTTGTTTCAGCTCATCAAGCATCCGATCAAGTTCTTCATCAAGTAACGGTTGTGGAATGGGATCAAATTCAGCTTGCTGCATGACCGCTTCTAGCACTGCCACCTCAAAATCATCCTCGATTTTTCGTTCAAGTTCGCTGGTAATATTTTTACGCACGGCCTCTTGTAGTTCAGCCAGTGATTTAAAATTCAACTGCTTAGCCAGGTCTTCATTGAGCGGTGGTAAAGTAACCTGATTCACTATTTTTATAGTGAGGGTACAATCACAGTGCTTGCCAGCTAATTGTTTGGCTCCGTAGTTTTCTGGAAAGGTCAACGCAAACTGTTTCGTTTCACCAGCCTTCATGCCAATAATGTTTTCCTCAAACCCAGGAATAAACTGCTGTTCACCAATCGTCACTGGTACATCCTGGCCTTGACCACCTTCTACTGATACACCAGCTAACTTGATATCAAAATTGATCGTCACCCGATCGCCTTTAACGGCTGGGCGATCAACCACTGCGGTAGTTGATCGTAATTGACGCAGATGCTCCATGGTTTGTTGAAACTTTTGCTCATCAACCGTTACTGGTGGCTTAGTAACACGAACAGTTTGGTACTCTTTTAAGTTAACAGTTGGCAGTACTGCTACAGTGGCAGTGAATACAAACGAATTACCGGGTGCTAATTTTTCCACATTAATTTGCGGCCGACCAACAAAGTTCAATTGCTGACGTTGAATGGCCGTAGGTAAAGTATCACGAATGGCTAATTGAGCAGCTTCTTGATAAATTTCCATTTCACCAACCTTGGTTTTAAGCACCTCAAACGGTACATGACCTGGTCGAAACCCATCCACTTTAACATCTTTCGAAATTGCCTGGGTGGCTTTATCGAGATACGGTTTAAGCTCTTCGGGTAGTAATTCAATAGTCAATACAATAGTGGTTTTTTCCTGAATAGTTTGAGTAATATTCATACTACAAGGCCAAAGCCGCTACCAACAATAAGGCAATAATATTGATCACTTTAATCATAGGATTAATGGCTGGTCCAGCAGTATCTTTGTATGGATCACCCACAGTGTCACCGGTAACAGCCGCAGCATGAGCAGGCGAGCCTTTACCGCCATGGTGGCCTTGCTCAATATACTTTTTGGCATTATCCCAAGCACCGCCGCCCGTAGTCATGGCTAGGGCCAAAAAAATTCCAACTATAATTGTTCCCATTAATACTCCGCCCATCGTCACTGGACCAAGCCCGTACCATACAATCACTGGCAGCACCACCGCAATTAATACCGGTACGATCATTTCTTTAATGGCTGCTTTGGTCACAATATCAACACAAGCCGCGTAATCTGGTTGAGCTGTTCCTGCCATAATTCCTGGAATATTTTTGAACTGACGACGCACCTCGTGCACCACAGCGCCAGCTGCTTTGCCCACCGATTGCATGCACAAGGCTGTAAAATAATAGGCAATCATTCCGCCTAACAGTAACCCAACAATCACCTTGGGATCAGCTAAATCAAAACTCAACTGTTCGCCAGTAATATCAGTGTAATCTTGCACATAGGAAGCAAATAATACTAAAGCTGCCAGCCCAGCCGAACCAATGGCATATCCTTTGGTAACGGCCTTAGTGGTGTTACCGACTGCATCAAGAGCATCGGTTATTTGGCGGACATCTTCGGGTAACTCGGCCATCTCGGCAATGCCACCGGCATTATCGGTAATGGGACCAAAAGCATCAATCGTTACAATAATACCAGTCAGCGACAACATGGCCATAGCGGCTACAGCGATACCATATAAGCCACCCAAAAAGTATGTAGCCAAAATCGCTAAAATAATAACTACCACTGGCGCCGCGGTGGCTTTTAATGAAACGGCTAAACCTTGAATCACGTTAGTGCCGTGGCCTGATTCTGAAGCAAATGCAATTGACCGCACCGGCTGATATTTGGTTGAAGTGTAATATTCAGTAATCCATACCAAAGCGGCGGTCACCACTAAACCAACTAACGCACACCAATACAAGGCTGTGCTGGAATACGTATACAGGCCTTGATCGGCTGGCGTTCCTAACATCCATTTAGTCACGGGGTAAAAAATAATGGCGGCTAACACACCGGCAACGGCTAACCCTTTGTATAGAGCAGCCATAATATTTTTTGATTTTCCTAAACGAATAAACCAAATACCAATAATAGAGGTAATAATAGATACTCCTCCCAACACTAACGGGTACAGCACCAGTGGATTATAGGCCGTTGGGTCAGCCACACCAAACACTAATGAACCAAGCAACATAGCCGCTACTGATGTGACAGCGTACGTTTCAAATAAATCAGCAGCCATGCCAGCGCAGTCGCCAACGTTATCGCCAACGTTATCGGCAATCACGGCTGGGTTACGCGGATCATCCTCTGGAATACCCGCTTCTACCTTGCCCACTAAATCAGCTCCAACATCAGCCGCCTTAGTAAAAATACCACCGCCTAATCGAGCAAATACCGAAATTAAACTACCGCCAAAACCTAAGCCAATGAGGGCCCGAACATCGCCGCCAGTCAGCCAGTAAAAGCCAGCTACACCGAGTAAGCCTAATCCAACCACCAATAATCCAGTCACCGCGCCACCATGAGCGGCCAGTTCCATGGCTGCAGCCATGCCTTGACGAGCCGCTTCGGTAGTACGAACATTAGCCCGCACGGATATGTTCATACCAATGTATCCAGCTAAAGCCGAGAACACTGCACCTACAGCAAACCCTAATGCCATGGTTAAGCCTAACATTAACCACAATACTACAAATAATATCACCGCCACTACGGCTACTGTCCGATACTGTCGATTCAAGTAGGCTGATGCCCCAGCCTGAATTGCCCGGGCAATTGTACGCATGCGGTCATTACCGGTTGGTTTTTTATTAATCATCATGGCCATCACTAGGCCATAGCCAATAGCGACTACACTAGCCGCTAAAGAAAATATGAGTGCTCCCTGCATAGAATATAAAACGTTAAATGATTGTTATTTTTTTTCAGCTGTGTCATTGTTGTCCACACCTTCTGCAACAGCTTCTACCTTGTTTTCAGCGATTTCAGCGGTCGCCTCGCTCTTCACGATATCAATCGACCAACCGGTTAAACGCGACGCTAATCGTACATTCTGACCGGCACGACCAATCGCTAATGAAAATTGATCTTCAGCCACTTCCGCCATGGCTATTTTTTGATCACCATCTTCCTTCAATTGCACGGCTAATATTTTAGCCGGGCTAAGTGAGTTCACAATAAATTTTACTGCATCTGTATCATAATGAATAATATCGATCTTTTCGCCGCCCAGTTCGCCAATCACCGTTTGCACGCGCGTACCACGTTGACCAACGCAAGAGCCGATTGGATCAATGCTAGGATCAGTGGCAACAACGGCGATCTTGGTACGCGAACCAGCTTCCCGGGCCACGCCTTTAATCTCAACGGCACCGCTGGTAATTTCAGGTACCTCGGATCGAAATAAAGCCGCCACTAATTCGGGGTGCGATCGAGAAGCTACAATCTCTGGGCCTTTATTAGTTTTTTCAATGGATAACAGTAACACCTTAATGCGTTGACCGGTTTTATACAGTTCACCCGGAATTTGTTCCGATGGCGGCATCACGGCAATGGCTTGACCTAAATCAACAAACACAATGCGACCATCAACTCGCTGAATGATACTGTTAATAATTTGGCCGGAACGATCTTTATATAATTGATACAACGTTTCGCGTTCAGCCTCGCGTAATTTTTGAATAATCACCTGTTTGGCCGTTTGCGCAGCCATCCGACCAAACTCACCAGGCACTTCTAGCTCATCGCGAATCTCATCACCTTCTTCAATGTCTTCGATCTCTTTACGCGCCTCGCTTAAGGCGACATCTGTTTTGGGATTAAACCGTTTTTGCACCTCTTCGCCGGACACTGGCAACACTTCCTCTTTGGTGGCGATTGGTTGATCGCCAGCCGCTACTGCTGCTTCGGCTTGTTCTTTTTCTTGCAGGTAGGTTTGGTACAACTCCTCCGGCACTACCGTGTGTACTTCAAAAATACGCATCGAGGCATCATTGGCATTGAACTCAACCCGAATATCTTTGCCTTTCATGGCCATTTCCTTACGGTACGCTACCGCTAAAGCGGCTTCAATTGAAGCAATCACCGACTCAAATGGAATACCTTTCTCTTCACAAATTTGTTTTATGGCTGCACCGACTTCTTTGGCATCTGGCATAATGATGGTGAGTTATGAATAAAGAATGTAAGAACAAAAAAAGCAGTATCAATGATACTACTGTAACATAGCAAGCAGTATAGCTGGGTTATAAAATATGTCAACCATCCACGTTTGGTAGATAGTAAATAGTACAACGATCACTAGTGTGATTAAGTACAATACCAATTACTCCAACAGCTAACGCTCGGTACCGAAGCTGCCGGCGAGCGACGTACACCACCCCAGCCTGTTTAATCTTAAATAGTTTACGGGCAGAAATAGCCTCGTACGGATGCCCATACTGTAGCGACCGCCTAGTTTTAACCTCAAAAAAATAAACCACATCGTCACGCTGGGCAATAATATCTATTTCAGCTGTTCGTAACCGCCAGTTTCGTGCTACCACTGTAAAACCTTTTCCTAACAAGTAATCAGCCGCTATCGTTTCGCCAACGCTACCGGTCATGTGTTGTTGATACATAGGTTGATACTAAAAAAACCTCCTATCCGGAGGCGCTCATTACCTATAGTAGGGTAACTGATTACTTCATAAAAATCAAGCCCCAATGGTATGGACCAGCCTCAAACTGTTCAACCAACTTTAAATTTAATTGTTCGGCATAGTGTTCCACCTCACTGGCATGTACCCGTCGATCTTCACTTGGACCAAACGGAGTGTGCGTGCCTGGCTTCCAATCCACCACCACTAGGCGTCCACCGGGTTGCAGCATGCGAGCAGCTTCGTGTAACATATCGTAACGTTTTTGTGATTGAAACAACACAGTAATCATAAAAGCCACGGTCAAAGTTTGATCAGCAATGGCGCGCGCTGCCCCATACACCTCTAAATCACTCCAGACCGTTTGAATAGTATTCACTCCAACCAACTTGGCTTTAGTAGCCACCACCGGCAAAATTGCCTTCACCACATCAACCGCATATACCTTACCGTGATCACCAATAATTTTTCCAGCCGCAATCGCCATTCGCCCTTCGCGGCCAGTACCTAAATCACCCACCACTTCACCTGGTTTCAATTGTACTCGGTTAATTATCATTGTTGGATCAAGCATAGTAGTATTATATCGTTAGGGCACGAATTGGTGCAAATGACCGCCGGTGCCAAAGGCTAACGCCGTGCTGTTGTAAAGCCTGCTGATGTTGCCGAGTACCATACCCTTTATGCTGGGCAAAGCCATATCGATCATCAGCGTGATCGAGTTGTTGCATCATCTGATCGCGTACAACTTTAGCTACAATAGAGGCTGCTGCGATAGCGTAGCTCAACTGATCACCATGAATCAACCGCTTAGTTGGCAGATAGTGCGCCACGGTAAAGCCATCCACCAGCGCCAAATCCGGCATCACGGCTAAATGCGTTAACACATACGATAACGCAAACAGATTAGCGGCGTGCACCCCTAAGGTATCAATCTGATCAATGCCGATACTCACCACACTCCAACTGATGGCTTGCTCAATAATGCCTTGATACAGCTGCTCGCGTTGCCTGGCTGTTAACTGTTTTGAATCATTTACGCCGGCAATTCGCAGCCGCGGCATAATTACAGCTGCCGCCACCAGTGGCCCAGCCCAGGCGCCTCGGCCAGCTTCATCCACACCAGCAATCAGGCTTGTTCCGCGCCGGATAAAATGATCATCTACCCAAACCATAAGCTGATGGTAGCACAATTGCTTGTCGCCTAACACTATGCTAAACTGGCTTTAAATATTATGGGCAAACGCGGCGGCAAAGAACGCTTAACCATTACGATGCGCCAAGACATTTTGGCCTCACTGGATCGCTTTATCGATGGTGATACTATCCGCAATCGATCGCACGGCATCGAGTATATTGTTGGTCGTTATTTAGGGGCTGGCATTTCAACCTGCGTTATTTTAGCGGCCGGAAAATCTGATCAAACCACCAAGCCACTGCTGCGCATTCATAACCGACCAGTGATTGCCTACACCATTGAATTGCTGCGCCAAGCGAATATCACTAATATTATTATGGTGATTAGTGCCGGTCGCCACGATTTAAAAAAATATCTTGGCGATGGTTCCCAATGGAAAGTCAATATTACGTATGTTGAAGATGATGCCAACGCTGGTTCCGCCCATTCGTTAAGTTTAGCCAAACCGCATATCCGTAACACCTTTTTATTACTGTATGGTGATATTTTAACTGAAATTGATTTGCAGGAACTAGCTCGGTTTCATCGGGAACAAGATCATATTATGCTTACTCTAGCGGTGACGGCCTGCACCAACCCATCATTGTATGGCGTGACTGAACTGCAAGGCAATCGAGTGTATCGCATTATTGAAAAACCATCGAGCTACAATAAAAGTAATTTGGTATTTTCTGGCATTGCGGTATGTGAGCCAGCGGTATTTGAACACTTAGATAATGTCATGAACAAATATCTCGCCCGCGATGTGTTTCCTGATTTAGCGCACCGTGGTCAAATTGCTGGCTATCCATTTTCAAACAAATGGTTCGATGTTTCACATAAAGAAGAATACGATCGCGCTACCACCGAGTGGATTACCGGATAGCTAACCCATTAATCAGTTTCGACAAGCAATTAATAACGGTGGCTCAACAGACTGTACCAAACCAACCATTCCTGCTCCATCTGCCTTTGGTTTTAGCTAAGAGGTAATTGATGTTGTTTAGCTTTATGATTAAAGAATACGTTGTAAATCCACTTTACTCATGTTGATTTGACGTAAAATATTCAACAGCGTTCCGGGTTTAATATCCTTACCCGCATGAAACGGAATAGTTGTTCTTCTGCCATCAGGATGTTTGAGTTGAACATGACTACCTACTTGGACCAAAATAACAAAACCTTGTTGTTGTAAAGCACGTATCAATTCACGCGCCTTAACAACTGGCAATTTAGGCATAAGCAACGGGTATAGACACAGTACTGACAAATTCAGCTTCTTTGGTTAAATAAGATAAAACAATTCCATCTATCTTTAGACCTTCTAAATGACATTGAATAGCTTCTTTAGCGTTTTGACAGGCTTCTTCAATAGTATCACCTTGGGTAAAACAACCAGGCAACGATGGAACAACCACATTATATCCACCAGTCTCGTGATCTGGTTCAAGTACTATGGTAAATGTATGGTCTTGCATAAGTGCAAACTACACTAAAAAAGTTTAGTTGTCAAAATAGTACTACCGTACCGCTAGACAAAATTACCCCACCCTTATTCTAGGGTCAAATTGTTAATAAACCTCACTAAGCTGTTCAATTGAAATCTGATTTTAGATTGCGAGGCAATTTTGCATTAGGCATGTACTGAGAAGGACGGTACGCATTATTGCGAAAGATGCTGTGCAAGTATTGTTTTTGGTTCTAATCGCTGTAGATCAGTATGATCAAAATCTTTATCAAAACTGACAAATAGAGCATTTAACTTCTTAGCCGCCCAGTATTGGTGAGCATCATCAATATCCAAACGTTGTTGCTGTGCTACTGTAAAAATTTCATGTTCTTCCTCCAAATTGGTGTGCAATACTTCAATCACTAAACTCTGTTGACAACGTTGTAACAAACTTTTAATGACCTCTCCAGCTCCTTTAGCCTCAAGCACCACTTCCATACCGTAAATAGCAAACAACGTGATCACTATAGTATGTCCTTTGTCTTCGAGAAACTGGAGTAATTGAGCGCAAACCTCGGCTTGATTTTGGTCTAGAAGTAATTCTAAAAAAATATTTGCATCAATTACAAAGGTTTTTCTTTCCATATATCCTTGAGCATATGCTGTACAGCAACTGATGTTTGATTGGCAAAAGCAGGTGTATTAGCTAAGCTACCACGTAATTTTTCCCATCTATCTAATTGACTATCTACTCTATCCGTAGGAAGAGTGGTGTGAATAACTTGAGTTTTAGTTTGGTCTTCAGCAAATGGAATACGCACAATAATTTGACCTTGCATTGTAGTAATAATTGGAGTTCCCATATCGACATCATATCGTATGATGGGCTTTTTGTAAAGACTGGCTAACTATACTACCGTATCGCTAGACAAAATTACCAACCCCCTTTATCCTGGGTCAAATTGTTAATAAACCTCACTAAGCTGTTCAATTGAAATCTGATTTTAGATTGCGAGGCAATTTTGCATTAGGCATGTACTGCGATACGGTGTGGCGCTATTTGAATAGCGGTAATAAATTGTTGCTGAATATTATCTTTTGGTAATTCTTGTTTCTCCTCAAGCAAACTTTCAATAGCTAATTCAATACCATCTTTCAAACTGACTAGCACCTCTTCTATAGTATTACCATAATCAGCTATACCTAAAGACGGGCAGTAAGCATTATAGACCAGCTTTTTCCCCATGCGTTCAGGTTCAATGATAATTCTATAGTTTAATAACTGTTTTTCCATAATGTTATGGTAGTGTACTATGGGCTTTTTGTAAAGACTGGCTAACTATACTACCGTATCGCTAGACAAAATTACCAACCCCCTTTATCCTGGGTCAAATTACGCTGGAGAGCGTTCGATTTTTATTACGAAAATATCTACTTTTCAGCTACTTTTCGTACTAAAAACCGGGCACTCACTGCGTTATAGAACGCTCATTCCCAAGCCCGGCACAGGCATTTCTACCTGTGTCAAAATCCAAGGAAGGAGACAGAGTGAACCCTGACGAAAGTGAAAGAAACATGATGACCGAGCGCAGTCGGCCGCCTGTAGACACTAGTCGACCGCATTTGTACGACCCGGATGACCTGATGGTCGTCCATGATATCGCCCAGTCTCACTGGCGGAAGGCTTCCATCCCGCCGGTCAATCGGTGGGCCGAGTACCTGGATGCGGAAGCTTCAAGCCGTGACGACATCTACCGTCGGCTCGGCTTGGTGAAGGTTCACATGGGCGTGGGAGATGCCAACGTAGGCATTCTCCATGACGAGCTGATCTCCGGCATCGACCTGCTGGTCTCCGAGACAAGACGGCACACTGGCACCACGTTCGGCCTGACCATGGCCGATGCTGAAGAGTTGTTCCAGTACATCAATAACTTTCCAGGCAAATTGGTCGACCAGGCCCTTGCCTGGATGACGTCGACTCATGAACAACTCAAAGGCGCCAATATTGAGGTTGAGACGATCGCGGGCTTGCATAGCTCCTTCCCTGAAAGGTCGCTAGAAACCGTTCAGGAGTGGATGAGGCAGCGCCCGCAGAGAATTCTCGACGCGCTTATAAACATGACGCCTGATGTGGGATTCCCCTACGGCAAGATGACCGGTTGGGGGCCTGCGTTGGCGGCTCACAAAACCTTCTTCCAACACCACTGTGGCGTGGAAGCGCGGGATCATTTCTGCATGCATGCAGGTGATCGTAACGCCGTGTTTCACGCGACACATTCAGTGCGTGAATACATGGAAGCGAGCAAGCGCCCAAAGTTTGGGCTTATCACTCCGAGTTGGGGCACATACGAAGTGATCATCACCGGATATTATGGTCCGGATGCATTGGTCACGTTGGAGTGCCCTAACGGTATTCCTGACTCGGAGAAAGTGGATAAGTTTTTAACGGAAAATCCAGACGTCGGGTGCCTAATAATGTGCAACCCGAACAACCCTTCTGGGGATGTATTCGGTAGCAGTCGGCTGGTAAATCTGCTTCAGGTGCTTTATAAGCACCAAGTTCCGGCAATTTCCGATGAACTCTACATGTTGTTCGTCTATGATCGAGAGCACCGCAGCCTGGCTCGGGCGGCTGCGGAATTGTGGAAGTCTGACCGTCACCATGATGTTGGCAAATGGGCTGCCAACAATATCATGGTGCTCGGAGTAGGCGTCCAAAAAGTAGTCGGGTCAGGCAAAAGATGCAGCGCCGCCTGGATCCCGAACACTTATTGGCGCTCCAGGTTCGTTTCGAGCCAAGGAGCGTCTGCCGGACAACCTGCGATTCTTTCGCAAGCCATCTCCACCAGCGTCATCAATAGCCGCGGCTACGTCCGTGGCTACACGGAAATGAAGCTGAGGCGGGATGCCATGTTGGAGATGCTGGCGAATCTCAAAACTGAATTGGCAGAGACTCCCTTTACGGTGGAGCATTCCTCCGGACAGGGGGCTTTCTACTTAGCCGTGTACTTCAACGGACTAAGTGGAATGCAATATACACCCAACCTCAACGGCGAGGGCAAAGTCACGATTACCTCTTCGGAGGACGTGGCTATGTGGCTCGTCGATCAGGCTGCGGTAATCGGTTCTCCAGCGAGTACGGCGCTGATAACCGATCCGCGATTCATCAGGTTGAGTTACGGGAATCTTCAGAGGGATCAGATTCCCGTGGCCGGTCGCCAGATCGGCGCAGCGCTGAAGGCGCTCGCGCAGATGAACGGCTACTGACCACCCACCCAACGTCGGGGGTCCCGGGTGGCGGAAGCTGCTCGGGACCCCCGCCTGCGGGAATTAATTGTTCATTATTTTTAGGAGGCTTGAGATCAGACTACACATGATCTCCAACCTGTGTCTTCAAAAAATTTGAAGATAGAGGCTGGAATAAAATCCAAAAATTTAGTACCATATAATTATGGATACCAAAAAAGTGGTTAGCTACTGGCGAAATACCGCTGCTACATACTAAAAATCATGCATCATATATTCATGATCTTGTCATGTTAACAAACAAAGCCAGCTTATCATTAACACCAGCAGAAAAAGGTAACTTACAAACTATTAGTACATTTAATATTGCGGGTCGATACGATGATGTGAAACTAGATTTTCATAAACGTTGTACTCCATCCTATACAAAGAAGTACTTGACTATAACGAAAAATTTTTACTTATGGCTAGAAAAAAAATACCCCAACCAATCAGACGAACTGTAAAACAATATGTTTCCCGTTTAGAAAAAAACGGTTTACCAGTACAAAGTGCTTTTATATTTGGTTCGTATGCTAAAGGTAACTACCATAAATGGAGTGACGTTGATGTGTGCATCATATCAAGTGCCCTTAAACGTAAGCGTGATCCCATGGCCTATTTGTGGCGATCAAAAAACAATGAGGATGATAATATTATGTTAGCTCCGGTTGGTTTTACCCCAAAAGACTTTGTCGATGAAAGCCCATTAGTGTGGGAGATTAAACGAACCGGTATTCGAATAAAATAATCCAACCTGTGTTGGTAAAAATAATTTGCCGGTAGAGGTTGGGATAGTTAACAATCTAGTGGTTTCTGAAACTACTCTGCTCCTCTCCTTACCAGGATGCGGCAATGAATTGCTGCCTAGTGATTGAGGAAATTATTAGAAATTTTTAAGCGTGGCGTACTTGACAAATTTAAGTTCTTACTTTAAATTTACAGTAATGTATATATCACGCTACTTAGAAACCGCCATCAAGCAAGCCCATCAAACGTTTAAGGTGGTCTATGTGAGTGGTCCACGTCAAGTTGGAAAAACCACAGTCCTGCAACACTTGGCTAAACAGTATCGTCTGCGCTACGTTTCACTTGATAATTTAGCCGATCGTCAATTGGCCCAAAGTGATCCGGGGCTTTTTTTGCAACAGTATCAGGCACCGTTGTTTATTGATGAAGTCCAATATGCTCCACAATTGTTTTCGGAAATTAAATTGCGGGTTGATCAGCATTCGGCTACTGGCCAATATTGGTTGACCGGCTCACAACAATTTGCCATGATTAAAAATGTCCAAGAATCTTTAACTGGGCGAGTGGCGATTGTGAATTTACTAGGCTTTTCGACAGCGGAAATCCTGCGTCTCAAAAAACCAACCGAGCCATTTACGCTTACCAGACAGTTGCCGTCTACGTATCCTTGGTCAGCCACGAACCATAGCATCTTTGAACGTATTCACCGCGGCTCGTTTCCGGCTCTGTGGCAGAACCGCCCACCAAATCCCACCACGTTTTTTAATGCCTATATTCAAACCTATATCGATCGTGACCTACGTGTGCTCTATGGCATTGAAAAAACTCGAGAATTTCATGTTTTTCTTCAACTGTGTGCCGCTCGTACCGGACAGTGGCTAAACTATTCTGATCTAGCGCGCGATGCTGCCGTGAGTGTACCAACAGCTAAAGATTGGCTATCCATTTTAGAACAAACAATGTTGGTATGGTTATTACGTCCCTATCATACAAATCGCATCAAACGCTTAATTAAAGCACCCAAGCTTTATTTTTTGGACACTGGTTTAGCGGCCTTCTTAACGAAATGGCGCTCGCCGGATACCTTGGCACAAGGTGCTATGGCCGGGGCCTTTTTTGAAACGTTTGTTGTGAGTGAAATCGTAAAAAGCTACCTGTTTCGTGGTGAAGATCCCCCATTGTATGGCTTTCGTGATGGTCAAGGTCGCGAAATAGATTTAATCATTGTACAAAATGAAACACTAACACCGATCGAAATAAAACGCGCTGTCTATAGTACAACTGCAGATGCAAAGCAGATTCAATTTCTACAAAACAAACTACCATCTGTTGGCATTGGTGGTATTATCTGTTTGACCAAACACCTAACCAAACTTAATTCTACCACCATCCTTGCACCAGTTGGTTTGATCTCATAATACTGCTCTCCTTACCAGGATGCGGCAATGAATTGCTGCCTAGTGATTGAAGATAAATTCATCTATCGTGTTAAAAGTTTTGCCATTTACAATTATTAGGAAATGATATACTATTATTTATATGATAAATAGGATATATAATATTAAAAAACAGATCCAAAAAGGTAAGGTTTTGGTCATTTATGGTCCTCGTCGAGTAGGTAAAACAACGTTACTACAGCAATTTTTGTCTGAAACGAAATTGAAGTATAAACTAGCTTTTGGAGATAGTATAGAAACTCAACATATTTTAAGTTCCCGGAATTTCTCCCAAATTTTACCATACGTTAAAAACATTGAGCTCTTTGCAATTGATGAAGCACAACTTATACCGCAAATCGGTCTGGGTTTAAAAATTATTGTTGATCAGCGACCCGACTTGTTCGTGATTGCGACTGGATCGTCTTCATTTGACTTGTCACAACAGATTGGCGAACCCCTAGTTGGAAGAAAATGGACTATAACCTTATACCCGATTTCACAAATAGAATTATTGGCGGCAGCAACGAATGAGTATGAACTGAAACAACGTTTATCAGAATTTCTAATTTTTGGATCATATCCTGACGTGTTGAATGCCACATCGTTTGAAACAAAAATATCCACATTAAAAGAAATGGTGAATTCATATCTACTTAAAGATATCCTGACCCTTGAAAGGGTCAAAGGATCGCGGATCTTGTTAGACTTATTAAAATTACTAGCCTTTCAAGTTGGTCAAGAAGTTTCGTTCCATGAATTGGGCACGCAATTGGGTATTGATTATAAAACAGTCGAGCGCTATATTGACTTGTTTGAAAAAAGTTTTGTCATCATGCGCTTATCACCATTTAGTAGAAACCTACGTAGTGAAGTGCGTCGAAAAAATAAATACTTTTTTGTGGACAACGGCATCCGTAATGCCTTGATTTCACAATTTAACCCACTAGATTTACGCAACGATCATGGACAATTATGGGAAAACTTTATTATTTCAGAACGCCTCAAAGCTCGGGAATACAAAAAAATATACGGCGATGCCTATTTTTGGCGTAAACAACAAGGTGGAGAGATTGATCTTGTAGAAGAGCGTGAGGGACAATTATTTAGTTACGAATGTAAATGGTCTACAATAAAAAAAGTCTCTGCCCCAAAACACTGGCAGCTAAGTTACCCGAATTCAACATTTCAAACTATCACTCCAGAAAACTATCTTGGCTTTATAACATAGCTCATGGGTATCTATACCTAAGGTAAAGTGACAACAAATGTGTAGACTAAACCTGAGATTAGTCTGGTTCTTTGACTAGACTGTTAGATTAATTAATTTCTATGCGGATTAAAAAAATACTGGTCGTTTTCTTTAGCGTACTCCCATCATGTATTATTTACATTTCTGAAGAATGAAACTGTGGCAGTGATTGAGGAAATAGTAAAAAACTGATACTGCAATTATGCCATTAACATTCAATACGATCAAAAAAAGTATTGTGCCCATTCTTAAAAACAGCGATATCAACTACGCTGGATTATTTGGATCATACGCACGTAACGAATCTAAAGCTGATAGTGATGTTGATTTATTAGTAACTTTTTCTAAACCGGTCAGTCTACTGACGGTCTGTAGAGTTGAGCGTACTCTATCTGAAGTATTAAAAAAACTTGATTAGTACTTAACACAAGACCGAGTGACAAAGCAAACCTAGTATTGAGATACACTATTTGAACAATTACCCCCGCGCTAACATGGCTTGCTCAATGCGCCGAGCCGCGTGAATGTAAGCCGCGGTGCGCAGATCGCAATTATATTTCACTGTATTGGCCCATACTGCGTTGAACGAATCAACCATAATTGGCTCTAACTTAGCCAATACTTCTTGTTCGGACCAATAGTAATTGTAGGCATTTTGTACCTGTTCAAAGTACGATACGGTAACACCGCCAGCGTTTGCCAAAATGTCTGGCACTAGAATAATACCCTTTTTGTATAATTTCTCATCAGCCTCGGGCGTGGTTGGGCCATTGGCTAATTCCACAATCGCTTTGGCTTTAATTTTACCGGCATTGTCAGCCGTAATCACATTTTCTAAGGCAGCTGGTACTAAAATATCACAGGGTGTAGTTAATACCTGTGCATTGGTAACATTCTTAGCTCCGGCAAAATTCTGCACTGAACCGGTACTGGCTTTATGTTTCTCTACGGCTACTGGATCTAATCCTTTAGGGTTCACAATGCCGCCACGAGAATCTGACACGCCAATAATTTTGTAGCCTTTCTTGGTAAGAATTTTAGCCATATAGGAACCGGCGTTGCCAAAACCTTGAATCACCACTGTAGCCCCTTTTTTTAGTTTCATTTTTTTGGCGAGTTCTAGTGTGACATACACGCCGCCTTGGGCTGTGGAATACCCACGACCGGCTGAACCACCCACGGGTAAGGGTTTACCGGTTATCACGCCGGGTAAATGGCGGCCATGCAGTGTTTCATATTCATCAAGCATCCAGGCCATAATTTTTGGATTAGTATACACATCTGGTGCTGGCACATCTTTATCTGGGCCGATATCAGCCCGCAAACCACGAATGAAGCCGCGTGATAATTGTTCTAATTCACGTTCTGATAATCGTTTTGGGTCAACCGTCACACCACCTTTACCGCCACCTAACGGAATGCCAACCGTGGCGCATTTAAAGGTCATCCAAAAAGCTAACGCTTTTACTTCATTAATATCAGTAGCTGGATGGAACCGAATGCCGCCCTTATTTGGGCCACGAGAATCATCATATTGCACCCGATACGCTTCAAAAATTTTGGTGCTACCATCATCCATGTTCACGGGCACGTAAAAATGAATTTCGCGCTTGGGCATGCTTAAACGTTCACGTACCGTTGAGTCAAGACCCATCAATTGAGCAGCTTTATCAAGTTGTTGTTGAGCAGACTTAAATGGATTGATTTTGGGCATACAGAAAATGAATTATGAATTATTATAGTTAACTATTATATTCAGCAAGGGCTAATCTTAAAAGCTCGAGCGACCGTTTCAGATCTTTTTCTTTCAGCATATAGGCTAGCCGCACCTCGCGTTTACCTTTGCCGGGTGTAGCATAAAAACCGGCCGCCGGCGCCAACAAGACAGTTTCTTTGTTATTGTGAAATTGATTAATCATCCAGCTGGCGAAACGATCAGCGTCATCAATTGGTAAGCCGATAATGATATAGAACGCTCCTTCTGGTTTTGAAAAAGTAATGTTGGGAATTTTTTTCAAACCGGTGTACACAATATCGCGCCGCTTTTTAAATTCTTTGGTAATAGGGCTGGTATATTTTTTAGGATTGGTTAATAACGGAATCAACGCTAACTGTTCAATGGTAGCCACTGATAATCGTGCCATGCCCATTTTTAACACTGATGCAATAACATCTTTATTTTTACTGCCAACGATACCAATGCGAGCACCACACACATTAAACCGTTTTGAAGCACTATCTAATACCACCGCTTGTTGCCGAATGGCTGGAAAATCCATAATCGAATAATGCTTATTCTCAAAGGCAAATTCACGATACACTTCATCAGACAAAATAAACAAATTGTAGCGCCGGGCAATTTTCACTAACCGGGCCAGTTCGGCTTTACTGAAAATCGTACCGGTGGGGTTCGATGGATTGCAAATCAAAATCGCTTTGGTTTTTTTGCTAATCGCTTTCACAATATCGCGCTCGGATGGTAAATGAAAGCCATCTTTAATATCCAAAGTCACTGGTTTTAATGTTACTCCGGCGAGCGAAGCAAAACTGTTGTAGTTGGTATAGAACGGTTCAAACACAATCACTTCATCGTTAGCATCACACACCGCTTCCAGCGCAAAAATAATTCCTTCCGAACCACCGGTGGTAATGACAATGTCTTCTGGTTTTAAATCAATCTGGAGTTTTTTATAGTAGCTTGACCAAGCCTGTAGGGCCGGGGCTAACCCGTTTGATGGTGCGTAGGCAATAGTCGGCTCATTAAACTTACGGACCGCTGTCATCACATCAGGATGTGTCGGTAAATCTGGCTGACCAATATTTAAATGGTACACTTTGACTCCGGTTTTTTTACGCGTCTCGGCGGCAGCCGCTAATTTACGCAACGGTGAGGCTTGGAGATTTTTAGCACGGCTTGAAATTGCTGGTGGATTCTTCATACATAATAAACAAAGATTAAATAACAGTCATCAGTATACGGTATCTTGATAAAAAACGAAAGATTATACTACTACTGTTATTTTGGGCGACGGCGCGAATGATCGATTTTAAACTTTAGCAAATTGGGTGGCTCACTATCTGTATCAGACAATGTAGTTTTAACATCAGTTTCTGATCGCTGCTGTTCGCTAAGACAGCGACGTATGGTCAGTTCAAATTCTCCTAGCTCAAGCGTAAAATTGGTTCTTAAGAAATCCTCAAACGTATATAACGCTTCATCTACTTGGTCAAAATTTTTCGCATCATTTAACTCTTCCACTAATTGCCGAGCACGCAATAACTGATGTACAGCTGGATCACGTAGAACCGTTATTCGGTCTACCATCTCTAAACTGGACCAATTGTCTGTTGTCGCACCAGAATAATTTTCATCAATTAAGAGCTGTGTTACATACTGATCTAATTGAGCTAGCTTAAACTTTTCATCAACTGTTCGATGGGCGGCAATATGCTGGTAAACAAACGCTACAGCTCGCCAAGCCAACCTATCCATAGCGCTGTAAGGTAAATTATGTTCAATATCTATCTTGCTTAAAGTATCAGCCGATAGCGTAACTGTATCACCTGGCAATTGTGTTAAAAGTTTGGTTAATGCTGAACGATATTTTTTTGATGACATAAATTACGTTCGTATAAAATGCTGACCACTGGTAACTGCCCAATCTTGATCAACCGCTACGGTTTCTCCACGCTGCTGGGTAATATAAGCATAGCAAGCTAGCGCCGCTTTACAACCCTCGCCGGCCGATACTACCACCTGCTTATAACTACTGGTCGTCAAATCGCCGGCGGCAAACACTCCGGGCGTTTTGGTACTACAATCTGGTTGAATCACTACCTCATTTTTGTTAGTCAGCTCAACCAGTGCAGCAATAAAATTGACCTGCGACATAAAACCAACGTGAATAAACACGTAATCTGCTGGTATAGATCGTTCTTGTTTAGTAGCTAGCTGTTCAACAGTAACAGCAGTCACCTGATGATCACCAGTAATACTGGTTAAACGAGCTTCTAAAATTTGCTCAACATTGGCTTGGTGTTGTAAACGATCAACTAAAATCGACTCGGCTCGAAACTGGTTACGTCGATGAACCAAATACACCTGCTTGGCTACAGGTGCTACTACATTCACTGCCTCGAGAGCCGAATTGCCACCCCCTACAATCACCACGGTTTTGCCATGAGCTGCACTCACATTAGCAGCCGTTGAGTAAGCCACTCCCCGGCCGATAAATTCAATTTCACCTGGAATGTTTAAACCACGCGGTGTTAAACCAAACGTTAAAATAATACTGGTGGTCAGAACTGTTTGATCATTATACGTTACTGCAAACTTGCCATCAGCTTGCTGCTGTACCGCCTGCACCTGACCAAACTGAAACCCAGCCCCATACTGCTCGGCTTGTGCTTTGAATCTCTGCATTAAGGTGAAGCCATCCACTGTACCCACACCTGGATAATTTTCAATCGCAGTGGTGGTAGCAGCTTGGCCACCAAGATCTTTAGAAATAATCAATGTACGTAAAGCTCGGCGGGCGGTATATAAGGCAGCCGTTAAACCAGCCGGACCAGCTCCCACAATAACAACATCGTACATACTACCCTACTTCATGGCCTCGTCCAGGGCAGCTTTTAAATCCTCTTTCGATTGTACACCGATCATTTGTTGTACAGGTTGCCCCCCTTTAAAAATGATTAGGGTTGGTACACTCATAATTTGATACTGGGCTGGGGTTTGTTCGTTAGCATCTACTTCCATTTTTCCAATTTTGACGGGTTGATCTTTATAATCATTGGCTAAATCTTCTACTATTGGGCCTAATACTCGGCACGGTCCACACCACGTTGCCCAAAAATCAACCAGTACCGGAACCGGTGCTTCGAGCACTTCAGTTTTAAAATTGGCATCAGTCAATTCAATCATACAAACTAAAATAAAAAATTAAATTGAGACAGTCAACCCCGAATCGACACAACATCAGATTCGGGGTTACGGACGCCACAGTTGGCTGCTACTAGCCTAGCATGCTATCGAATTTTAATCAATTTCAGTTGTTTAATTTTACGTTCTTCGGCCTCTTCAATAATAATTTTGACATTGTTCAAGGTTAATTCTTCTCCGCGTTCAGGCACCCGGCGCAATTGATCTAGTACTACCCAGGCAATATTACGATGCGGGTCGTCATAAAACTTGGTATGCAAAGCTGTCTGAATTTCTGCAATCGTGGCGTCAGCCGCGGCGATCACTGTTTTAGCATTCACTCGTCTCACCGCTGGCTGTTTTTGATCCTGTTCATCGGTAATCTCGCCAACAATTTCCTCTAAAATATCTTCGAGCGTAACTAAACCGCGGGTCTCGCCATATTCATTCACCACAATAGCGATGTGCCGCTTTGCTCGTTGAAATTCGCGCAATAAATCATCCAGTTGTTTTTGTTCTGGAACAAATGTCACCGGGGTGATTAATTCTTTTAATTTAACTTTGCGTTGATGTTCAACCAGCGCGGCCATGACATCTTTGGTATACAAAATTCCTAAAATCGAATTAATATTACCCGCGTACACTGGAAAGCGTGAAAAACCAGTATCAACCATAATCTGTAATAATTCATCTTGATCTTGAGTTAAATTTAATGCCACCATATCACTAGTTTGCGTCATAATGCGTTCGGCCGTAATATCATCGAGTGAAAAAATATTCTCAATCATCTCGCGCTCATACAACGCTACATTACCAGCTTCGGCCCCCATGTGCAGCATGGCCCGCACTTCTTCTTCGGATACTCCTTGCATGTTATCGCCTCCACCGATCAATCGATTGACTAGTTTAGCCAGTAGTTCGAACAAATAAGAAATTGGCGTCATGATATACAATAACACCAACGTAAAACCACTAGCTAACCGAGCCACTTGCAGAGGATGCTGTTGCGCTAATGTTTTTGGAATAATTTCACCAGCTACCAAAATAATGATCGTCATCAATCCCGTGGCTACCCCAATACCCAATGAACCAAAGGCATCAATCGCCACCGCTGTAGCCATGGCAGCCGCCGCAATATCTACCAACGTATCGCCAATCACTAAAGTAGCCAACAGTTTTTGTGGATTACGCCGTAATCGTTGAATACGATGAGCTTGCTTATTACTATGCCCCCGGCGATGCAATAATGATCGCAAGCGTGATTCTGGCAATGAAAACAAGGCAATTTCAGCTGCCGAAAAAAAACTCGATAAACCCACTAGCACAATTAACCATGGTAAGAAATGCATCGTCTGTTGACTATACTATGAAAAAAAATACTGGCCAAGTCGAATGATCGTCGCGCCTTCGGCCACAGCTGTATTCCAATCATTAGTCATGCCCATAGATAGCTCCGCTAGATTATGATGTAATTGTAATTGTTTCATGGCCCGAAAATCTTTTTTAGTTTGCTCAAGTGGCTGCTGGGCAGTAATAGTCATTAAACCATTAACGCTAATGTTGGCTAACTGTTGGACGGCCGACATCACTGCTGTTAATTCGTTGGGCAAAAAACCATACTTACGTGCGTCGTGACTGATATTAATTTGCAAAAAAACTTTTTGCTGATGGTGTTGAGTATAAGCCGCGCGATTAATCGCCTGGAGCAAACGAATACTATCAACGCTTTCAATGACATCAAATAAACGAACAGCTAAGGCTGCTTTATTGCTTTGTAAGTGTCCAATAAAATGTTGTTCAATTGTACTTGGCCATACATCAGCTCGAGCGCAGGCCTCTTGCATACGACTTTCACCAATTAAATCAAGCTGGTGGCGTTGCAGTACAGCGAGTACCTGTTCGGTTGATTGATGTTTTACCACCGCCATGACGCGGACATTTTCAAAAATATTGTACGACACTAGATATATATTTTATGTAGTGGACCATGCCGGATTCGAACCGGCCACCTTTCCCATGCCATGGGAACGCTCTACCAAATGAGCTAATGGCCCGCAGCGTTTCCTCAACGAAGTGCGAAAATAATTCTAGCACTGCTTTAGGGTTATGCCAAGTACCTTGAATAATTTTAGCAATGTTCCACGTGGAACATTGCTTATTTTGTAAAATAGATTACTTCTCCATCCTTAATATCTCGTAAAACTGATAAATCACCAATCATTCTGGCAAAAACAGCAACTCGCTCCTGACTAGTTATTGTAATATCTTCTAGGAGGATAGCTATAGTTGATTCTTTAGATGAAAAAACAATATCTCCAATATGGAGGACATTTTTTTTACTATCTTCGGATGGAATAGATAACGGTACATCAAAATAAATTTTATCTACAGAACACTGAATATTGCCAATAAATGGAAGGTGGTCATAGATTATATGAGCAGTAACAGTATTTTTGAGCTCGGCTGGGTATTGTATTCCAGAAATATCTATATAGAAATCTTCCATTGGTAATACACTAACTAATTAACTAGCAATGTTCCACGTGGAACATTATGTGCCCCCATCAGGAATTGAACCTAGAATCTAGGGCTTAGGAGTCCCTTGTTCTATCCGTTGAACTATGGGGGCTAATGATAAATATTGTACGACGCAATACTACTTCTGTAGAACAAACGAATATACTTGATGAGCTATATCACTAAACACAGTAGTACCGCGATCATACTCGTACATAGCTCCTAACATTCCACTCACAAGTAATACGATGCCCACATATAAATAAAAATCATGTTTAATGTAGTTATGCATAGGGTATAGTCTACCATGAATATTTACATTCGTTGAGGCGTAGGCTAAACTGATCCGGTATGACAAAAATGTTTATGACTAAGGAGGCAGATAACAGTACATCACATACCGTGATCGGTGAGTCGATTAAAATTGAAGGAACCTTTAGCGGCAGTGGTGACGTCACCGTAAAAGGTGAAATAGTTGGCTCGCTGAAGACTAGCCACAATGTAGTAGTTGAGGCTACAGCTAAAATTGAGGCCGATGTTGAAGCGCGCGATATTAGTGTGGCTGGTGAAATTAAAGGTAATGTGGTTTGTCACGGACAACTCACCGTGCAAGCTACAGCCAAAATTTTTGGTGATATCACCACAGATATTATTTCAGTTGAAACTGGCGCTGTACTGAAGGGGCAGTGTACCACCGGCACTGGCAGCAATGCCGCTGGCACTACAACCGAACACGTCCGGTAATACCATCTGGTATGTTTTTTTATGTGTATGACGCCTTCGCGTTGGAACCAAAACATGAAGGCGGTTTAACGCGAATTGAAAACCGCATTATTGAGTTAGGCATCAACGGCCGCGTTGAAAAGTTAACGCCACTGCGCAATTTAAAAAGCGTTATTGATACTGGTATTAAAAGTGAGGCGCATACCATTGTTATCGTCGGTGGCGATGAAACATTTTTACGATCTATTAATATCGTAGCCGCTCACAATATTGTACTTGGATATATTCCATTTGCTACAACGTCAGTATGCGCACCACTGTTGGGTATTAGTGATACCATCGAGGCCTGCAACATACTATCTCGACGGATCGTTAAACCATTTGATTTAGCGAAAGCCAATCAAAATTATTTTTGGGCATGTGCGACCATTGCGCATGGATCAGCGGTGACAATACGGTGCAACGACAATTTTACCATTAGTTCACGTTGGCCAGAAAGCCAAATACGGATAGATAATCTTGGTAACATTTTTCAATCGCAACTTAGTCGGCAGCATATATCGCCGGCTAGTCGTGGTACAGTAACCGTAGATATACAAGCCAGCCAAAAAAATAATCGGTGGTTTAAAAAACATAGTCAAAAAGACCATACCGAGATAGTAGTACAGCGCGTAGTGATTAATCATTGTAATCAACCTGTAGCTGTAGTGCTGGACCAAGTAACTACCATCAAAACTCCAGTCACCATAACAGTTAAACCTAAACAGCTCCAGTTAATTGTAGGCAAAGATCGCTGGATTTAGTCTGGGGTGGTGCGTTGACAGGTAGCCTAAAAATCTGTACCGTAGGAAAGCTATGAATGTGTCAGAGATTATTCGTGAACTTAAAATGACCAAAGAGGAATTTTTTCCTTTGGCCGTTCAACTTGGTTTTGATATTGGTGAACGAGCCATTAAAGTAGATGACCGCATTGCTGTACGACTGATTCAAGCCATCAAGCAACACCGAAAAAGTAGCACTCGCCAAAGTTTGTTTGCTCACGAGCAGGTTGCTGCCACTGCTACCAGTAGCGAGCCCTCGGCGGCTCGTGATCGAGTAATTACTGTACCACCAACCATTACTACGAAACAATTTGCCGATCTGTTAGGTAAACCTGTTACCGAGGTGATTGCCATTTTAGTGCGTAATGGCATTATGGCAACGATTAATCAAAATTTAGATTTTGAAACGGTCAGTATTATTGCCGAAGATCTCGGCTATACCACCACTCCAGCCGAAACTACCGTTGATTCGACTAAAACCGAAGCTGCTCAACTCGCTAAACTAAAAGCGGCCTTAGAGGTTGACACAGCTGATCAACTCACCAATCGTCCGCCCGTAGTAGTGGTGATGGGACACGTTGATCATGGTAAAACGAAATTGCTTGATGCTATTCGACAAACCAACATCGTAGATCAAGAAGCTGGTGGTATCACTCAAAGCATTGGTGCTTATCAAATTGATACCAATGATCGCAGCATCACCTTTATTGATACTCCTGGTCATGAGGCCTTTACCGCCATGCGTTCACGCGGTGCTAATGTAGCTGATTTGGCAGTTTTGGTGGTAGCAGCTGACGATGGCATTAAGCCGCAAACTATTGAAGCATTGCAAATTTTAGAAAAAGCCAAGTTGCCTTTTGTAGTGGCTATCAATAAAATTGATAAGCCCGAAGCAGATATTGAAAAAGTTAAAAAAGAACTAGCCGAGTTAAATTTAATTCCAGAAGATTGGGGTGGCCAAACAATCTGTGTAGCTATTTCCGCCAAAGCTGGCACCAATATTGCCGGTTTACTAGAAATGATTTTGCTATTAACTGATATTCACCAGGAAAAAATTAAAGCCAATCACCACCGCGCTGCTGTTGGTACAATTATTGAGTCACGGATTGATAAAGATGCTGGACCAGTAGCGACTGTACTGATACAAAGTGGCACCTTACAACTTGGCGATATCGTTACCGTTGGTGAGGTATCCGGAAAAATTAAAGCGATGAAATCATGGAAAGGTGCTAGTTTGGTCAATGCTGGTCCATCAACGCCGGTGCAATTTTTGGGATTAAAAAATGCACCGGTAGTTGGCGACGTATTAACTGTCACTACTGATAAAGCGGTATTACGCAAAAAGAAAAAAGCCTACCAAAACTTCGGCTACCTCAAGCCAACCGTTGCAAAACAGCAATCAGATAAACTGCGCTTCGGTGTTATTCTTAAAGCCGATACTCTGGGTTCGCTTGAAGCTATTGTTGAGGCACTCACGAAGTTACACTATGCCGCCATTGAACTTGATATTATTAAACGAGGCTTAGGTAACTTTACAGAAAAAGATATTGATCAAGCGGTAGCAGCTAAAGCCAAGCTTATCGGTTTTAATGCTGCCATGACACCAGCCGCCGCCGATTATGCCCTAGGCACTCAAACTACCGCTGACACATTTTCCATCATCTATAAATTAATCGAACACATACAGGCTGAATTAGCCGCCGCTTTGCCACCAGAAATTATTTATACAAAAATTGGTGAGGTAAAAGTATTGGCGGTATTTCGATCGAATACTAAAGAGTCCATTGTGGGTGGACGGGTGGTGCAAGGCAGCATTAAAAATAAAGCCATAGCCAAAATATTGCGTAACGGTAAAGTAGTAGGGGAGGCGACCGTGGCTCAATTACAAGCCGATAAGAAGAACATTGATGAAGTAACCAATGGTAGCGAGTGTGGTATGCGCCTGGAAGCTTCTACCACTATCCAAGAACAAGATAGTTTAGCGGTTTATTTGACTGAAAAAAAGCCTCGTCGGCTTGAATAGATTACAATACTATGGCGGCTGATCGATTGCGTCGAATTAATGAACAGTTACGAACTATACTAGCGCAGGAGTTAAGTCGTGCCGTTGAGCTGTCGTCTGGCACTATTGTCAGCATCACCCAAGTGCGTACATCGGCCGACTTAAAAACTGCCACCGTATTGGTTTCGATATTACCCGAGCGATGTACTGGGAGTGTGTTACATTCGCTCCAGGCACACATGCCTTATTTTGTGTCAGCCGTTCGCCAGCAAGTGCCGTTGCGCTCGCTACCGCATTTTCGTTTTACAGTTGATACCACCGAGCGACGGGCCGGAAAAATTGAAGCGTTGCTTGACAGCCTAGCAAAAACTGGCTAGAGTAGCCGGTTATGATTGACCTATATACTACTATTATTGATCGTTTACAGCGCTCACGAGCAGTGCTTATAGTATCACATAAACAGCCCGATGGAGATACCGCCGGAGCTAGCCTGGCCCTGGCACATTATCTTCAACAACAATCTATTGCGGTGACTTGTTTTTGTGTTGATACAATTGGTCCAACCTTAACGTTCTTACCTGGCAGTAATCAATTAGGTCCGCATCATCACGCCTGGAATCAACCCGAGTTAGATACCGTAGTGGTGGTCGATTGTGGCGATTTGCGTCATGCCGGTGTGCAGGATGTCATTGCTCAAAAACGTTCAACCATAACGGTCATTAATATTGACCACCATGCTACCAACGAACAGTACGGTGATATTAACTATGTAGACGCCAACGCTTCTTCCACCTGCGAGTTGGTGTTTCGCTTGCTGAATAGTGTTCAAGCGATCGACAAAATGAGTGCCACTTGTTTACTAACCGGTGTCATTACCGATACTGGTAGTTTTTCCAATCTAGCCACTACCGCTACTGCCGTAGATACCGCCGCTCGATTGCTCACCTACGGTCCCAATTTGGATCAAATTAGTAAACGAACCTTACGCCATCGGCCCTACGCTACCTTAAAATTATGGGGGCGAGCCTTACAACGATTACACGACGATCCTGCTACCGGCATGGTGGTAACAGTGCTGACCTATGATGACATTGTTGATTGTGGGGCAGATACCGAAGCTGTGTCAGGGATTTCTAACTTTCTAAATTCACTCGACCAGGCAGCTCATAAAGCCGTGTTAGTACTCACGCAAAATGAACCGGGCGTTATCAAAGGTAGCTTGCGCACCACTAATCCGTTGCTGGACGTGGCTCAATTTGCTAAGCTGTATGGTGGTGGTGGACATCATAAAGCCGCCGGTTTTACCATTAAAGGAACGTTACAATTTACTCCCCATGGCTACAGCATTACCCCCATCCAGTCTTAATCTCATTCCCACGGTCATTGAAAAAACCAGTGACGGCGAACGAGCCTATGATATTTATTCACGATTACTTAAAGAACGGATTGTTTTTTTAGGTAGCTCAATTAGTGATATGGTAGCGAATTCGATTATTGCTCAATTACTATTTTTAGAAGCTCAAGATGCCAAACAAGATATCAAGCTCTATATTCATTCACCAGGTGGCTACGTCACTGCTGGTTTAGCCATTTACGATACCATGCAGTACGTCAAATGCGATATCGCGACCATTGTAGTCGGCACAGCTGCCTCGATGGCGGCTTTGCTGTTAGCGGGCGGCGCCACTGGTAAACGCTATGCTCTACCAAATGCCGAAATCATGATTCATCAACCCCTGGGCGGAGCCGAAGGGCAAGCTTCTGATATCAAGATTCGAGCAGAACACATTTTGCGTACGCGAGATCGATTAAATCGCATTTTAGTCAAACACACTGGGCAAGATTTAAAGCATATTGAAGTGGATACCGATCGAGACAAATTTATGACCCCAGAAGAAGCCAAAAAATACGGAATTATTGATAAAATTATCTCATAGTCTTTACAAACGTCTATCTGTTTGCTACGGTACCGAAGCAGTTACTTAATTTATCAGTCACTTACGGCCAAGGATGTTTCAGCAGACGATTGGCATCACTGTCACTTCGACTTTAAACCTCATATATTGTGTTTTTTAACTACTGCTTCAACCAACAGTAGGGTGAGTAATCGTCCGGTTTTGTCTGTGAGTGTTTAACAATTCAGCCGATATGGAATTTATTATAGGACCCATTGTGTTAGTGGTTGGGTTAGGGTTTGGCACGATGTTGGGCTATTGGTATCGCAAACAAGTGGCGGTTAAAAGTCAAAGTTCGGCCGAAACCAAAGCCGAAACGATCGTTAACGAAGCCAAATCTAAACAACAAGAAATACTACTCCAAGCCAAAGATAAGGCACTCAAAGTATTAGAAGAGGCTAAACGTGAAGAAACCGAGCGCCGACAAGATGCCACTCAAGCCCAACGTCGATTAGAAAAACGGGAAAGTTTATTTGATCAAAAACTGCTTGAACTCGAAACCAAACAACAACGGCTGCAAGATAAAGCCAAGGAAATTGAACAAATCAAAGAAAAAATTCTCGGCATTAAAACGGAACAGCTGGTGCAGTTAGAAAAAGTGGCTCAACTTGATCGAACGGCAGCACAACAACTACTCGAACAGCGCGTCGAGGAAGATGTTAAAGAAGCCCTGTTAAGTAGGCAACGCAAACTTGAACAACAAGGCGCTGAAGAAATTGAACGGCGCGCTAAAGAACTGATGACAGTAGTAATCCAACGTTGTTCAACCAGTCATGCGGCCGAAACTACTACCACCACAGTTACTCTGCCCAATGATGACTTGAAAGGACGCATCATTGGCAAAGAGGGCCGCAACATTAAACGCATTGAAGAACTGACCGGTGTAGAAATAATTATTGATGATACTCCAGGCGCTATTGTCGTATCTGGTTTTTCCCCAATTCGGCGTCACCTAGCTAAACGGGCTTTGGATATTTTACTATCCGATGGTCGCATTCATCCAACTCGCATTGAAGAGGCCGTTGAACGAGCCAAGAAAGATTTAGCACTCGATATTAAAAAAGCTGGCGAGGAAGCCTTGTACGAGGTGGGTGTGACAGGCTTTGAACCAAAACTAGTAGCTATTTTAGGACGTCTTAAATACCGCACCTCCTATGGCCAAAATGTACTCCGCCATTCCATTGAAGTAGCTTTTTTGGCAGCTATGTTAGCTGAACACCTTGGCGCTAATGTCAACATCGCTCGTAAAGGCGGCTTGCTGCACGACATTGGTAAATCGGTTGACCATGAAGTGCAGGGAACGCATCCGGAAATTGGCCGTGACATTGCTAAAAAATTTGGCTTGTCCGATGAAGTGATTGCCCCTATTTTATATCACCACGACGATTTACCTCCAACGCTAGAAGCTATTATTGTTAAAGTAGCCGATGCCATTTCGGGATCACGTCCAGGCGCGCGCAAAGATACCTACGAAAATTACATCCAACGACTTGAAGAACTTGAAAATGTAGCGCTCCGTTTTCCAGGGATTGAGAAAGCCTATGCTATTCAGGCTGGTCGTGAGGTACGAGTGTTTGTGCAACCCGACACAGTTGACGATTATGCTGCCGCTAAATTGGCCAAAGAAATTGCCACACAAATTGAAAACGAACTAAAATATCCCGGCGAAATTCGTATTACCATGATTCGAGAAAAACGAATCATCGAATACGCTCGTTAACTGCTATGTCAACTACTCTGCGTTTGTTGTACATTGGTGATGTTGTTGGCAAAGCTGGCCGAGCAGCGGTAACTGCCCTGGTGCCAGGGTTACGTGAACAGCTACAGCTTGATGTTGTGTTAATGAACGCGGAAAACATGGCCCATGGCAACGGTATTAGTACAGTCACCGTAACCGAGATGGTCACCAGTGGGGTAGACTATTTTAGCTCTGGTAATCATGTGTGGGATAACAAAGATGGCGTGCAATACCTCCACCGCAGTGATGCTAAAGTGATTCGTCCAGCCAATTTACCACCCACTAACCCTGGTAAGGGTTGGATTGAATTCGAAATTGGCAGCAAACGAGTATTATTGATCAATGTGCTTGGTCAAGTATTCATGCCGCAACAGGCCGATAACCCATTTCATTGCCTGGATGCTATTTTGCAAACACATCCGGCCAAAAATTACCACGCTATTATTGTTGATATTCATGCCGAAGCCACCAGTGAAAAACAAGCCTTGGCCCAGTATTTGGATGGGCGGGTGTCCCTAGTAGTAGGGACTCACACGCATGTACCAACGGCTGATTTAAGAATTTTATCTCATGGCACTGGGTTGGTGTGTGATCTAGGTTTTGTTGGCGTAGCTGATGCTGTATTAGGGGCCAACAAAACCAAAGTGCTCCATCGATTTTTAACGCAAATGCCTGGGGCGTTATCACCTGCCGAAACTGGCCAAGTATTATTCAACAGTGTGTTGTTTGAAATTGATCCGGTTACTCGGCAAACCGTACGCATGGAGCGCGTTGACCGTGCCATTGAGCTATAATATACTACTGTATATGAACAAGCCCGCCTTAATTGAGGCGCTGGTTGAACGCACTGGCTTACCGCGCAAGGCGATTGAACAAGTGCTGATCAGTATAGAGGCCGTTATTATTGAAACGCTGCAACGTGGCGAAGAGGTGAACTTAACTGGCTTTGGAAAATTTATTGCTAAAGTGCGTCATGCCCGCATTGGAGTTGATCCGCGTAATCCCAATGAACGTATTCAAATGCCCACCGTCACCGTTCCAAAATTTCGTGCTGGCAAAACCTTCAAAGATAGTTTAAATAATAAATAGTTAGGATTACCAATACGATCGTAATTAGTGCGTTTATTCTACCAAATCAGAACCTATTTTCAAAATCGGTAATGTATCGCACGCGCGGAGCGCGTGATGGCTCTGAATTGAATCGTACGCTCCACGAAAGCCCCGCCACCGCCTCGCTTCACTCGGCAACCCCAAAAAGAAAAAAGTTTCTTGCTCTTTTGATTTTTCGCGGGGGTGGATTTTTTCTAAAATGGAAAGGACTTTTTTCTTTTTGGGGTTCTGCCTTCCAAGTATTCAGGCAGTGTGGCGGGGCTTCAATATGGACGAGGCAAAACGGAAAAACGAATTTTCTGGGGAAAAAGGATTTTCCGCTTTGCCTCGGCTGATTTCCGCCCGCAGAAAGGGGTCTGGGGAATGAATGCGGGCGGACTTCCGTTTTGAAAAAAATTTGCGCA
>JACPGK010000028.1 GCA_016182495.1 Candidatus Kerfeldbacteria bacterium
AACCGCTCCGGACGCCGTTCTGGTCTTTCTAATAGAGGACATAGAATGCCATTAGTATGGCAGAAACCTAAAAAACAACCAAAAAAACCGCCTGATTAAGCGGTTATGTTGTTTGAGAAATGGAGTTGGCAGAAGTCAGGATATGATGTATGGCGATACCTTGATTATTTTTTCCGTGAAAGAACAAATTTTCGCTGTCACTATTGAATCATCCTCTATTACCGCCACTTACCGTACTTTGTTCAATATGGCTTGGCGCAGCGGTAAAAAAATTTAACTGACTTGCTGTTTAAAATTATCAATATTATCGTCGTAGATAGATCGGTCCAAAAAACCATCGCGCGCTAAACATACTTTCAAAAGGTCTGCGCCTGTTGCTGCATACGGTTGAATAAAAGCGCCTTCAGACAACTCATCACGCATATTCTTTTCAATGCTGTCGTGTAGTTTTGTCATGTATGCTTTGTGCAAACGGGGATCATTTAACATTGTTGTGGCAGATGCTTGATCAAACAATGAAATCTGTTCACTCTCCAGCAAGTTCAACAAAAAAACAGGGCCAAGGCCTGCCAATGCATTATGTTTTAATCTGGAATCAACTTCTCCTAAACCTGGTAAGGCGCGCACATCAAACCCTAATCGTTGTAAATCTACTATTAATTTACCACCAAAGGCTCGGCCGTTGCCATCAAAAAATGGATGCAACACACTAGCTCCCCACAATTGAAAATACATCACCGCTTGGAGTTTGGCATCCATATCTTCACCTCTTTGAAATAACTGATCAAAACGATCGCACAATTCCTCCATCAAGGGACCCAATCGGTCAGTTAAACCGATAAAAAGTTCTGTAGAACCATCAGGATTTGTAAACGGCTTAGCATGTGGCGCATAAATTTTTTCTCTGGGGCCATGATTGAGGGAGCGATTACCATATTTACGATAATGACCACGTCTAGCCATAAAAACCGTAAAATCAACCTCTGATGAATACAAGCCACGCCGTTCTGTAAACCTCATCTGCTGTGGTGTACGAATAAAAGCTGGATTTGTGCGCAGCTGGTCTAAGGCAAAAAGATAAGCTTGGCCACCAATATCCGAAGTAGCCTCGGCGGTTTGTACTAGCGGGTTATCTCTTGTGATTAAACGCATCACTGACTCGGCTTGATTCTCGTCGGGGAAAGGCTCAAGTGGTGTCCCGTGAGTTGTTAACCGATGTAGCAGAGTAATTTCCCGTTTGGTTGGCCGCGGCTTTTTTAAAAACAACGGTAAATAATCTAAAAAATTTTGCCAACCAACAGCCTTATGCTCGGAGGGAATAGGATAAAAATTACCCGGTTCTCTATTTCTAGGACACATAGTCATTGTATTGCTCAGGAGGTGGGATTCGAACCCACGACCAATGCGTTAACAGCGCACTGCTCTACCACTGAGCTACTCCTGATTATTTAAAACGTATCGTGAATTCTAATAGATTGCATCAATGGCGTCAACTTTATATACTACCACTATGTGCTTTTCTGCTACGGCTAGTTTCGTGACCAGCGGCGCGCTGGCTATTACTGGTAGCGCTACGCTAGCTAAAAAACCAACTCGCCAACTGCGCTGGCTAGCGGTGATTCCGTTACTATTTGCCCTCCAGCAAACCATTGAAGGCCTGCAGTGGTTAGCGCCAAAACCAAGTGTGTTAAGTACTGTTTTAGGCTACGCCTTTTTACTATTCGCTTTTTTATTGTGGCCAAGTTATCTACCACTAGCAGTGTTGAGTGGTCTGATTTACTGTGAGGTGTGGAATTATACACCATTAAAAAAATGATGCGTTTTTAAAATTTTTGCATACCCAGCTCGCTCAAAATCTTTATCTTGTGACCACAAATGGCAATCATAATGAGGAAGATATTTCTCAACTTCATCGATAGTAAATTCTGTTGTGATAAAATGAAAGCGGGTGTCAAATAAAATAATACTCGGCTTTCCTCCGAGTAATGCAGATAATAAGATATTTGCGTCAACAGCAATAAACATGTTTAAACACGTGTTTGTTCAAAATCCTTTAAGATATCTGCTTCGGTTAATTTATATTTCCGTAAAGACCTCTTTACTATTTTGGTATGTTGCAAAAAAAGATCCTGCTTTAATTGAAGCAAACGATGTTCAATGGCATCCTCCACGAAATCTTGCGTACTGGTATAGCCATACTCTTTAATCCATGGGGTAATAGCTTTGCGTAATTGTATAGATAATCTAACAGTCATAGCTAAAGTATAGAGCAATGGATAGTATCAGTCAATTAGCGTTCATACACTGAATCGGCCGATAGTGGTGTGGTAGGAATATGCTTGGCTCGTTCTGGAGAAATTTTGGCGGCTTCTTCCACCATGCGTAAAGCGATTTTCCAATAGGATAAATGCCGACCGCCACCGGTACGTAATTTGCCAATATAATCAATTTCGTTCCAACTCATTTTAAACAAAGCCCGGCGCTTAAAACCCATGGGCATTAAATACACCGCCGCTTCGTGATTGGTGCGTTCAAGTTTTTGCAGCGTAGCAGTAATGGTATCCATGGCTAATTGATACGGATACTGCCCGCCATATTTACCTAATTCTAAATGCATATCATAACCATGCTGATAAGTAAAATCTTGAGCTACCTGAATAGTGCGACGATGCCGGTGCATATCACGATATGATCCAGCATCCATTAAAATATCAAAAGTGACACTATGGGTATCCAATGCTCGCAACAATTCATCATGCGTACCACGGTGTTTGATCGTTAATTCAAAAATAGCGCGTAACTGCTTACGACTCCAGCGTTTAACCTGCCCATAAATTTGGGCATACGAATAATGCGTCACCCAATATACGGCCGTACTGACAGCTTCAACTAAAGGATCTTGCTGGGCAAAAGCGGTCACATCGGTGCTCGAATCAATTTGTTTTATCTTGAGCAATTTTTTTGCCACCTGGCGGAGTTGTTGCTTGGTGGTAATACCATACGACATTGGAGCAGTATACTTTATTAATGTCGGCAATGGTTGATTAGCTTGTAATACTTGCTGTAAACGCCGAATGGTACGACAAGCCGCTGGATTGGTTTTTAACTTTTTTCCTAAATCATGTAAAGCTGCCGTAATCTCGTTACTAAACGGATTAAAGGCTGGGGTTTGACAAGCAGTTTTAATATCGGCGGCGACACTGCGTATCTCACTGTATTCACTAGAAAGTAACCGAGAAATCATTTTTTCGAGCGTGCGCCCCGAAGTAATTTGCCCAACACTGGTTAACGTACCTAATGGCAACAAATAACGAGCCATATCAAAAGCGCGGGCGCGGGTAGCAGATTTATAGGCACTTTCGGAATAGTGCTTCGGCAATGGATTTTGTTCACGAACGGCGGCTAACAAATCACTGTACAATTTTTCGTATTCCGACATGAGATAGTTAATACCAGTGCGGTAATGTTGTTGCAATCGTTTTGATCGAGTAACACTGACGGGTGTATGCACCGCTTCGGGTGAAAAATGCTGATAGCGAGTGGAACGCTCTTGACCATCCCATAATTGTTCATCAACCACATCCATCGCGGCAATCATGGAAATATTTTCTATCGCCATCGCTACATGAGCTAAATCGGCAATCGAAGCATGTCCGTATTGAAAATAGAACACCTCAAAAAACCGCTTCATGGCATCGTTGCCTTGCAAAATTTTCTCGGCCATAGCCGTAAAGGTTTGCCGAGCCGGCTGATCGGACCGACTGTATCGAGCTAACCCATAGGCGGTGGCTTCTGGCGGCAAAGCTAAACCTCCGACGGCGTAAATTTGGCGAGCTGGAGTTTTAGTTTTGGGCATGGTCGTTTTAGTAATCTCGCAATTTACGCATACCAACGTGCTGTTGAATTTTATCCAAAGCCTTAGCTTCGATTTGACGAATACGTTCGCGAGTAACACCAAATTCTTGACCAACTTCTTCTAAAGTATGTGATACGCCATCACTTAAACCAAACCGCATTTCCAGTATCTTTTGTTCGCGCGGAGGTAGATCTTTAATAATATCAAACACATGATCTTTCAATAACTGCAACGAAGCTGATCGATCCGGCGACATGGTTTTTTGATCTTCAATAAAATCGCCTAGGGTAGAATCTTCTGATTCATCGTCACCCACCGAAGTTTCTAACGACACGGTTTCTTGAGAAATTTTAATAATGGTGAGAACTTTTTCTAATATTTCCCCCATTTCAGCGGCAATTTCTTCGGGCAACGGTTCGCGTCCTAAAATTTGAATTAAGTTACGCTCAATTTGTTGAAATTTATTAATCGTTTCTACCATGTGCACCGGAATTCGAATAGTACGCGATTGGTCAGCCAAACTGCGGGTGATAGCTTGCCGAATCCACCAGGTGGCGTAGGTAGAAAATTTATAGCCTTTGCGGTAATCAAATTTTTCAACGGCACGATGTAAACCAATGTTGCCCTCTTGAATTAAATCGAGCAGCGATAATGACCGACCGGTAAATTTTTTGGCGATACTCACTACCAAACGCAGGTTGGCTTCTAATAATTTACGTTTGGCTTCGATATCGCCTTGTTCTTTCAGTTTAGCTAAACGAATTTCTTCTTCGGTGGAAAGCAGCGATACTTTACCAATCTCGCGTAAATACATTTGAATGGAATCACTCGAAATATCCGATAAATCCATAGCGGCTTTACCGGCTTTTTCGCGATTGGCATCGTACAGGCCAACCTTTTTGGCATCTAAACCCAAAATACCACCGTCAGTTTCGATAATTTGTATACCTTGTTTCTCAATGTGGGTTAACCACTGTTCGTATTCAGTGACGTACTCTTCTAAACTATTAAAAACATGCAGTAACTCATTTTCAGTTAAAAAATTACGCATCCGGCCCTTAGCCACTAATTGATCGGCGGCGGCCTGTGGAAACGGTACACTAGGTTGACGACTAGCCCGAACTGGTTTGATAGCTCGTTTTGTCGTCAGTTTTCGTTTCGGTTTGGTTGAAGCACGTTTGCGTGCCATGAGTGTTAACTGGCGCTTAGCGCTCAAGATCGGTTAGTTGCTGATTTAGTAATTGCAATTCCTGGAGTAAACTAGTAACGGTATCAGGTTGCGCAGCCTGCTCGGCGTGTTTTAACTCGGCCTCGAGGCTAAGTGACCGTCGTTGAATATACCCTTTATGCAGAGCGCGAATATTATTCACCAAGTGGCTTTGCAATTGGGCCAGATTAGCTTCTGGAAAATCATGCTGAACGAGTAAATGAAACGTAGTCAAGAGTGGCTCATCTTCAGGATAGTGAGCAACATAGTCTGATTCTATAAACACACCGGCTGTATTATAATAAGATATCATTCGATTGTAAAGCTCTCGGCTGCCATCATCAAGCAAAAAGGCTGGGTCAAGATAATCTCGACAATATCCCAATTGATCCGGCAATTGTAAGACCAACGCTACAGTTTGTTGAGCTAAACCATAGTAACGATCGGGCAAGGAGGGCCGTACCTGGGTAGTTACTCCAGGCTCAAGGCGGGCACGAACCGGTGTTGTTAATTGCTGGCGAATGCTGTTGGCATCAACTTGAATCATTTCGGCCAACCGTTGTACAAAATGATCACGTTCTACCGGATCAGTTAAATAGGCTAAAATCGGGACTAATGCTTGAACCGCGCGCTTTTTGTGTTCCACTTTGGTTAAATCTAACGTCCGTACAAAACGATGAAAATAATAATCAATAATATGTTGGGCTTGACGAATGGCTTGTTTAAAAACTTCCGGTTGCTGACGAATACATTCATCAGGATCTTTAAATTGGTTCGGCAGTTCAATCACCCGAATATTAAAGCCCAATGCCAAAGCAGCCATAATACTGCGTTCCGTCGCTTGCCTGCCAGCTTGATCCATATCAAGCGCCAACAAAATATTTTTTGAGTAGCGTTGCAAAAGTTTCAGTTGTGCAGTGGTAAAAGCCGTACCCGAAATAGCGACTACATTTGGAAAGCCAGCGTAATGCGCGGTGATCACATCAAAATTGCCTTCCACTACAATGGCGGCATTCAGTTTTTTGATACTGGTTTTAGCGCGGTGTAAACCATATACCATGCTTGATTTATCGTACAAGGTACTTTGCGGGGAATTGATATATTTGCCAGCTGGTTCGTTGGCTCGTAAACTACGCGCAGTAAAACCAACCACCAACCCGTTCACCGAATAGAGCGGTATCATCACTCGGGCACGAAAACGATCATAATACCCACCTTGGTCGCGCTTAATGCTTAAACCAGCTGCAAAAATATCTGCCTCACTATACCCCTGCTGGCGTAAGTGCACTAACACATCATCCCAACGATCGTGACTATAGCCTAAACCAAAACTGACTATGGCATCGGTACTAATACCACGGTGTTGTAAATACTGTTGAGCGACAACCGCTAATGGATCGTGCAATAATTGCTGGTGATAGTACCGCTGGGCCGCGGCCACAATATCCAATAAACTGGTTTTTTGATTACGCCAGTCGGGTTGATAGTGCTCTAACGTCACACCGGCGCGCTGGGCTAAAATTTTCAGTGCTTCAGGGAATGCTAGACCATCAATTTCTTGTAAAAAAGTAAAAATATCGCCGCCTTTACCGCAGCCAAAACAATGCCAAATTTGCTTATCTTGACTAACCATAAATGATGGCGATTTTTCATTATGAAACGGACATAACGCCCGCCAATTAGTACCAGCTTTGGTTAAACGTAAGTATTCCTGGGCAAACTCAACTAAATCGAGCCGCTGTTTAATTTGATCAATCACTGCATCCGCCATAGGGATGCAATTGTAGCACTATTCAGCAATTTTGTAGACTATGATATTTTAACACTATGTCTACCGCTACTATGGCTCGCAGCACCTTGATTGTGGCGACCTGCTCCGCTGCCAGCTATGGGTTAGGATTACTGCGTGACCGTCTGTTAGCCAGTTATTTTGGAGCTGGTGTAGAATTAGACGTATTTAATTCGTCGTTCATTATTCCGGATATTATTACCAATTTATTTGCCGCAGCGGTGACTACTGCTTTTATTCCCGTATTTACTGATGTGTGGCATAAGCGTAACCAACAGGCTGGCTGGCAAGCAACTAATAATGTGCTCAACAGTATCGGCATCAGTGTACTGATATTGATTGGCCTGGCTTGGCTGTTCATGCCGCAATTAAGTCAGTTAGTAGCGCCTGGTTTTAATCAAGAACAACATCAACTCTTAATTCACACTACTCGGCTACTGTTACTATCACCGCTGTTGTTTGGCGTTAGTTTAACCATTGGCAGTGCCTTGCAAGGGATTGACCGTTTTGTGAGCTACGCTATTGCTCCACTACTATATAATATCGGCATTGTTGGTGGAATTATATTGTTCACGCCTCGCCTTGGCATTGTTGGAGCTATCCTTGGAGTAATTGTTGGCGCGCTGTTACATGCCGGTATCCGGTTATTTGAACTATGGCGGCAGGGTTGGCGCTGGCAGTGGTATTGGCAACCTGGTGATATCGCTTTGCAGCATACCGTAACCATGATGCTACCACGAGTGATTACGTTATTAAGCGTTCAAGTTAATTTATGGGTATATAATGCCCTCGGCTCAACTTTACCAGCCGGTAGCATTAGTGTATTTAATTTAGCACGTAATTTTCAAAGCTTGCCGGTTAGTTTGTTTGGCATTTCTTTAGCCACAGTATTATTTCCACTACTATCGCGTCACTATAATCAGACTAACCACGATCAATTTACCAATCAGCTGACACAAGGCTGGAGACAAATACTATTTTTTACACTTCCGGCCAGTGTTGGCGTGATGTTGTTGGCCCAACCACTGGTTGATACAGTACTGGGTGGTGGAAAATTTACCGCCGCCGCAGTAGCGGCTACCAGTGTTACCTTAGCCATGTTTGCGTTAGCTATTCCTACCGAAAGTAGCCAACATGTGTTAGCTCGAGGTTTGTACGCTCGCCATGATGCCATTAGCCCGGTGATTGTAGCTATCATCAGCAGTGCAATAAATTTTATGGTGTGTTGGTTATTATTGCCTCGGTTCCAAGTAGTTGCTCTAGCGGCTGGCTTTGTAGTAAGTAGTGTGTGTCAGGTACTATTGTTAAGCTGGCGGTTACAACGCCAAGGAGTACAGTGGCTGACCGGCACTGCTTTGATTGATGGTGGTAAAATGATTGCAGCCAGTGCTGGTATGGGTTTAGGAGTATGGTTATTACTTCAGTTACCATTGCCAGCTATGCTGTTACTACTTGCTGGCAGTAGCCTGGGTGCGCTACTGTACCTGGGGTTGAGTCGAGTGCTAATTGTGCCCGAGTTAACCAGTAGTATCACAATGATAAAAAAATTAATCAACCGAGCATGAAATCATATCGCTGGATTATACCAACTATTGGAGCTGCTATTGGCATCACTACAGTAGTATATAGTCATCGTTTAGAGCTCACCGATTGGTGGCGGCAACGTCAGGTTGAGCCAATTCCCCAAGCAGTCACTAGCGCTGAACTGACTGAACCAGAGGATCGTTCTAAAAAGATCGCTGAAGCAGATGAAGAGCAGATAAAAGACGCGGTGATGCTACCAGACAGTATTAATTTAGATATTCCATTCACTGCTCAAGCCCCGCATGGCAATTGGGAACTACCGTATCAAGAAGCCTGTGAAGAAGCCAGCGCCATTATGGCCGCACGATTTTTGCAATCGCGTAGTATTGCTAATACCAATGATGCTAATGCAGCCATTATCGAATTAGTCGACTATGGTACCACCACCTTGGGCTACCCCATTGATACTACGGCTGCACAAACCGCTGATATCATTGAACAATTTTATGGCTTGACTACCGAACTGAAATACGATTGGACCTGGGCTGACATTAAAACTGCCCTCACTCAAGGCCACCCCGTACTACTACCAGCGGCTGGTCGCTTGCTCGGTAACCCTTATTACACCGCCCCGGGCCCGTTGTACCATATGCTGGTGATTAAAGGATATACCGCTACCACAGTCATCACCAATGATTCTGGAACCCGGCGGGGAGCTGATTTTCAATATAGTTATGCTACACTAGAGCAAGCCAATCATGATTGGAATAATGGTGATGTACCGAACGGCGCTAAAGTAATTATTATTGTTAGTCCATGAACGATCGTATCAATAAATTTATTTTGTATTTTACGTTTTTTTACGTGGCGGCATTTTCCATCAACGCTTTAATCCGCGGCAACGTTGAATTTATCTACTACACCGCTGTCATGGTGTTATCCATTATTATTGTGTTGTTGATTCATAAACGATTCCACTTTTATCCAATTATTTTACTATCGTTATCATTACTGGGTTTACTGCATTTGATGGGTGGGAATGTGTATCTTGGTGAAATTCGATTATATGATTACTACTTTATACCGTACTTTTTTAAATATGATAACTTCGTGCACATGGTCGGCAGCGGTATTATGGTGATGTTGGCCTATGAACTGATTGTGCCAGTGGTGAATCATCGCTTTGAACAACAACAACTCTATTTTGTGATTCTGCTGGTGTTGATTGGAATGGGCTTAGGCGCCATTAATGAACTGCTCGAATTTTTAGCAGTGATTTTATTTGATGTTGGCCAATGGGTGGGAGATTATACCAACACTCTGCTCGATTTAACCTTCAATACGATTGGCTCCTTAGCCATGGCGGTGATGATGGTAAAAACCAAACTGGCCCTGTACGGTAAGTCTTAAATTTCCAACACCGATCCATACAGCGCCTGTGGCTGACGGGTACGTAAAGCCCACTCTTGATCGCCATAGCTATAATGCCACCATTCGGCCGCGGTATTCACAAAACCTGCTGTAATCATAACCGTAAATAATAACTGCCGATGTTGGCGAACCAAGGGTGGCACGTTAGGATGAAATGTATCAATCAACTCATTATCAATGTCATCAATAGCTGTACCCATATCAATCGGCTGCTCACTGGCAATAGCGTAGATGGTAAGATCCACTACCCCTCCGGTACTATGCGGCGGACAGGTATCTGGATCGGCAATTACTCGAGTAATTTGACGATATAATTTTTGCCCGTGTACACCGGTAGCCGCTAATTTTTGCTTAACGTCGTTAAAATACTGCCGCTGTAAACTGATTGGGCGATAACTATCAGTTAACTGTAACGACAAGGTATGATTCGACAGTTCGGCCAATTTTTGTTCAGCCTGGAGTAACCGGTTAGCAGCGCCAGGGCGTAAGTACATATCGGTAGTGCGAGCGCCATAGTCAGCCAATCCAGCCGTACAGCGAATGTGTGATTGGCGTTGAGCAAAAAAAGGCTGTAAATGAACTAATGGCTCGCCACAATCTTGAATTGGCATGGTAGCCTTGACCTGTTCAGTAAATAAAAAAAAGGGCAGTTGATCATTAGTCAGCGTGTCCCATTCTGCTCGACTGTGGATGGTATTATTCATCATCAATAATAGCGTCTATATGTCGTTGAATAGCTTGCCATACTTCGTATAATCGAATAATTTTCTTCTGGGTAGCTGGTTGACTCAACTTTTCTTGCAGCCGAATAGCCGCTGCCAGGGCTTCGGCCGGTGATGCATACTGTAATCCAACATTAAAATCTAAAGCCTCTGCACCGTGCATAGTTTGAATCATATCATCTAAAGAACCTGGCTGAATTTTGGCTGGTTCATCCAGTTCGGTGGTGCGTACGTAATACACTGATGGCTGTTGAGGAAACTGAATATCGGTTGATAAGAATTTACTACCTGGAATAACAACCCAACGCCTACATTGTTCAGTGCGATCATGATCTGGCTTCTGGCCTACTAGACGTAGTTCTCTACTTTTGTCATGTACTGACATAGAATACAATATGAAAATGTACTATAGACGACCAATTTATCTGTAGTATACTATACCTTAGCTAATTAAGAAAACTTTTTTTATGAAACGATATACTATTGGTCTAGTGAGTACAGTGCTCACTGCAGTGTTATGGTTGATGCCTCAATTATCTTTGGCATTTACCGCCGAGTTAGTGAGCATTACTCCATCAGCCACTGATCTTAGTGATCAAATTGGGTCTGATCAAAGTGAACTTACTATTTTTGGCTGGTTAACCGAACTTGATACTGCTTACACCGCCGTGTTTGCGGTTGATGAATCACCAGCTTTGGTAGTGACTCCTGGCGGAGATATTGATCCTGATAATCGTTGGACCTACGATGCCGCAGCTGGCACAGTGACGGTGCCATTTACCGCCAATGGCCTGCTCGAACAAAATGATGTCCCTGATGGCATGGGTGTAAGCGTCATTGGCATGATGCCAGCCGTACCGCTCGATCAAGATGGTCCGCCAGCCGAAATGACTGGCGCCTGGATGTCCACCAATATTGAAGATTGGGACTTAATCCCTCCCAGTGAAGATAACGTAGCTTTTGGGTTTAATTTATCCGGGCCAGCCGGTAGCGATGGTTTTTTTCACATGTTTATTCCCAGTGCTCTGATTGATTTACTGGGCGAATTTAGTGGGCAAGATTTAACTGCCGATGATTTAGCCGTGTTTAATGATGATGCTCAAGCCTCGTTGGCCGTGACTGAAATTGAGGGCGGTGCCTACATTGATATCAATGTTACGTTTGATGATACCGATACCACGGTAACTGCCGTAGCGGCGAGTACCGTTACTAAAAAAATTACCGCTGCTCCAAAATTGGCTGTCAGTTTAGCCGCCCGTGATACTCAAGTAGCAGCCGGTGACACTGTACATTTATATGGCTGGTTAAAAAATGCCAAAAAAAATCAAACTGTTTCAATATGGCAAAAACCATCAGGGACTAAAAAATTCACCAAAGTAAAAACTATCAAAACTGGTAACGCTGGTAAATACACCGTCAAATTATCACCCAACAAAACCACGACCTACCAAGTAAAATACAAAACCAAAACTAGCCCCAAACAAAAAGTGGTGGTTAAATAAGTTGAAAATTATGTAATATTGCGGATTGTTATTTGAACAATTAACTTGCCCCTATATTTGGATTCATTTGTTTTATAGCATTATCATGCATTTCAACTTTATCATCAACTAGTCGCAAGTTATGTGCCAGTACTGTTAGTTCTTCATCTTTCTTCTTTGTTAAACTTAAAATTTTGTCTAATATATTCATTACTTCCTGATGGTCTTTTTGAGTTACCATATTCTGTTCTATATGATCAAAACGCTCCGTGTGATCCGCAACAATACGAACTATAGTATTTAACTGTTGATCTTGCTCTTTAAATTTTTTGGCAATTTCGTCCATAATGGATATAGTATATTGCCCACCGAAGAACTATGTCAATAGCCCAGCCGAACTGGAAAGTAACATTATATTATAATTCAAGTTGGAGCGCAACCGAGTTGCCAAATTTATTTTGCTAGGAGCGTCCAAATTCCTACAATAATAAAACCTGCGCCGCCGATCATTTTGAGAGTTTTTTCGTTTACATAATTTGATAACGTAGACCCCAAAATAACACCAATGGCGCTAGTGAGTACTAAAGCTAAAGCTGCCCCTAAAAATACCACCCATTTATTATGGTCTTTATTAGCTGCAAAAAGCAACGTGGCGATTTGTGTTTTGTCTCCAAGTTCAGCTAAAAAAATGGTGACAAACGCGGTGATAAAAATTTTCATCTCTCTTAATTATTTACTACAATTCTGACGGTTGTGTTTTAATTATAATGTGTTTTGGTGTTATTATCAACAACACCAAGGCAACTATCGCGCCGAGAAAACCAAGCAGGCTAAAGGCGGCTGCTATACTGAACATGTCAGCCAACAGTCCTGCTAACATTGGGCCTAAAACATACCCGATATTAAAAGAAAAATCCTCCAGGCCTTCAATTTCACCTTCAACTTGTGGTGCTTCAAAAATATAATCTGCATAGGCGGCATTAATAGCTGGTAACGCCATACTAATAAAGGCTGACGCGATAAATACAACAATGATTGCGACGAGAGAGTTTGGTAAATAAATAAAGGTGGATAAAATTAAAGAGCCTAAAAAAAGGCTAGTAAAAGCTGTACGTTTTTTACCAAACCGTCTGGTTAAAGGATCTATCAACCACCCTACAATCAGAGCTGGCAAGGTATAGGCTGCTAAAAATAACCCGCCAAATTGGTTAAGATCAGTAGTTTCAGCGTACAATGGCGCCAACGTCCAAAAAAATGCTTCAATAAAAAATAAATAGAATGTCATCACTAACACCGGCATCATTAATTTTCCCAATTTTTTCCATAAATGAACTTCAATGAATAAATTTTTTCGGCGTGGCTGATTAAAATAACGTTCACCCACCATACGATGCTTACGCATTTGTATCACCAAAACAATAAAAAAAATAAAACCCACTACCAAAAAAACCAAACTAAGCATGAACGATCGCCAGTCAACCTGGTTAATAATCACAAACCCAATGATAAGCGGTGCGAGTATTCCACCGAGAGCTCGAAAAATCTGTACTATACCGAAGCTGGCAGAATGATTTGCTTTCTTTGTATATCTACCAATAAAATTAAAGGTCCCAAAGCCGTAAAGATCAAAATAAATTCCCCATACAGCCATGGCCAACAAAAACAACCACACCGTATGCGCCTGCCACAGTAACAGAGGATACATAAAACAAATTGCAAACATTACTAAAAAAATCCTTCGAAAATTGGTGCTCTTAAATAATTTGCAAATTAAAAAATCGAACGCCGCCCCGGTCATTGAGGAAGTGCCGATGATAAGCCCAATCATACTTTTTGAAAAGCCACGCTCTTCAATGAGCAACGGTGTAATATACTGCATGGTGCTATCGAATATCGTCCAAAAAAGTACCACCAGGGCAAATATAAAAATAGGTGATCGTTGACCAGTAAATTGTCCGAGCATTTTTTTACTATTACCTAGCATATAATTTTAGGATGATCAGTTATTTTTGCCAAAAAAATTTTTGCATTACGGCCACACAATCAATTTTAATCCGATTAGAAAAAGAAATATAGCGATTATTGTACGAAATTGATCTTGCGGTATTTTATCTACGATCTTTTTTGCAATCTGTGCTCCAATAAATGAAACGGGAATAAAGAGAAGTAATCCATACCACAGTTCTCTTGGAAGTGTTGTGCCTCCGATGAAATAGGTAATGATACGGGTTGAATCAATGAGTAGCCCAATTGCTCCGGCAGTAACGATATATAAGGTCTTTGGCAAGTCAAAGGCAGTCAAAAATATACTACGGATTGCTCCTCCCATACCAAACATTCCGGCAAAAAATCCCGATAGTGCCCCGCCGGATAATGCGGTGATATTTCCGGCCGGAATTTTAAATTTGAATTGCGACATCAAAAAAATAGAATAACCAGCGAGGAACACACCTAAGAGGCGGAGTAAAATTTGTTCATTTGCACCAAGTGAAATGTACGCTCCCAGGTAGCTCGTTGCAAGACCAACCACCCCAAACAACATAAAGAGTGAGAGATTAAAACCAGAACGAAACAGCATAACTTTCCAGATATTTCCGAACCAATGAATTATTGCCACCAAAAATATCGCCTCTACTGGCGAAAAAAATATCGCCAAAATGGGAATCATCAGAGTAGAGGTTCCAAAACCTGTGATTGTACCTATTGCAGCGGCAACAAGAGTAAGTAAAGAAATATAAAGTATTTCCATAAGCATATTTTACCGCATTTTATTGAATTCCGAATTTTGGCGGTGTTTTTTGATTGATGTTCGAACTTTTTTTGACGAAAATCCTGAAAACTAATTTGGACTCGGCGGGGCAAACTATTTTTCTGGGGGAATGGAATTGCCCCGCCTCGGCTTTCTTCCCGCCCGCAGGAGGGGTCT
>JACPGK010000029.1 GCA_016182495.1 Candidatus Kerfeldbacteria bacterium
AGTCGCGAATGCAGACGTTGTCGCTGTATTCGCCGTTCTGGTAGTACAGGTGGGGGTCGTTGGTGGCGGTGCCGATGAAGGAGCCGTAGCTGGTCTTCACCGCAGAGATCTCGCTGCTGTAGTCGGTGCAGTCGATCTGGTGGGAGGTGATGAAGTCGGTGGGGTCGTACCAGTTGGCGGTGTTCGTTCCCCTACCATAGAAGACCCAGGAACCCGAGTAGGATCCGTAGTAGATCCCGAAGTGCAGGTGTGGACCTCCATCGCCGTTTTCATCATCGTAGCCAGCATAGCCGATCACATCGCCTTGGCTCACGTCGCCGCTGGTCTTGAGACCTTCCGACCTCATGTGTCCACTGACAGAGTACACAATGTCTCCGTCGGGAAGCTCATGCTCGATCACCACGACGTACCCGTAGCTCTCGTGCCACCCAGTGATGGGAGAAGGCACGATGTGCCCGTTGGCAGAAGCGTAGATGGGATCGAGTGCAGCAGCGGTCGCGTCCTCACCGAGATGCAGGACATCGCTTGAGACCGTATCACCGAAGTCGTAGCCGGTGACGTTGTAGTTGGGGACGGGGAACTCGAAGCTGCTCGCGATGTCTGCCGCTTCAGAGTTGTTGGTGAGCCCGAGCATCACGAAGATGCTGAGCAGGAAGATACGAACGTACCGTTCCATTGTAGTTCTCCATTGTCGAAGAGCGTTCTAGAATCAGGCTAATTCCTGACCTAGCAAATCCCACTTAACTTGCTAAGTGAGACTTTGCTAAATCATGAATTCGCTGAAAAAGATTTTATCCAATCGCGAATAATACTCTGATCGGTATAGGGATTAGCTACCCAAACTATAGTATATTCGGAACCATAACTTTGAATATAATAATCAACTAATGATCCTATAGCTGATAGTACTGAAAGATATTTATAATTATTAGCATTAATGATAATATCTTTTTCTGCCTTTAGGAAAGATGCCGAGGGATCACTATTTTTTATTTCTTCAGTAATATTTTCTACATTATTTTTATATAGAACCATGTGATATTCACTCTCATCTGAATTAAACTGTAAACGCAACGCTTGATCCGGGATGTCAACAAACAAATTAGTTGAACTATAATCATTAATTTCCCATTCCTCCGGATACTTAAAACTAAACCCATACTCCTCATTGGTGTAGGTGAGCCAGTCTGCTTCGCCCTCTGGACTTCGCAGAACTCCATCACTCGTATCGACTGCACTCCCCTGCTCGGTATTCGCAGTTTCATTGGTATTCACAACAACAGTGGTAGTTGCGGTATTCGTATTAGCCGTCTGAAACGTTGTACAGCCAGCCAGTACGGTTATACTGGTGACCAAGAGGGTGGAAATAACAATGGTTTTAGATGGGTTCATAGTGCGTTTGTCGCGGTATTAATGAGAGAGGTTTAATAAAATAACGTCCTAACCAGTACTCCACCGATGTTGAATCGCTGTGGGTATAAGGTGGACGCCTTTGGATGAGTTACGTTGTAAAGCTACACTAGCACAGGTTAAAAAGGATGGGAAGTGGATAAGTGAGGGTGCTTTCGCCTCCCTCGTGATCCCGATTCATCCGTTGTAGATTGAATCCGGATCGCCGAGGGAGAACCAGAGCATGAAGAGTTCAGTTCCTTGGCCGTCCGGATATGACACAATAGACAAGGGGTGGTATGCGACGGCGCAAGGTGATAAAAGTTGATGTTAGTATTGTAATTGTGACACGAGATGCGTGTGGATAAATTTTGAGGCGACGGCGCTGGTTTGTGAAAAAACGACCTAACGCTAATTAAGAATCAAAGCATTGCAGCAAAAATAATATGCACAGCTTATACTAAAAAAACGGTAGACGCTCAACCCATTGCTCTTGAAACACCAGATTGATACACTGGTGAGGAAGATCTTTACCAGACCAACTCGGTAACACCATGACTGTTCTATTCCAGGAATCTTGGTAACACTTAATTATTGTCTAATGCGGCCCCCCTAACGTAATTGTGCCACGTAGCGGCCAAATTGGCGGCCACGCTCAAATTCATTCATCAATGGTAGCCAGGTAACCCCAGGCGATAACACAATGGTATCGCCAGATTGTGAATGTTGCCAGGCCAACTGCACCGCTTGACGCATGTTACGCACTAATATGCCAGCCGGAAACTGACTAGTAGCATTACCTGGTAGCAAAATCAATGTTTTAACGTGCTGTGGAATGAGTTTTACCAAAGCAGTCAACGACAAATTTTTAGAATTTCCTCCAGCAATTAAAATGATCTTGTGACGAAACGATAACAAGGCAGCTATAGTAGCATCGGGCGTGGTGGCAGTAGTATCGTTATAAAATGTTCGCCCACGATACTGACGAATTTTTTCTAAACGGTGCGGTATACCTGAAAAACGACGCATCACCCGTTGGCGCGTATTTATCGGTACGCCAAAAATTTTCGCTACTTCCCAAGCTGCTCCAAAATTACGACGATTATGTTCGCCCAGTAATTGCATACCGAGTAAACGATGTGCCGTAAACGGAACAATCTTAGCTGACGTATGCTTAATCATACGACGCACTCGGGTATCAGTGACATCAACAACAGCGTAATCGCTATTGGTTTGTCCTAAAAAAATTCTCTCTTTATCGCGCTGGTATAAACGCATATTAGGATAGTAATTCATATGATCGCGTAGCATGTTGGTGATCACCGCCACCGTAAAATGAGGGTGATGTAAATCACGTAATAACCAACTGGACATTTCTAACACTACAATATCCCCTAATGTGACCTGGTTCAAAAAAAATAATGGTGAGTGGCCAATATTACCTCCCACATGTACTCGCCGACCGTATTTGGCTTGGAGTAGTTTGGCAATCAAAGCTGTGGTGGTGCTTTTCCCTCGAGTGCCTGTTACCGCCACTGTCTGTACTCCCTGATCGCCAAATCGGCCATGCAGTTCAGCCAAAAATACGCCGACATCATTAGTGATGGGCTTACCGAGTGTTTGAGCATACTGCATATACTGATTATCTGGTACCCCTGGATTACGGATAATCACGTCAGCCCAGGCTATATCCGAACGGCGATGCTTACCTAAAATAAACTGGACATTGCGTCGCCGTTGTAATAATCGGATAGTGGCTTGATGTAATTGCTGGGCTGGTTGAATATCAGTAATACGAACATCATGCCCCTGCTTGGCAAAATAACGAGCGGCGGCTGAACCACTGCCATACTGATATTGACCTAAACCAAAAATAACTACCCGCATTACAGTACGCCTAATTTTGTTTTCACCTGTGTCAGCGTAACATCACCTAAAACACGGGCTCGGTTGGCTCCATCAGCTAACAGTGATTGAATCAACTGTTCAGGATCTTCCATCAATTCGTTATAAGCAGATCGAATGGGTTCAAGGCTGGTAATAATTACTTCACCTAAATCGGTCTTAAATTTTCCATACCCTTGGCCAAGATACAACTGCTCAAGGTCAGTGACGCTTTTTCCTGATAAGACCGAATAGATGGTCAATAAATTAGTAATGGCTGGCTTATTTTTTCCTGCCCTTATTTCGCTACCCGAATCGGTCACCGCTTTCTTTATTTTTTTCATAATGACATCGGGGTTATCCGTCAAGGCAATGTATCCCCATTCGGTTGTAGCGGATTTACTCATTTTTTTAGTAGGGTCATCTAAACTCATAATCCGAGCACCTTGCGGTGCCGCAAAGTATTCTGGCAAGGTGAATACCTCACCGTAGATAGTATTAAAGCGTTCGGCGAGCTGGCGAGTAAGTTCAATGTGCTGTTTTTGATCTTCGCCTACCGGTACTAAATTAGCTTGGTATAATAAAATATCAGCGGCCATCAACACTGGATAGGTAAATAAACCAACGTTATTATTCTTTTTATGCTGTTTAACCTTATCTTTATATTGCGTCATGCGTTCTAATTCACCCATATAGGTAAACGTACTCAAAATCCAAGCTAACTCGGTATGAGCCGACACATCGGATTGCTTAAACACCACTACATTTTTTGCAGTTAACCCAACGGCCCTATACAGGGCTGCTAATGCATAGATATTGTGCAATAAATCATCTGGGTTCTGCCGCACGGTCATGGCATGGTAATCAACAATACAAAAATAACACTGATAACTGTGTTGTAAATCTAGCCATTGCCGCAAAGCTCCAATGTAATTACCTAAATGCAAAGCGCCAGAGGGTTGAATGCCCGACAGAATACGTTGTTGCATGATTACAGTATACTACAATAATACGCCACGCGGCAGAGGTTGCATATTATGGCGTAACTGAATGGTAACGGCCAATAATAAACAAATAATAGCTACGGCAGTTGTTAGTAAAAATAACCAAGTGGCATCGGATAAGGTTTGCGCTCGATTCACTGTAAAACTGGCTACGGTTTGTGCATCACTGACACCAGCTTCGGTAATTACCTCTACAGCAGCAGTATGGTTTCCATCTGTTAACCGATCGGCTTCAAAATCAATCAACCAACTACCATCAGTCGCTACTATGCTGGTTTTAGCCACTGGTAAATCACGAAAAAATACTCGAATAACGCTGCCTGGTTCGGCTTGATTTCCCGAAAACTGAATAACTGGATTCATGGGAGGTTCACTAAAACTCTCTAATCCAATCGACTGGGTGGTTTGCACAACAATGGCTCCATCAGTGCTAGTAGATACAATCGGTTCATTATCTTGCAATGCCTGGACGGTAATATTAGGCAATGCTTGCGCACCAACACCAATAATGGGCCAAACCAAGAGCATAATTACTAGAGCGACGAATCTTTGCATCATAGCTCTTGAGGTAATAGCGACAATACATAGTTAGAAATCACTACAGCTGTGAGTACAACGGCAATGGAACCAAATGAAGCCAATCGACGAGCCCGACGTTTTAAAGCAACATGTTTAACATAGGAATGTTGCCAGGTACCAACCTGATCAGTCACCGCCACTAAAGCAAAACTTTTAGTAGGATGGGCAAATAACAACACTACGGTGCGTTGAATGCCTTGCATAAGAATGGTTAGAGCGGATCCTGGCATATTAGTGAGCTGAACTAGTTAAGGCAGCTTTTCGTTTTTTTAATTGCAGTACAATCGAAATCAATACTGCCAGTAAGGCTATCCCGATATTAACAATCACTAACCAGGTAGTGTTCGATAAACGGTTTTCTTGTTGAATCACGAACCGAGCCACTTCAACTTGTTGTCCACGAGCACCATTAATTTCGCCACTGGCATAGACGGTATGATCACCAACGGCTAACAGTTCAGCGGGGATGGTCATGGTCCAGCGTCCCTGATCATCGGCTTGAGCGATTTTCACCACTGGCGTTGAAAAAGTGGTAATAATAACGTACTGTGGTTGACCACGCACAATCTTGACTGCATCGGTTTGCTCGTTAAAATCACCAGACAATATTATCCGGGTAGTATCGCTATCGGGAGTAATGCTGCCGCCTTGTAGCCAGGCCAAAATATCACTGATGCCAATTTCATTACGTACTTTTACCACCCAAGTTTGTCCAGCAGTAACAGAACTGAATTCACCCGGGATAATATTAACTTTAGTATTTTTTATATCATTATCTAATTGTTGTACCAAAGCACTATGCTGTTCGGCTGTTAATGGTACGGCCTGTTTGGTAATATATGGATAATTGGCTGGGGTGGGTTTACCACTATACGCAGCAGTCGCAAATTGCTGTAAGGTTTGTTCTAATTGATCAGTAGCTGCTACCACTATCACATCAAGATTATCAGCCACGCCATCACCATCACTATCAGCCGAGCAAGCTAAGGTACCACGGGCCGCTTCATCACCGTCAGCAATACTATCATCATCACTATCCCAATCGTTGGGATCAGGACAATCAGTGGCTTCATCACCATCAACTAAGCCATCGTCATCGGAATCAGGGTCCAATGGGTTAGTATCACGCACTAATTCATTGGCATCATCCGAACCATCAACGTCGGTATCATTATTGCTGGGATTTGTACCTAGAGTAATTTCTTGACCATCATTCAAGCTGTCATCATCCGTATCGGCATCAATGGGATCTGTCTCGAGAATAACTTCGTCACCATCACTTAAATTATCATCATCCGTATCGGCATCAGTCGGATCGGTTTGATACCGGGGTTCTTCGCTATCGGCTAAACCATCACCATCGGTATCGACAATGCCAGTAGTAGTATCAGGGTTATCGGCTTTGATTGGGTTGGTGTGTTGCTGTTGTTCAGTGCCATCATTAACGGTGTCGCCATCGGTATCAGGCACAGTGGGATCGGTGCCATAGTATTGCTCCAAACCATCAGTCAGGCCATCGTTATCGGTATCGGATTGATCTGGATTAGTTTGTAAGACTTGTTCGGTAATATTATCAACGCCGTCGTTATCATTATCATGGTCGGCTGTATCCGGTACACCATCGTTATCACTATCAGTGGGTGTTTCAGTCGGTGTCACTGGTTCTGGTTCTGGTTCTGGCTCTGGACTAACCACCACTGGTTTGGGACGATAGGTAGTAAAATTAAAATCCACTTTGCGTGAGCGTAAACCAAGGCTATTACGATTGCGTAACTGAATGGTTTGCTCACCTAGTTTAGTAATAAACTCACTTAAATCAATAATTTGTTTACCAGCGCTATATTGACCATGATAAATTAATCGATCATTATTAAACACCTCTAGCTGATGATCGTTTGGTCCAAGCACTGTAATGATTGGGGCAAATAGAGCAAAGCGTTGATGATCGGCTGGATCAATCACTGCGGGATCAACTGGTCGGTGAGTGCGAAATACTGGATAATCTAATTGACTAATAATGTTACCGGCTGGATCACGATCAATGATGGTAACATAGGTTACGCCAATCGGCAGTTGCACTAACTGTAAAGAAAATTGCCAGGTGGTAATACCATCTGTAGCTGGTGCCACTACGGCCATCATATCGCCATCAATGCCTGGTATACGAACAGCGATAGTGTGTTTGGCTGTAGTAATACCGGTGAAAGTTGGATTAGCCGTGTAGGTAATACGATTCCAGTACTCATTGCTACGACTATCGGTCACAAACGTAGTATCGGTTTGACCACTAATAATCATCACTTGACTAGTAGTGCCGCCATCACTGCCTTCGGCCGTCAGGGTAAATTCTTCCGGTGTTAGCCCAAAGGGTGGCTGACAACTAGCCACGTTATCAACGGTTTCACCAACACAGTGATGTACATAATTACCTGCGCTATCCGTCACTGTAAATGTAACGCTGGTATCAACGGTAGTAGCCATATACTGCTCTGGCATACCGTAGGAAATAATAGTAGCTGGAGTAATAATAGTAGGTGGGCCAGATACTACTGTAAAATTAAACCGCGGTTGTAAACCAGATGGATTGGTGTAGGCAGCGCTATTTTTAGCTACTAACCCCGTGTACACTTTATACCGTTCTTTTAATTTTAATAAATCTTTCGAGATATTAAATTCTACCAATTGTTTTTTGGTAAAAGCTTCTTTACGATTATAAATTTCTTTGGCCTGATTCTGTTTATTTTTATTAATCTGATCAATCACCAAATGCACGCGCTGATCAATAAATTTTGCCTTACCGTCGAAAGCAAAGGTTAAATCACCACGTTGTAAATTAATAACAGCAGTAGTGTTATCAGTGGTAATAGTGTTGCCACTACCATCAGTAATACGTATATCAGTAACCACTGCTTCGGCGTCGGCGTCGGTTTTGGTGAGAGTGGTAAAGGTTTGATCAGTGGATTCAGCAGTATTACCTGCCTCGTCTACTGATACTATACGGTAGTGATACGTGGTGTTAGCTTCTAAACCGGTAAGGGTGAGTGAATGATTCTTAACTAAGGTATCGTTGAGTTCAATTTCGCCATAGCTATCTGTAGTACCGTACTCTACCTGACTAGTAGCTAGCTCGTCAGTGCTCCAAGTAATAACAGCCTCATTTGCCGTAATGCCGCCGCTGGCTGTATTTGATAGCACTGGCGCTGTCACATCACCGGAATCATCAGTCAATAGTGTAGTAAACGAATAAATCGTATCGCCGGTATCAGCATAATTCAACGCATTAGTCGTATCATCAGACCGAGCACTGTGATAATACGTTGTATTGGGCGACAAATCAGTAATGGTATAACTATGACTAGTGACTGATTCGGTTGTATTGCCAACTAAGGTTGGATTGGTAAGATCGACATTACTGGTATATCCTATCTTAGTGTTTCCAGCGATAGTGGTTGTCCAGGTAATGGTGGCCGTAGTGCTGGTAGTTGTAGCCGCGATATCGCTTAACGTCATGGAAGTAGTTGGTTGCAGATCATTCACAAACCTAGCGGTACCGCTAGATGTACTAGCGGTAAAAAATACAGTGTGATAGCTTGATAAATCTCGTTCCAGGCGCCAGTTATCTGCTGCTACTTCGGCTTGGGCAATAAAGGCAACGTCACCAGTGGCAGAGGTTCGACCATACACATCAACTACTGTTCCGGTAGCGCCGGTACCACTAATTTCATCAGCTGTATGTAGTGTGGCCGTGAGCGCTGATACCGGGGCAGTAGCACCGACCGTGTAGGTAATAAAATTATCAACCTCATCAAGATTAAAAGTATTCTCGCGAATCACGACATTTGAAAAAAAAGTAGTACCTTGAATTTCCACTGCGCTGTTCGCATCACGAAAAGTATTGCCGCTACCTGAACTCAATAAAGTTGCGCCAATTATAATGTTATCTGAATCACCAGAAACGACTAAGCCACTATTGGTGATATCTTCAATAGTATTATTAGTGTAGGTGATACTATCACTGTTATCATTTTGGATACCGGCATGAGAATTACCGGCGCTAATACTATTACCTGTAACGGTAGTGTTGGTAGTGTTATGAATTGAAAACACTATGCCATCAACATTAGTGATGATATTACTCACAATAGAGATGGCTGAACTGCCATTATCAGTGCGAATAGCTTGAGAGTAGGATGATGCGGCAGCGTTTGTGCCAGTAAAGTTTTGAATGGTATTATCTTCCACTGCACTATTGGTAACGCCTTGTAAATTGATAGCGATATCAGCCCCACTGGTACCGGTAAAGGTATTACCGTTGATGGTTAAATCATCAGCGCCGGAAGCATAAATAGTATTACCTTCAATACTGCTAAAAGTATTGATACTGATATAGGTTCCAGTGCCATCAATTACGCTAATAGCACCGTTACCCGTGCCGCTGGTAAAGGTGTTAGGGCGAATACTTGTGCCATCTTCATCATAACCAATCATGGCTTGGGCATCATCGTACATAAAAATGCAGTAATTGCCACAATCGGTAAAGGTATTAGTGCCAAGCAAGGCGTTTTCTCCACCGGCAATACTAATGGCATTATTAATGCTACTGAAGGTGGTATTTTTAATCACTACATTATCAACCGCTCCAAAATTAATTCCGGTTTGAGTGATGTTATTACCAGTAATGGTGGAACTATCTATTTTAGCAGTAGCGCTTAAGGTGATGCCATCGGATTGATTGCTTTCTAAGGTAACACCGCGAATAATAGCCCCGCCGCCGGCTCCACCCACCGCCAAACCAGTGGTGGTACAATTTTTAATTGTAATACTGTTTACTGTAATGTTGGTCGCATTTAAGCTTAAACCGGTATCGATGGTATTATTACAATTCAATTCGACGGTGTTAGTGCTGCCATTAATTAATAAATTAGCAGCGGTGGCATTAAGAGTACTGGTGAGAGTGATAGCGGTGTTACCAGAAAAAGTAATCACATCGCTTGCTGCTGCCACAGCCAAGGCTTCTCGTAAGGTGCAATCACCCGGGGCACTATCACAACTACCATCGTTATCATCGTTGGCTGAATTCACTACCAAACTAGCTGCCAATACTTGTGGCGTAGTATCTTGCCGCACAATAAATCGAAAAAATGATGTTACAAAGATAACACTGGTCACTAATACCAAAGAATACGATAGTGTGCCAAAACGTAGATTATGTTTCCAGCGCCGATGAGCAATATACGATGCCTGATAGCCTTTAGTCTGATCCAGCGGATGAAAATGTTCAAAACTTTCTTGCGGTGGCAAAAATAAAGCCGCCAAAGCATGCTGGCAGGCTAACATGATATAAAAACCTAATAAAATCAAGGCTAATAATAGACGATACCCAATACCATGGCTTGATTGACGCAAACTGTTTTCGCAGCTATTGATTTGAGCCTGTAACCAGCGACGCATGATTGAAGTATTCTAGCAAAAAAAATGAGTCTTGTCAATTTTTTTTATGCGTGTGTAAAAAAGCTATTACGGGATCAATGATGTGATGAATTTATTATTTTGTTTTAGCTTTGGCTACAAAAGTATCATATTTTGACCAGGCTCCATACAAACCATTGCTACCAACCGCTCGTACCCGTACCTTATAGCGCTTACCGACATCAACCCATTTAGCTTTTAGAGTGTACTTTATTTTGGTAATATTTTTTACCGTTTTGATGATTTTATTCTTTTTATTACGCAATTGTAATTGATAGCTAGTGCTCGTGTTTACCTTTTTCCAATTCACTTGATTCACTTTTTTCACGTTCACATTTTTTACCCGCCCCGGCGCGGCTCCAGCAATGCGATTATCATATAACAAGGCAAACTGAGTAAAGTGATCAGTATTAAAGGTCACCATATTGGCGGTGGTATCAACGGCAAATCCACCCATGGTTTGCCATGAACCAGTTGATTCGTCGAAAAATTTTGGAGCCAGGTCTGTTTCTAGTATACCGGCTTCTTCCAAGACAGTCTCATTATACGGCAGGGTAACCGTCACTTCCTGATTCAGGCTTGGTTTTAAGCTGCCATTACTATCAAAAGCTTTGATGTTTACCGGCATACCCAACACTAAATTTTCTTCATTTTGTGGAATGTCATTGGGACTAGGAGTGACGGTAATAGTAACGTCGCCATCGGTTGGAACGGTATTGGCTGGTACTGCCATCGTTACTGTATCTAACACCACGCTATGTTCACCACTGCCATCAAACACCATTGACGTAGCGTCGGGTACAGCTTGTAAAGTATTTTCTTCAATCGGAACCGTGGCAGTTTCATTGGCTTGATTGACAATGACTGCTGTTGGCTCGGTTGGAGTAAACCAAGTTTCACCATCAGCCGCACTACATGATACCTTCCAGTCTTTACCAGCTTCCTGACTGACTGCTAAATTAACCGTGCCGTCACCATCACTATCAACGGCATTCACCATACCAGTGCCATCTGCTACCCAAGCTTGGCATTGGGTATTAGCTAGTTCGGCATCAGCGGGCGCATCGTAGGTAACCGCAATCGTGGCATCGGGTTCAAATACAGTAAAATCAAGATCCGCGCCAGGTTCAATATCTTCTTGAGTGGCCGGTGTGATAAAATCTTGATTCTCTGATACCGAAATACCGCAGTTGTAGTTTAAAGCCACACCGTGATCTTCGGTAACAACCGGAATTGAGACTGCACCATTCTCATCAGTTTCGGCTGATACCGTGACTACCCGTCCACCAGCAAAATCACCCTTCTCACCATCAGGCAAATAACTGCAGCTGACTGCGGTAAACGGTAAAGGGGTTGATCCATCTGGCTCGGTGACAGTGGTAGTAATGGTATCATCGGCGGTAAAAGTGTTCACTTCCGTGGCGCTGGCAGTGGCCCCACTGGCCACGGTGACAGTTTGTTCGGCTAAACCCAACACTGGTACAACATCGCCGCCAGTTGGATTAATGGTAAAAGTATCAGCCGGAACATTAGCACTCCAAGTGCCATCACTATTAACCGTGGCTTCAAAGCGACCAAAATTTTCACTATCCAATAATACAGTCATTGGGTCGCCAGTATCGGATGGTATTACTGGGTCACCATTTTGATCAAGCAGTGTTCCAGATACCACCGCATCATGTTCAACTAAGGTGGCGGTGACGGTTTGATCTTGGCCATCACTGACTACTAAATCGATTTCGGGTTGCATTGAATAATCAGCATTTTTAGGAGTCACGGCGTTACAACTATAGGTACCCGCTAATACATTAAGATCGCCAGTACCACGAGTGAGATTCACTCCTGTACCCCATTGTTGTGTTTCATCCCAACAGTTCAAAAAGGAATTAAATTCAGGAGCATTACTGCCATCGGCATGTTCTAAAGTAAACGATACAGTACCAGCGGCTGGCAGCATGGTAAAAATAACCTCTTTTTCTTGATTAGCGCCATTAACGGTGATAGTTTGTGAAGCTTGCAGTGGGAAAAAATTCTGGCTGGGGTCGTACACGCTAATGCGATAAGTACCTTCATGCGCCTCTGAACCGATGCTCGCACCCTGATCACCCTGGATAATAATTTTACGCCATTCACCGCCATTATCTAACCAAAAATTAGCTACCATCCCAGTCGCTTGCGTGCCCAAATCATTACCATTAGCATCTTGCAATACGGCACTAATAGTAGAGCTTTCGTATGAAGCATTCAACGTTCCTAAATCATTAGCCCCCGTAGTAATAGTAAAGGCTGTTTCAGCAATATAGTAGCGCACCACATCGGGATTCGACTGGCTTTGTTGCGGTAACAAATCAATATTATACACTCCAGGAACACCATATACGGTAAAGGTGCCGGTATCGTCGGCCCAACCACGAAATAAATGGTCAGCATTATAAAAATCAATATATCCTCGAAACCCTTGCCCTTCATATGCTAGTTGGCCGGTAATGGTGCTAGTGGTTTCCTGAACGGTCATAGTAACTTGTTGCGTTTCAGCAGTGGCAGCTGGTTGACTAAATGTCACAGTCACTGGTTCGCCATCATAGTACCAAGGTTGGCAGTTACTTTGCTGATTTTGAACACAGTTATTTACATTGACGATAAATGGCTGTCCAACCGGGTTAACCGTAAAACTGGCTGTACCATTTTGTAGGTTACGTACTTCACTTAAACCATTACCGCCGCCGCTACCAGTCACTAACACTTCACCAGATACAGCCACTCCGTTGGCATCAACCACGTTCACCTGGATTTGTTTTGAAACACTGCCGAGCGTGATATTTTGCTGTAATGGAGCGCTGTTGTAATTGATAGTGGTGGAAGTCACCAAAAATCCACCATAGGTGGCGGTATCAGGAAAAACGCGTACAGTATAAGCACCATTCGTCCAGGCGGTATCAGTTGAATCACGCGTAATGGTGTATTGACCAGAAACAATTTCTGCTCCGGCATAGGGCGTATTGTTAGCGCCATATACTTCTACCCACCCAGAGTTCACCGGGCTACCGTTAGCAGTCACACTGCCGCTAACCACATTTTGGGTAACAGCTAAGCCAGCTTGGCCAAACCCTAACCCAAACACTACCACCGCTGCATATAAAAATTTTCGCATAGAAAAAAATTAAGAATGAAACAACTGTTCTTCATTGTATGAAATAACTGTAGTAGTCGTCAATACGACAGTGATTACACTTCAATCACTACGGGCAAAATCATTGGCCGCCGTTGGGTGCGTTGAAACAAAAATTGTCCAATATCATCACGTAATTTGTTTTTCACGTACATAGCATTACGAGCGCCGTTACCGCCAGCATGTTCACAAATTTTTCGTACTTTGGAGCGCGCTTCTTCAATTAAGTGTTTAGCATCTTTCATGTAAACAAACCCTCGCGAAATGATATCTGGATTGCCCACCAGTTCACCAGTTTGAGCACGCAGCGTTACAATAATGACAAACATGCCATCTTCCGACATTAACTGACGATCGCGTAACACTACTTCTTGCACGTCACCCACCCCCAAACCATCAACCATCACGTAATCTGATGGAATTTTATCTTTGGTCAAACGACCTTCTCCGCCAGAAAATTCAATCACTTGGCCATTCGTGGTTACATAGACAGTATCTTCGGACCAGCCAAGCTGCAGAGCAATATCTTTAGAGGCTTCTAGCAAAAAACGATTGCCTTCCACTGGTACAATATATTTCGGATTCAGTAACCGAAATAATAATTTTAAGTCTTCCGCTTTAGCATGGCCTCCGGCATGCACGTCCATCATTTCATAATGGATCACTCTAGCACCTTCTTTGAGTAGAGTATCTTTCAAGCGTTGCACGGTGCGTTCGTTGCCAGGAATAACTGATGAAGAAAAAATGACGGTATCGCCTTTTTGCACTCGAAAAAAACGATGTTCACGTGTGGCAATACGCATTAAGGCAGCGTTACTTTCACCTTGAGCGCCAGTACACATGATGGTTACTTTATCTTCTGGCAAACGCAAGGCTTCTTGTGGGCTGATCACTGTTTTGGGATGCACCGATAAATAACCAAGTTCTTTAGCAATTTCAATATTACTACGCATACTGAATCCTTCTATTACAATTTTTCGGCCGTATTTTTCCGACACCCAAATGACTTGCTGTAACCGATTCAATAATGAAGCAAAGGTACCCACAATTACCCGACCAGACGCTTTGCGAAAAATATCATCCAGTGTTACACCAATGGCACTTTCAGAAATTTGATGCCCAGGCGCTGGGGCGTTGGTTGAATCTGATAATAAGGCCAGCACGCCTTGTTTACCTAAATTAGCGATCTTAGCAAAATCGGTCACCTCATCCATAATCGGTGTCAGATCGAATTTAAAATCGCCAGTATGAACTAAAGTGCCTTCTGGAGTATGAACCACAATGCCCACACAATCGGGAATATTATGGTTCACCCGAAAAAATTCAACATTGAATACCCCTAATTGCAACGTTTGATTAGGATCAATTTCACGCAAGTCGATTTGGCCTTTATCGCGAAAATCATCTTGCCGTTTGGCAATAATACCATTGGTTAACTTGGTGCCATAAATTGGTGGGTGGTGCAACATCGGTGATACATGCGGGATACCACCAATATGATCGTAGTGTCCGTGAGTAATAATAATACCTTTCACATCAGCTTCGCGGCCTTTTAAATACGACACGTTGGGAATAATATAATCAACGCCTGGTTGATCTTCTTCAGGAAACTGTAAACCACAATCAATCAAAATAACATCGTTACCATATTCAATCAAGGTCATGTTGCGGCCAACTTCTTCGGCTCCACCAACAATCATGACCTTTAATTTATGGCGCTGAACAGACCCGCTGATCATGGCCGTAGGTACAGACACTATTTTTTTCCGACTACCAGCTTTTGTCACCGTGCGCTGGATAGTGCGAGCACGCCGCTGAAACGGCTGCGAAGGATATGCAGACATACAAACAAATATAATAAGATTAATTAAGAGGTTGATTTTACTCGAATAGTATCGCGATACCAGTAGGTAATATTGCTAAAACGATCAGCTGGATTAGTGACTACTTGATGATCAACACCATGAATATCTTTTGACATGGCGTAACTGTAGTATGGATTATATAAAAAAATGGCTGGTAACTCCTCGGCTAAAATATTTTGAAAGTTAAAATATTTTAAACGGCGTTGTTCAGCATCACTGGTTTTACGAGCTGTTTCTAGTAAATTATCGATATTTTTTTGATAAAATACAGCTAACGCCAAGCCCGGATGTTCCATTTGGGTAGAATGCCAAAAGGCGTAAGGATCAGGGTCAACCCCGATAATTTCTCCGAACAGCAAAGCTTCGTAATTGCGTGGTTTAATAATTTGCTCTTGAATATCAGCGGCCTCATACACATTCACATTCACTTTAACACCCATACTGGTCCAGTTGGATTGTAAAATATCAAGTGCGGCCACAAATTCTGGCTGGTTGACTGTGGCAATGGTAAATTCTAACAGCTCATCCCCTTTGCTACGGATGCCCGATTCAACATCAAGTTTCCAGCCGGCTTCTTCTAAAATCTGTTGGCCAGCGGCGAGATCAAAGCCATAGTGTTCTAGCTCGGTATTATAGCCTAAATATCCGGGTAAAATGGGGCTATAAATTGGCTCCCCTTCGCCCCCTAGTACTTCGGTAATAATCCGATCGCGATCGACCCCCCACACCAGGGCTTGGCGCACGGTATCGTTCGATAAAATATCAGAATGTTCTTGGTTGAAAAAAATAGCTGTGTATTGTGGCAATTGTAAATGGTAGTACTGCAAACCACGCTTTTTATCACGTACATTTTCTTGAGTGGCACGATCTAAAAAGGCCACTCCATCAATGGTGCTACGCCGGAGATCTTCAGTGGCGCTATAGATATCTGGATAAAATACAAAAGTGATGCGTTCTAAATACGGTATATGATCGTAGTAATCGGCGAATGGCACCACACTATACGATTTCATCACGCCAGCAGTATCTTTGACTAGTGTATCAAACATAAATGGTCCAGAGCCAATTGGTTTAATATTGTACTCCGATAAGGTAATATTTTGTAACGATACTTTGTAAGCATCAAACCAAATATGTTCTGGTAAAATACCAAAGGTTAAACTTGATAAAAATGGCGCGAATGGTTCATCCAGCGTAATGGTAAAAGTGTAATCATCAATTCGATGAGTGGTCACGCCCCGTAAACTAGGTTCAAGTGGACTATGATAATTTGGATCCTGAATAGCTTGAATAGTAAACAATACATCATCAACGGTCAGTGGCTCGCCATCATGCCATTTGACATTACGACGTAAATAAAACGTGTAGGTGAGTTGATCTTCGGAAATTGAATAATCACTAACTAAATCTGGTTGTAAAGTTTGATTACCCGTGCGACTAAATAAACGAGAAAATAATAATCTGGATAAATCTAAATCAACGTCGTTGGCTTGGGCTAAAATCGGATTGATATATTGTGGTTGCCCTACTACGCCTTCAGTATAGGTACCTCCTTGAGTTGGTTGAGCGGTGGTACTAGCATAGTAATACACTATGCCCAAACTCAAGGCAGATACAATAAACCCAGTCGTGGCTATACCAACGAGTAATCGTTCACGAAATGATAATAAATTGTTGAGATAGCGCAATTGCGCCAAGGTTGGCCAACGCCGTCGCGCTATGCCAAGCACTAACTTTTTATCGCTCATTCAAAAATACTACTTAGTTGAGAAAAAAGGCTGCTAAACCCAGGCTAAGAAACAAGCCTGATAATACGATAGACGAATAAAAGATGAACTTTTCTGGGCCACGACGAGTTGTATACACACTATCACCACCACCAAAACTTGAACTTAGGCCCACACCTTTCTGTTGCAATAATACTGTCGTAATTAACAATCCCACTACAATAATTTGAACAACTGAAATGATAGTTTTGACATCCATAGAAAAAGGTCTACGCTATCCTACCTTACTGGCTTGATTCTGTCAACTACTCATGCTATTGTAGCCTGCGCATGCATGAGCTGTTAGCACCACTTAACGAACCGCAACGACAAGCCGTACTGGCCACCGATGGACCAGTTTTAATTTTAGCTGGCGCCGGTTCAGGAAAAACCAAAACGTTAATTCATCGCTTGGCCTATTTAATTGCTATAGGTAAGGCTAAGCCTACAGAAATTTTAGCGGTAACGTTTACGAATAAAGCCGCTGGAGAATTGCGCGATCGTTTGACTGCACTGTTGAATCACAAAGTGCGTAGTTGGCCGACGTTGGGAACATTTCATAGTGTTTGCGTACAAATTTTACGTCGCGAAATTGCCACACTGGGCTATAGCAATCACTTTGTGATTTATGATGCTGATGATAGTTTGCGTTTGCTCAAAAAAGTCATCAAAGATTTAGGATTTGATCCGAAAACAGTATCACCCACCTTAGTACAGGCCCTGATTAGTCGAGCCAAAAATAGTTTGTACACACCAGACCAGTATGCCAATGTGGTTGATTCGCCCCTGGAACAAACCGTGGCCCAAGTGTACCAAGGATATCAAACGGAACTACACACTAATAATGCTTTGGATTTTGACGATTTGATTCGATTAACTGTTGCCTTGTTTAGGGATAACACCTCCATTTTAAAAAAATACCAACAAGCCTGGCGTTATATTTTAGTTGATGAGTATCAAGATACCAACCATGCACAATACAGCTTAGTAGAGCTGCTCGCTCAAGAACATCAAAACTTATGTGTGGTGGGCGATGATTTTCAATGTGTTACTCCTAATACTAAAATTAAGATACCGAGTGGTTGGAAGCGTGCCAAAGATATTCAAATTGGCGATAAAATTATTGCTGGTGGTGGCAGAAATTCCACGCTCACTACTACGATTAAAAAAAAATACAGCCGTACGGTGACAACTGATTTGTTTCAAATAACAACTAAACAAGGTCATACGGTAAAGTTGACACCCAGACATATAGTGTTTGCATCTCTATCAAACCAATCGTTATATTATTATGTTTATTTAATGTATCGACAAACCCTAGGCTATAGAATTGGTTTAGTACAAGGTAAACGCACCAGCAGTGGCCGTACGCAACATGGTTTACAAGTACGCGGTAATCAAGAACGAGCTGATAAAATGTGGATTATACGGGTATGTACAAACAAACAAGAGGCACAGTATTGGGAAATGTATTATGCTTTTTACTATGGTATTCCCACGACTGTTTTTAGTCCTGATAATCTAACATCAATTGGCCGTCAGGAAATTAATCAATTATTTCAAAATATTAATACAGCCGAACGAGTTGAACAACTATGCCAAGACCTCTATTTAGATCTAGACTTTCCGCATTATCGCCCGTCTGGAACGACGCGCTTTAAAACTGAACGAAAAGTTTTACGACTTGATTGGTTTGCCGATACACGACGATCAACTGCTTCGCCGTGGTGTGCTACCCGGGTTGCGTTGCATACTACGAATGCCCAATTGAAACGAACTGTCGTTAAGCACGGCTATAGTGCTCGACGCTCTAAAAAAAACACCTGGCGCTTAGAACTGACCCGCCTGAAGATTGCTGCAGCTGAACAAGAAGCCAAAAAATTACAGTTATTGTTGCCTGGTGTTGAAATGGTACGTTCAGCTTGGCTGACAGATACGAAAAAAATGTTATTAATGCCAGCGGCGCACTTACGCGTTTCGATGTTGTTGCCAATATTAAAAAATAATAAAATTATCGCTGATGAAATTGTTGCTGTAAAAAAAATGCCGTATCATGGCCCGGTGATTGATATAGACGTTCAGACAGTTCATAACTACTGTGCCAATGGAGTGATGATACATAACTCTATTTATTCTTGGCGCGGCGCTAATCTGCAAAATATTTTAGATTTCGAAGATGATTATCCAAAAGCCACCGTGGTGGTGTTAGAACAAAACTATCGATCAACCCAATCTATTTTAGCGGCTGCTAATGAGGTAATTAAGTATAACACTAAACAAAAAGATAAAACATTATGGACCGAGAATGGCCGTGGTGAAAAAATTATTGTGCAGGTAGTACCAGATGAACGAGCTGAAGGAGAATATATTATTGCCGAAATTTTTGGGCTCACTACTACTGAACGTGCGGCGGGAGATGAGCTAAATGAAATCCAGTATGTTCGTGAGAATGAACCGACGCCAGCGGCATCAATGTTAGATCGTATTATGCACAGTCGATCATTTCAACAACAGCAACGGGCTATTCACTGGCAACATTCTATTCAACAACGGTTACGCCAGCTTAAACTATCTGATTACGTTGTACTGTATCGTACCAATGCCCAATCGCGAGCCCTAGAAGAATCCTTTTTAAAATACCATGTACCGTACCGGATTATTGGCGGCATCACCTTTTATCAACGCCGCGAAGTGAAAGATGTCATCGCCTATCTACGAGTAGTGGTGAATCCAGCTGATTGGGTGAGTTTAGAACGAATCATTGCTGTGCCGGCTCGAGCGCTTGGCCCAAACAGTTGGCAAAAAATTGAACAGGCTTGCCGCCAACAGCATTGTACCTATTTAGAAATTACACCGGAACAATTGCCTAGCCTACGCCAACAACAGCGTGAAGCCTTTGCACAGTTCCAAACCATCATGCAAGCCATTACCAAACAAGCCGCTAAGCTTACTCCGTCAGAGACACTTGAATTACTGTTACGTAAAACTGGCTTGCGTGATCAATATACCAGTAAAAATCGGGATGATCTGGCTCGCTTAGAAAATATTGAGGAATTAAAATCCGTTACTAAGCGCTTTGACCATACAGTAGGTAGTGACGGTTTGCATGCTTTTTTAGAAGAGGTTAGTTTAGTATCCGATCAAGATCAACTAGATGATACTCACAATGCCGTGAACTTAATGACGGTGCATGCGGCCAAAGGTCTAGAGTTTCCGCAAGTATTTATTACTGGTTTGGAAGAGGGTTTATTTCCGCACGCTCGCAGCTTATTTAATCCGATTGAAATGGAAGAAGAACGTCGCTTATGTTATGTGGCCATTACTCGGGCGAAACACCATTTATACTTAAGTTACGCCCGCCAACGCACCGTGTATGGTAAAACACAAATTACGGCGCCATCGCGTTTTATTGCCGACATTCCTGAACAATTACTTGATCACCGCGACCCAGACGGTGTATGATAACTGACAATTATGGCAGGAGGAAAAACGAAAAGTGCGTCCAAGGTTAAAACAACCAAGCGGCGTTCAACCAAAGCAACCGCCAAACGGCCTAAACGAGCAGTTAAACGGGTAGTAAAGCCACGCCGAGTGCGCACGGCTGTACCAATCCCGGTGACCTTGCCCAAGCCAATTGCGGTAACATCATTAGCACCAAAACCGCCATCGCGTTTTAAACTTGAAGCATTAGTTGACCATCTACTGAACATTACTATTGTAGTGGCTAGTGGTGTGATTGGCGCGGTCACTATCCTTGGTTATGCTAATGTCACCAATACTATTATCCAAACTAGTCAAACAGCGGCCACAGTAACTAATCCGGTGCAATTGATAGAACAAACTTTCCCAATAACAGCTGGTCAATTAACGGTACGTTTTCCAAAACAATGGCAACTGAATGATATTACTACTGAAACAATTGGTTGGGATGTTGTGCAAATACACTTATATCAAACGGATCAAACTACTGTGCTTGATTGGTTAAAACAAGCTAATATCGCTTACCAATTACGACGAGTAATAGACCCGCTACCAGCTGTACAACTACGACATGGCTTAAGTATTGTTGGCACTACCAGTGATACTACCCCAATGACAGCGCATTATTTTATCAGTCATGGCCGAGTGATAGAAATAATCGTACAACATTCCGTACTACCAAACTTGGTTGATCAATTTATTACAACAATGACGATAACGAACGAAGACGGGGAGTAGATACCACGAAGGGGTACACCACTAGTACACCACACTACTCCCAGGCCCTCTATCGACCAATCACGCCACTGTTACAATGGCGCAACTTGATCGAAGGACTCCATCTACAGAACGGCCAGTCACATCTATCCGGCACAACACCGTAATAGTGTGGCACAGTAACCGCCCACTGCACCTAGTGCCATGGCACCACGTGTAGTGGGCAGTTGAAGTTGTGAGCTAAACCGAGCTTGGTGGTAGCAAAATTGCAACAGCAAGCTTATTATTCCGTCTTTATCAAGGACATCGTCTTCAACAACTCAAGATACACCGGCTTGACGAGTATGAAAGAAATAGGGCATAAAAACCGGTAGTTGAGTTGCTATTCCCACCAAAGGGAACCAAAAAATGTAGCGAATTTTTTGAAAAAAGTCAAGTATTATGGTATAGTAGTCAACCTATGACCGATCAAGGACCCACCATTGTACTACCACCTATGTCACAGATGCCGCCAGCTCAAGCGCCAGGGCCGCTGACACCAGAATCACCCGCTGTACCACCATTACCGGCTGGTTTAACTACTATTGAACAGCAACGGCAAAATTTGTTGTCTCAACTCAAAGACTCATTGAGTCAGGAAGAAAATCTCAAAACTAATCTCGATCAGTTGAGTCAGGCAGCTCAAACTATTGAAAGTAAAAAGGCTGAACTGACTAAACAATTAGAGCAACTCAATCAGCAAGAGGCTAACTGGTATTCTCAACACACGGCTCAATTACAACCCTTGCTACACAGCCCTGCCGTGACGACTACTGCAGTGCCATCGACCTCACCAACTGTTGCCACTCCGGCCCCGATTGATCGACTCGCCCTAGTAAAACAAACCTTGGTTGATAAGCTTACGCATGTACCACCACAAGGCATCGCGACTGATCAATTAGAGCGGGTGCTTACTGCCACAGCTGACTTCTTTCTGTCGCCTGATTTAAATGGAATTATTGTGCGCCATGGTCAAGAACAAATTCACATTGCTAGCGCCGATTTAATTGCCGCCGGTGCGCTGGTTGATTTAACCTTACTCCCAAAATTACAATAAGTTTACTATGAATGTGACGGCGTTAATGCACTACTGCCAGGTGCAATCAGCAAAAAAATGGAATACTGCTACAGCCTTATTGCGATCAAAACGATACGCTGATTGTTTATTCTTTTGTCATTTGACTTTAGAGTTTGCTCTTAAAGAAAAGGTAGTGAAAGTTACACAAAAACCTTTTCCCATGACTCATGATTTGTCAGACTTAGCAATAAAAGCTCATTTGATGCTAACGACTGAACAGAAAGAGCAGTTGGCTATCATTAATACATTCAATATAGCCGGACGATATGATGATTATAAATTGTCATTTTATAAAAAAGCTAAGTCGGTATTTACAAAAAAATATTTTGATATTACAAACCATTTTTTAGTATGGCTAAAAAAAATATAACTTCAAAAAAAAGTAAACGCTTTGCTCAAGAATATGTTGAATATCTTCAGGTTGAACATCATCTACCAATTAAGCAAGCGTATCTATTTGGATCGTACGCCAAAAAAAAACAACGTCATTGGAGTGATATTGATGTATGTATTATTTCTCCCGATTTTAAAAAAATTGATCCGCTAGCGTACTTATGGACGAGACGGCGTGACATTGATATCGAACGTGGCATTGAACCGTATGGCATAGCACCGGAAGATTTTGTTGAAATCAACCCAATTGCCTATGAAGTAAAAAAGTATGGTATTACTTTACTCTAGTAGATCGCATGGTTTTACGATGCAGTAAACGGTAGTAAGTAATGGCAAAGCGATGGGCTTCATCACGCATGCGCTGAATCAAAAACAAACCCTGACTACCTGGAGCTAAAATGATTGGTACGGCAGTGGCAGGTTGAAAAATTTCCTCGCGTCGTTTCGCTAACCCAATCACTGGCACCTGGGCAATTTGCCATAATCCAGCCACAGCACTTAATTGCCCTTTGCCACCATCAATAATAGTTAAATCAGGTAACGGCCAAGTACGGCGCAACCGCCGGGTAACCACTTCACGTAAACTGGCAAAATCATTTGGGCCTGATACTGTTTTAATTTTAAAACGACGATAATCAGCCTTGGCTGGCAAACCATCTTGAAATACGACCATGGAACCGACACTATGACTACCTTGCACATTAGAAATATCATAAATTTCAATACGCTGGGGTGGTTTGTTCAATTGTATGGCGGCAGCTAATTCCACTAACCCTTGGGCAGCATCACGTTGACGATGAGCATAATATTCCTGCACATAGCGTTGCGGGGTTTTACGGAGTGATTGTAAAGTGGTGATAGCTTGTAACTGATCACGGATCCGAGCAGCTTGTTCGAACTGTTGATGTTGCACCGCTTGTTGCATAGTTTGTTCCAGTCGAGCAACGAATGGTTGAGCATTCCCCTCCACACAATCAATCACTTGATCAATCATCGTAGCGTAATCAGCTGCACTAATACCATTAATGCACGGGGCCTGACAGCGCCCCAAATAGTATTCTAAGCACGGCTTTTTTGGCAGCGTGGTGCAGGTACGATAGGGAAAAATATTATGGAGTAATTTTAAAAAAGCACGCAAACTGCGAGCAAATGGATACGGTCCGTACACTAACCCACCTTTGGTCAAATTGGGCCGGCGCACCGCTAACACCTGTGGGAATGGTTCGGCAGTAATATGAACGTATAAAAAACTTTTATCATCTTTTGCCAAAATATTGAAACGAGGCTGAAAATCTTTAATCAACGTATCTTCCAATACCAACGCATCCGTTTCGGTTTTAGCTTCAATCCAATCCACTGTCACGATTTGTTGTACCATAATGGCTTTGGCATCCGATAAGTCGGTACTGGTTTGAAAATAGGAAGTTACCCGGTGTTTGAGTGACTTGGCTTTGCCCACGTACAGCACATTACCTTGACGGTTTTTGAATAAATATACTCCAGGTTTAGCAGGTAAATTGGCTATTGTATCTTTCAGTGTGTTGATCATGTAAAGATGTAGTATGCTACGTCTTTACATGATACCACGCATCTTGACCGGCTTACTAACAGCGTGTATACTACTCCCGTTTATGGCCATGAGTAACATGATTGCAATCAAAGGAGCCCGGGTACATAACCTGAAAAATGTATCAGTTGATATTCCACGAAATAAATTGGTAGTGATTACCGGTTTATCTGGTTCTGGCAAATCATCCTTGGCCTTTGATACCATTTATGCCGAGGGTCAGCGCCGTTACGTAGAAAGTTTATCGGCCTATGCTCGCCAATTTTTGGGCTTAATGGATAAACCGGATGTTGATCATATTGACGGCCTATCGCCAGCCATTTCGATTGACCAAAAAACCACCTCGCATAATCCCCGCTCAACGGTTGGTACGGTTACTGAAATTTATGATTACCTACGCTTGTTGTATGCCCGCATTGGTATGCCACATTGTCCGAACGATAATGAACCAGTCAGCAAACAAACCATTGGTCAGATCATTGAACAAATTGTGCACTATCCAACCGATAGTAAAATTTTAATTTTAGCACCGGTGATTCGCGATAAAAAGGGTGAACATAAGGCTATTATCAATGAGGCTCGTAAAGCCGGCTATGTTCGTATACGGATTGATGGGGTGATGATGCCAATTGAAGAAGCTGAAGATAAAACCATGGATAAAAAGAAAAAACATTCTATTGATGTGGTAGTAGATCGCGTTACCATTAGTACAACACTCGATAAAGAACGGCTGACCGAATCGCTCGAAACGGCTTTAGAACTGGCCAATGGCGTGGTATTAGTGCATAACTCCGATACCGAAACGGATCAGTTATTTTCGGAAAATTTTGCCTGTGCCAAGTGTCAACTTAACTTTGAAGAATTGGAACCACGCAATTTTTCGTTTAATAGTCCGCACGGGGCTTGTAACGATTGCACCGGTTTAGGCACTAAGCTAGAGGTGGATGCTGATTTAGTGATCCCCAACAAAAAATTATCCATTGCCGAAGGGGCGATTCGGCCCTGGTCGCGCACGTCATCCAATCAAACCTGGATGATGCGAATTTTAGAAGCGGTGGCGGCGACGCATAATTTTTCACTGCGCGAACCAATCAATACACTACCAGCCAAAGCCATACACATTGTACTGTATGGCACCTCTGGACAACAGTACGATGTGAATTCGCCCTTTAGTACAGGCCGGACAGCCGCTTTTTTATCACAGTACGAAGGGGTTATTCCAAACCTGGAGCGGCGCTACCGCGAAACCGAATCCGACTACATGCGTTCTGAAATTGAACGGTATATGCGTATTTTTGCCTGCCCAACCTGCCATGGTAAGCGCTTGAATCCCACTGCTTTAGCGGTAACAGTGAATGACCAATCCATTGCCAGCGTTTGTGCCATGAGTATTGTTGAACTGCGTAATTATTTTGCAGCCCTTACCCTAACCGCTCGCCAACTGACCATTGCCCAACAAGTGGTAAAAGAAATTCGGGCACGTTTAGAATTTTTACATAATGTTGGCTTAGATTATCTTACACTTGATCGGGCGGCGGCCACGCTATCGGGCGGCGAAGCCCAACGGATTCGTTTAGCTACTCAAATTGGTTCGGCCTTAACTGGTGTGATTTATATTTTAGATGAACCATCGATTGGTTTGCATCAACGCGATAACGAGCAACTGATTACAACCTTAAAAGCTTTGCGCGATTTAGGTAATACCGTCATTGTGGTAGAACACGATGCTGATACCATTATGGCTTCGGATTACGTGGTAGATGTTGGACCCGGCGCGGGTAAGCATGGCGGTGAAATTGTGGCAGTGGGAACACCGCCAGTCATCATGAAAACCAAGGCCTCACTCACGGGACGATATTTATCCGGCAAAGAAACTATTCCTACTCCCAAACAGTATCGTGTTGGTAATAAAAAATCACTCACCATTGTAGCGGCTGAAGAATTTAACTTAAAGCAAATTGACGTCACTATTCCTTTAGGCAAGTTGGTGTGCGTTACCGGTGTATCAGGTTCAGGTAAATCTACTTTGATTATTGATATTTTGGCCAAAGCTTTAGCCCAACATTTTTTTAACGCCAAAGAACATCCCGGCAAGCACAAAACCATTGAGGGTTTAGAACAATTAGATAAAGTGATTCATATTGATCAATCTCCCATTGGTCGCACACCGCGCTCGAACTCGGCCACCTATACCGGGGTGTTTACCTACATACGCGATGTGTTCACTCAAATTCCCGAAGCCAAAATGCGTGGGTATAAAGCCGGCCGATTTTCATTCAATGTTAAGGGCGGCCGGTGTGAGGCCTGTCAGGGTGATGGCGTGCAACGGATTGAAATGCAGTTATTGCCAGATGTGTATGTGAAATGCGATGAGTGCAAAGGCCGACGCTATAATAAACCAGCTTTAGAAATTCATTACAAAGGTAAAAATATTGCTGACGTATTGGAAATGACGGTTGAAGAAGCTTTACATTTTTTTGAAAATATTCCAGCCATTCGAGAAAAACTACAAACCTTATTTGATGTTGGCCTAGGCTACATTCAATTAGGTCAAAATGCTACTACCTTATCGGGTGGCGAAGCTCAACGCATTAAACTCGCTACTGAATTATCACGCCGGGCTACTGGTAAAACTCTCTATATTTTGGATGAGCCGACGACTGGCTTGCACTTTGCCGATGTTAAACGTTTATTAATAGTGCTGAATAAACTGGTTGATAAAGGTAATAGTATTATTGTGATTGAACATAATCTCGATGTGATTAAATGTGCCGATTGGCTGATTGATTTGGGGCCTGAAGGCGGTGAGGCTGGTGGCCAAGTGATTGCTCAAGGCACCCCACGTGATGTGGTGAAAATGCCACAATCATATACCGGTAAATTTTTACACTCGGTGTTGTCATGACCAGCTTGCAACGCGCCATTGTTGAAACGATTTGTTACTTTGATCTGTTTGATTACCCCCTTACGTTAGCTGAATTAGAACGCTACTTATGGCAAGCCAATAGTGTATCCACTGTCACGCTAGCGAACACGGTAGCACAATTATCAACCATCATTGCCTGTACTAATGGTTGGCTCACCTTGGTTGGCCGCGAACAGATTATTCAAACTCGACATGAACGCTACAATGCTAGCGAACAGAAATGGCATAAACGTTTGCCTTATTTACGTTTACTATCGTTTTTACCTGGCGTGGAAGCTATTTTGATAGTGAATACGTTAGCCTATCACAATGCTCGACCAGCTAGTGATATCGACTTACTGATTATCACGCGCCCAGGAAAAATTTGGTCGACTCGTTTTTTTACTACGCTGTTGGCAAAACTGCTGCGGCTGCGCCCACGGCCTGGTTATACTAAAGATACTTTATGTTTAAGTTTTTATCTCGATCGATCACAGCTTGATTTGAATGCTCTCAACAACGGTTCAGCCGACCGGCATCAAGCCTATTGGCTAGCTCAAGCTTTCCCTGTATATGATCCTCAACAACTCGCTACTGCTCTGCTGATAGCTAACCCTTGGGTAAAGCAACGTTTACCGCAAACCGTTCCATTGCAACTGCATCCGTATCGCACTATCCGGCATACTTGGCTTCATCACATAGTACAAAGTGGGCTTGGGTTATTGGCCTTTGAAGGCTTACTAAAACGATTACAGTTAGCCATTCTACCAAGGCAACTTAAACAATTACATGGTCCGATACAATCTGCCGTTGTGGTATTATCCGATCGTTTACTGAAATTTCATACCTATGATCCACGGCCTGAATTAACCAAGCGTTTTCAAGCCAATCTAACATTGGCCTACTCTCGATAAGGTCCACGCAATTCGATATCATTCGTAGCCGCCACTACATACAAACGGATATCATCATCTGGTCCGGTACCATCTATTCCTTCACCGCTAAACACATAGTATGGTTCAATAGAATGATTCAACGTATCATAAACGTATTCAAGTTGCACATCATATAACGTCAGACTGTTCAAGCGATCATTACCATGTAAATGATCCCACTGGGCAAACACTTTGGCATAGCGTTGCGTTTCACTATTATTCTTGGTATCGGGATAGTAAAAAGATTGTGCTAGGGTAATGGCTTCATGCAACGGACGTAAGGTGACTGTATTGGTTTTAACGATCTGTTGTTGCAGGCTATGCAATGGATCAATTCGTACATTTGTCACATCGTTACCATGCAGCTGTACAGCGATGCCACGCAAACGCATTGGCAAAAATTCATTAGCCCCGTCACCATAACGCAACACGGTATGTGGCGGATAAAATACAAACTCACGGTCTTGCACTTGGGTAGTGGCGTCACTAGTGCACAATTTGCCTTTACTGATAGTGCGGTCATCTTTACTTAAACGCACAATTTTCAGATCGGTTTCGTCTACACTAATAAACTGATGACTGATTAAAAAATCAAAAACGGTATGTTGAGCCGCTGTATGATCAACCGCTAAGGTCAAATTTGGTAAAGCGCAAATGGCGGCTTGACGCATTTGAAATTCAACTGCGCCAGTGTTGTTAAAGGCGATAAACAATGGCCGAAACTCATTCGGTGTTTCGGTGACATAATACGTACCATTGACATAACTAAACTGATTGAGTGGTAACGATGAAAAATGTTTTAAAGCGGCGAACTGCAACTGATCTTCAGTGAGGGCTTCTGGTACAGCATAAGCAAACGCGTCAGGCACTGCTCGATAGTCAGCACTGTTAATATCAAAACGCATAGTTGGTCGTAATTCAGTTTCGGCAGCAGTATCTATGCTGCGTTGTACGACATAATCAGTACCATATAAAACGGTATCAATTACTACCAGTGATTGGCGACTACGAGCAATGGTTGGCAATGTAGTATTGGGGGTAATATCATGTGGTCGTTGTTTCAGTACTACCGCTACTGGTTGAGCTGATTGTTGAGCTAGTGGCGTAGTAGTGACTGGTCCGTACACGTACCATAACAAGCCAACGCCAAAGGCTACCAGGCCTAAAGCAAAGCCAGTTGGAATAGGCCCTAGCATAGTGTGCCACCAGGCTGGGTGAACAAAACTTGGGGCCCGCTGTTGAGTGGCAGTTACTTGGCGCAGTAACCGTAGGCGTTGGGTTGATGGCATAGTGACTGACTGTTCGATGTTTTTATAACAACGCAATAAAGCCGCGGTATCTTTTGAGATATAATCAAGCCAAGCTTGAATAGCACTGTCATCACGCTGCACTACCTGGGCAATTTCAGCCAGTGATAAATGTGCCCCATACCATAATTGGGCCACCAACACCTGAAAAGCATCCGCCTGCTGAAACTGATGCCAAAAAGCTAGATCTGGTTCTAACCAGTGTTTGCGTAGCGCCCGTGGCCAAGCCTGACGCTGGCTGCGCTGGCGGTGGTGCATAACCATTGGTACGGCAAGAGCATAGAGATAGGCTCGAAAACTAACGTAACCTAATTTATCGTGTGGTGTAAATTTATGAAAGTACTGGTAGGCTTTGCCAAAAATAAATCGTACTATCTGTACGGCAGTAGTGGGATGGTACCAGACACTGATATAACAAAAGCGATACAGTTCTTCACGATATAAATCAAACATATCAATAAAGGCTTGGTCCAGTTTGGCTGTACGCCGCTGTAGGATTTGATTTTCGGTCAGCTTAGCCATAGTGTTAGTATAGCACAGCTTAGTAGACTTCTTTCTGATAGCATTGCTCACAATACACTATCTCTGGGCGGTTTGGCACAAATGATGTCATGATAGTAACGCCACATTTCATACACTGCCGTTGCCATAACCGTAAGGGGTTGCGTCGACGTAAACGATCATAGTGCCGACAATTCGGACACAGCTGTGGTAGAGCCAGGTTTCTGGATTGATAATAGATTATTTCCGCTGGCAATATTTTATAGACGCCAATACACTGTTCATTGCAATGCGCCTGATGAGCGCATGTTTTAATATCGCGATTGTTAGCAATATGAGTACTGTTGGGCTGATCACGCCAACGATACCCCTGCGCTTTGGCCTGGTTTGATGTCAACGTAAAATATTCTTGCGCCACCGTTTCATTATAAGCAAACGGTGATAATTCTGTCGGAAAAAATTCACCAAAGCCATAGCTACGACCAGTTTGATCGCGATACGGTTGTTTCATCATGTGTTGTTGTATTTGAGGCAACAATTGTTCATAGTCTGCTTTACTGTATTGTTTATTTAAAATACAGTATTGTGCACCGCGTAAACCAACGCAGCCGAAACAATCTTTACAATTATGACAATTATAACTGTACCACATGTTGGAACTGCTCCAGACTACCAATACAAAAGCAATGCGTGAACCAGCCACACCAGCATCAACTGCTTCATACAGTAAGTCGGCTTTGGCGCCAACACCATAGCCATCATAGACATCGGTCATGGCACCGCCGTTGACACAATATTTACAATCCGACACACCATCCTTTAAACCAAAACATTCCGTGCAATTGTGAGCGTACTGCAAATTATCACCGGTGGCATTATCAGAATTATAAATTGAAGCATAACGATGAATGGATTGTTGTTTTATCGCCATGAACTGATTATGCACCGCTGCTAACCCTGCTGTTGTATCAAGCTGTAAGGCTTTCACTTTAGCATGATAGTCAGCTTCACTATATGGTTCATTAAAAATATAAAAAGACTTATTACGCAAATTGACGCAACCGATACAGTTAGAACAGCCACGGCACTCGTATAACCACAGGCTATCGCGACAATTTTCGGAATTCTGCACCCACTGACAGTTATATACATGATCAGAATTAATACAATCACTGGATAATTCACTATTACTAACAGCCAGTAAATCGTAGGAATCGCGGCAATACCATTCTTGCTCACAATAAGCTAAATGTTCACCGCCCCATGAAGCAAATGTCAAATAACAATCCTTCAGTTCACCAACATGATTGCAGTAATTTGAATTAACACATTTATTATTGAACACTGCTGGTTGCGGTACGTGTCGGAATAGTTCACGAAATTGCTCAAAAAAAGTTTTCTTAAAATCATAGTCGCTACCATAGTCAAATGGGTTCCAACCATCGCTCCACCAATAGTCGCGATCATAAATAGTCAAACCACTGTCGGGCGCAAAAATAGTGATGATTGATTTATGGGTAGCGGCACATTGACTAGTATAGAGTGAGCGTTCATTGCGCCAAGACATCCGGCGCTGCATGCGGCATACATGACAAAATGTTGGTGGCGGCACGGCCATTTTTTTATAAAATTCTAAATCATCAGCTCCGAGCGTAAATGTTTGTTGACAGTTTTGACAGGTATTGGTCATTTAATATATCTCTTTAGCATAACACTGCTCACAATACACTATTTCTTTACGGTCTGGCGAATAAGTTGATTGTACGGTTATACTGCAACGGACACATTGACGATTCCATAGCTGCCGAGGGTTGCGTAATGTCATACGCCAAATATGGCGGCATTTAGGACAGATACGCGGTAACGGTAGTTGCTGGGCTTGATAAAACGCTCGTTCTTCATTAAGGAATTTAAACATTTTATAACACTGCTGACACTCACTGGTCTGTTCCGATCTGGTGTTGGTGATTCTATTTGATTCATCAAACCAGCGAAAACCTTGAGCTAATGCCGTGATTTTATCGAGCGGGAAACAGATTTGCGCTGTAGTTTCATTATACCCAAAGCAGGCTAGTTGTTTTGGGAAAAATTGACCCCATTCACTTGTTCGCCGCATCTGTTGAATAATATTTATTCGTAACTTTTCATATTCGTCGAGACGATAACGTTTATTTAAAATGCAATATTCTTGATGACGCAAACCAATACTACCAAAAATATTTTTACTATTGAGAATAAATTCGCTATAAGTGACATCAGACGAATCGATCACAAAAAAAGAGTGCTGGATATTATAAGCTTGATATGTGGAGATAGCGTTATAACAGAGCTCGCTATTATCGCCCTGCAAACTGCTATTCAAACAATCTCGACTGTTCACAGCAAAAATAACATTGGTCATCTGTTCACTAGCACTGACATCAAAACAATGATGGCAGCGTTGGGAATTTTTGATATAATCGCCGCTGCACTGTTCACACGATACAGTATTGGCATATTTTACTTTGCGTTGCTGCCGTAGTTGTGACCAAGCTTGAATATTATGTTGTTGTTGTTCATAACGATCGTTAAGCAATTGTTTTTTCTTTTTTAAATAATCTTCTTTGGAATACGGCTGATTATAAATGTAATAAGATTTATTTATTAAATTAGTTGATAATATACACTCGGTACAACCACTGCAATCGCTGATAAAAAAACAATTGGTACAATTTTTTGAACTGCTGACAAATTGACAACCATAACATTGATCGCTATCTAACAACATGTAACATAGCTCATTCTTATTACTATAATCCAAATCCAATGAATTTTTATTGCGCATGCCAAGGGTATTAAACATAACATCTTCATTCCAATCACCACCGAATACTAAATAACTATTCTTGTTGCCATAGGTCATATTGCAATACTCACTGTTGTCGCCTTTGATATTTGATAAGGCTAAACGCGGCACAACGGCTTGCAATTCTGCGAATTGCTCAAAAAATGATCTACGAGGATTATAATCTCGGCCGTAATTGAGTGGATTCCAGATGTCACTATACCAATAGTTACTTTTATATACCGGATAGGAGGTATTGGGTTGATAAATTGAAATGATATCTTCACCGCTACCATCACATTTGCGTTGATACAAGTTCCATTCACTACGAAAACACAGTCGTTGTTTTTGATCACAAACAAAACAAAGCCCTGTCGGTTCAGTCTTAAACCTTTGATAATGGTCGCGTTCCGGTTGCGCCAACTGAAAAGTTTGACTGCAATTTTGACAGGTCTTAGTCATTCAATATATTGCTCGTTGGTAACACTGTTCACAATATATCATTTCCGGTCGATCGGGCGAATAGGCTGTATCCAGTTGGCGCTGACACTGTTGACAGTGGCGCTGCCATAATTGTCGCGGACGCCGTAAGCGTAAACGCGCTAAATGACGACAGTTAAAGCATTGATCTGGTTTTGGTAACTGCATGGTCTGATAAAATTGTAGCTCGGCGGTGGTGCAGCGAAACAATTTTTTACACGTGGCACAAGTGATGGCTGTTGGATTATCGGTACGAGTGGCATCTGGCAAATGATCGTTCCAATTAAACCCCTGATCAAGGGCTTGCTGACGAGTTAATGGAAAATAATCTTGAGCAATAGTTTCATTATAACCATAAAATGATAAATTGGACGGTAAAAATCGACCCCATTGCCCAGATTGTTGCAATTGTTCAATGATAATGTTTGTTAATCGCTGATATTCGGCTGGTGTATATTGTGTATTCAAAATACAATATTGTTTATTGCGTAAGCCGATGCAACCAAAACAATCTTGCACAGTATTAAAACAAAACTGACAATATGTTAAATTCTTGATATTCCACCACACCGTCGTTGAGCCATAAATATGATACCCACTCACACAACCCATATTTTCTAAACACAGTTCATTGCCGCCCGAATACGATGCATCGTAAATTTCTTTATTATTTTTCACAGAAAACTGTAAATACTGACACTGCTCTGAATCGGTAGTATCAAAACACTCACTACACTGGCTGGAACGCACAATATAATCGCCGGTGCATTGTTCGCTATTCAATTGGTAAGAAAACACCGCTGGAATCATACAACGCCAATCATTAAAGGTCTGCCAGGCTTTTTGCCATCCATCTGGCTGATCAATCTGCCAACGTTGTAATTCTGCTTCGTAACCAGCTTGATCATATTGCTTATTCAAAATACAAAATTGTTTATTGCGTAAACCTTTACACATAAAACAATTACGGCAATTCCGACAATCTTCTAGAAAAGCCGAGTCTAAACAATGATCACACATGTTGCCATGGATCAACCGATAACTATTGGCGCAATCAACACAATCATAACATAGTTCACAGTTTTCAATTTGCATGGTATCAACACAATTCCTGGACTTTGATAATTGTGTACCATAATAACAATCCTCGTTGTCGCCAAAGGCATTGCTAAAAATCATATAGCAATTTTTGTTATTGGCCGTGTAGTGGGTGTAAGCAGAATTGATGCTGTTGGTATTCATTAAAGCAATGCGCGGTACGCGAGCATGCAATTCAGCATATTGTTCAAAAAATGGACGTTCTACATCAATAGGTTGAGCATACTCTGCAGCTGACCAACGATCACTCCACCAACATTCCTGACAATAAATGATAAAAGGCTGCGGTTTTAATACTGTGCCATGTGGCGCATAGGTTGTAATAACTGATCTATGACAGAGCGTGCAAGTTGATGGGTATAACATTCGCTCATTACGCCATGCTAACCGTCTCTGCTGCCGACAGTGTGGACATAACGTTGGTGGCGATACAGTCATTTTTTTATAAAATTCCAAATTGTCCAGAGTGATAATGAACGTTTGGTGACAATTTTGACATTGTTGGGACATAGACTATTGATAAATATCGCGACGATGGCCAACATCTAAGACAAAAAATTCTACCTGTTGAGAACTGGCTTTCGTTAATTGTAAAATCAGCCGATAATTTCCAATTCTCAAACGATGACTGGCCGGCTCAAAATTATGTAAAGGTTTCAAAATAGAGAATATATCTGGATGCGATTTGAATTCTTGCAATTTTGTGATCACCCGATCTTGTTCTGATCTGCCTAACTTCCTCAAGCGCTTTTCAGCAAACTTCGAAAAAACAAATATCACCATGACTAAATCACTAAACGGCTACGGCCAGATTCAGCTGCTGTCTGATAACGTTGCTTCAATGTTTGAGCATTTTTCACCATCGCAAAATCTTCCAAATAATCAGCCACGGTATCATCGCAACCTTCAAAATACGGCAACATAACAATTCTGCCTTTGCCACGATTAGTGACTATATAACTTTGGTCAGTAATGGTCTTCGAAATAGTGCCAATAGATTGTTGCACTTCAGTTGTAGTAATAATATTGGACATAGTAATATATATGATTAGATATATACGTAATCATATATTAAATAGTATACCTGTCAAGATAAATACTGTCGTCGCTGCCGTGAGCTTAATTTCTCAATAGCATACCGCAACATGGTGCGAGGCATGGTGTGATAGTGCTGATCTAAAAATTTCACCAGAATTATTTGGTCGCGTTTACCCACTTCGCGCAACATCCAGCCCACTGCCTTATGGATCAAATCATGATCATCGTGCAGTAATATTTTAGCCAAGTGCAGCGTATCGCTATAGTGTTGCTGCCGAATAAAATATTGGGTACTAATAATAGCCAGGCGGCGATTCCACAATGATGTTCCTTTGGCTAAACGGTACAATATGGTTTTGTTTCTTGTAAATAAATACTGTCCCAAAATATAGGGAGCTGAAGTATCAACTAAATCCCAATTATTAATCCAGCGCCGATTAGCCAAATACCACTTGGCTAATGCCTGCTGTTTATGTACTGTGGTGTGTTGATACTGCCATACGGCAATAATCAAGGCGGTTAAGCGATATTCATGCCACGGACTGCGTAATAACTTAGTTAAATCTGCTACCGATAGTTGATAAAACTGTTTGGCAATCTGCCGTTGTTGCGGTACAGTAATGCCTAAAAATTTATCACCGGCAGCATATTCCCCTGGTGCTGTTCGAAAAAAACGTTGTAAAAAAATGGCCTTCTGTGGATTAGCCATTGTATGTAACTGACTCTTTATTGCTTTTATCATAGCATCAACTGTTCTGTATTCAAATGTTGCGGGGGCCGGATTTGAACCGGCGACCTCCTGGTTATGAGCCAGGCGAGCTGCCACTGCTCCACCCCGCGATGCAGGCATATTCTAATCGAAGCAAGCAACATTGTCAATCCTACAGTCAACCCCTACAATACGGTTATGCTCTGGCAACGATTATTGTATAGCAGTGTCGCTGTATGGATATTTCTGCTTCCTTGGCAAACGCACTACATCCTGGCAGCTAATACGAATCAGTATCAAATTATTAGTCTCTATCTCACTGATGTCATTTGGTTAGTAGTGATGGTGCTGTGGTTAATACATTGGTATCGTCAACCGCGGACCACAACACTCAATGTGATTGGTCTTATCTTACTGGGTGGCCTAGTGTGTTTGGTTGGGGCATCAGCCTACTGGGCTGATAATCGCGATGTTAGTTTTTACTATTGGTTGCGTAGTATTCAAGCCAGTTTGGTTTGCATCGTGGCTTTAACTACAGCACCCCCGTTACCGTGGCTGACGTTGCCGTTAACCAGTAGTGGACTAGTACAGGCTGGTTTATTGTTTTGGCAATTTTTTCAACAAAAGGTTATGGCCAATAGCTGGCTAGGCCTAGCTGAACAATTTCCAGAAACAGCTGGAGTACCAGTGATCGTGACAGACGTTGGTCGATGGTTACGACCATTTGGCAGCTGGCCTCATCCTAATACCGCTGGTGGTTGGCTCGTATTATGTGGTGTGGCGGCGATTAGTCTTTGGTATTGGCAAAGTGGTCGATGGTGGCGCTATGCCAGTTTGATCAGCACAATACTTATTAGTGCTGGGATAGTATTATCGTTTTCACGTGGAGCGATGATGGTATGGTATGTTATGTTAGGCGCGATCGTCATAGCGTTTGGTAAAGCTATTTGGCCGATTATTACAGTAGCTTTAATAAGCACCCTAATCTTTATGGCTAGTTTTTTTAACCTGTGGCAAAGCCGTATCATCGCTAGTGATTTTGTTGAACAGTATTCTTTACAACAACGCCACGATCAGTGGCAGGCGGTGTGGCCAATCATTCAGCAGTATTGGCCTCGTGGTGTTGGCATGGGCCATTACCCGCCAGAACCTATCCACTTTGTTCCATTATTAATAGCTGCTGAAATTGGTATATTTGGGGCTGTTTTACTGTATACCTTGGTTGCCTGGTCACTACGACACCGCTATGAGTATGTTAGTGTATTGTTGATTACTATTTTATTGCTAGGATTATTTGATCATTACCTGTGGACATTACCCAGTATGTTGCTATTGTGGTTTTACATTATTGGCCTAAACTTAGCCAAAAAATAAACTTTTCCAGTTTGGTTATTGACAGTAATTCTGGCCTTGTATAAGATAGCTTAGCACTCTCGATTTAAGAGTGCTAATTAATCATTAAATCTAGTCAACTTATCACGACTATGAATTTACAACCTGTTGGGGATCGTGTCCTGGTGCGTCCCCTAACCGAGCAAGAAGTAACGGCTTCGGGCATTGTATTGCCTGATACCGTTGACCGCGAAAAAAAAGCGGAAGGTGAGGTATTGGCAGTTGGTGACGGTGAAGATGTGAAAAAACTCAATCTAACAGTTGGCGCTACCGTACTATTCGGTAAATATGCCGGTGATGATATTGAGTACAATGATGAGGATTTAAAATTCCTCAAACATGACGAAATTTTAGCAGTGGTTAAAAAGTAATTACACAACCGTATCTCTATGGCAAAAGATATTCAGTATAACGAAGTCTGTCGCGACGGCTTAAAAGCTGGCGTGAACAAGTTGGCCAATGCCGTTAAAGTAACGCTTGGTCCTAAGGGTCGCAATGTCGTAATCGATAAAGGGTTTGGCTCTCCTGTTGTGACCAAGGATGGTGTGACTGTTGCTAAAGAAATTGAGCTAGAAAATAAAATTGAAAATATTGGCGCCGAAATTGTCAAAGAAGTAGCTTCAAAAACCAATGATGTAGCTGGTGATGGCACTACCACCGCCACGGTATTGGCCCAAGCCATTGTCAATGAAGGTTTAAAAGTAGTCGCAGCTGGCGCTAATCCGTTAAGTATCAAACGTGGTGTCGATAAAGCAGTGGTGGCTGTAGTGGAATACATCAAAACCAACTTAAGCAAACCAATCTCTACTAAAGCGGAAAAAGCTCAAGTAGCCTCTATTTCGGCTAATGATCCCGAAATCGGAGCGATTATTGCCGAGGCGATGGATGAAGTGGGTGATGATGGTGTGGTGACGGTAGAAGAATCACAGAGCTTTGGTTTAGAAAAAGAAAAAGTAGAGGGGATGCAATTTGATAAAGGTTATGTGTCTCCCTATATGATTACCAATGGCGATCGCATGGAAGCGGAGTATAAAAATGTCATGTTATTGATTACTGATAAAAAGATTTCCGCGGTCAGTGATATGGTGCCAATTTTAGAAAAAGTAGCTCAAACTGGTAAAAAAGAATTGGTGATCATTGCCGAAGATGTTGATGGTGAAGCTTTAGCCACTTTAGTGGTGAATAAATTACGCGGCACCTTTAATACTCTGGCCATTAAAGCGCCTGGATTTGGTGATCGTCGTAAAGAAATGTTACAAGATATTGCTGCTCTTACCGGTGGTCGAGTGATTACCGAAGATATCGGTTTGAAGCTAGAAAATGTACAGTTATCTGATTTAGGTCAAGCGGGCAAAGTGAAAGCCACCAAAGATAACACTACCCTAATTGAGGGCAAAGGTGATAAAGCTGCCATCGCTGATCGAATTGGTCAAATTAAAAAATTAATTGATCAAACTGACTCTGATTTTGATCGCGAAAAATTACAAGAACGCTTAGCCAAGTTGTCTGGCGGTGTGGCTGTATTACGCGTTGGGGCAGCTACTGAAACCGAAATGGAAGAAAAGAAACACCGCATTGAAGATGCAGTATCAGCCACTCGGGCAGCTGTTAAAGAAGGTATTGTGGCCGGTGGTGGCACTGCTTTAGTGCGTGCTTTAGCCGCGCTTGATACCTTAAAGATTAGTGGTGAAGAACAAGTGGGAGCCGAAATTTTACGCCGCGCTTTAGAAGAACCAATGCGTCAAATTGCCGCTAATGCTGGTTACGAAAGTTCAGTGGTAGTAGCTGAAGTTAAAAGCCGCCAAGGTAATGTTGGCTTTAATGCCCTAACCAATGAATATGAAGACTTAGTAGAAAAAGGCATTATCGATCCAACCAAAGTAACCCGGTCGGCTTTAGAAAATGCCGCGTCAGCTGCTTCGATGTTACTAACAACTGAAGCAGTAATTACTGAAATTCCGAAGAAAGAAACCTCACCAATGCCAGGGGCTGGCATGGGTGGCGGCATGGACGGAATGATGTAATACAAACTGATTGATAGCGTAGTAGGGATCAGCACAACTGATCCCTACTTGTATTTGATGGTATGCTTGCTATACTATAATTATCTATTTAAATAAATTAATTGCTTGAATATACGTATGGATCAACCGATGAATCAGGCCGACATGACCTTTGACGCTAAAGACGTCCAAGATAATAAGGTGATGGCCGCCTTAAGTTACCTAGGAGTGCTAGTATTTATTCCGTTATTAGCTAAAAAGGATAGCAAATTTTGTCAGGCGCATGCCAAGCAAGGTTTAGTGACCTTTATTGCTGCCGTATTGTTAGGCTTCATTCCATTTGTAGGCTGGGCACTTGATATGGTAGTGCTGGTGGTGAATATTATTGCCCTCGTCAATGCCTTAATGGGTAAATTTTGGAAAATTCCTGGAGCCTACGATTTGTCCAAGAAATTCAATTTCTAAACATTACTCCTGGGGACGATTTTCAGTTTCATGTACCGCCACCATAATATCTTGACGTAATCGATCCATCACCTCAACATGTTCACGTAAGTATTGGCGAGCACTTTCTCGACCAACTCCTAATTTTTCTTCTTTATAGGTATAGGTGTTGCCACTCTTTTCAATTACGCCAAATTGCACACCGGTATCTAGTAAATCTCCAGCTATCGAAATGCCTTCATTGTACATGATATCAAATTCAGTAGTACGAAATGGTGCCGCCACTTTATTTTTTACAATTTTGGCATTAACTCGATTACCAATCACTCGATCACCTTGTTTAATTTGAGCACTGCGGCGCACTTCAATTCTTACCGAGCTATAAAATTTCAAAGCCACACCACCAGTGGTGGTTTCGGGATTGCCAAACATCACTCCAATTTTTTGACGTACTTGATTAATAAAGATAACCGTAGTATTACTTTTGCCGACAATGGCTGTTAGTTTACGCAAGGCTTTACTCATTAAACGAGCTTGCAAACCCATTTGAATATCGCCCATTTCTCCTTCGATTTCTGCTCGGGGTGTTAGGGCAGCCACAGAATCGATCACAATCAAATCAATTCCGCCAGAGCGTACCAATGTTTCAACGATATCTAAGGCTTGTTCACCCGTATCGGGTTGAGAAATCAATAATTCTTCTATCTTTACACCAATACGTTTAGCGTATTCTGGATCAAGGGCATGTTCAGCATCCACAAAAGCAGCCACTCCGCCCATTTTTTGGATTTCACTAACGATGTGTTGGGTGAGAGTAGTTTTACCAGAAGCTTCTGGTCCATAAATCTCAACTACTCTACCACGGGGTACGCCACCAATGCCTAAAGCTAAATCGAGTGAGATGCAGCCAGTGGGTATAGCCTCTACTTTCATTTGACTAGCTTCGCCGAGCTTCATAATGGCACTGTTGCCAAAACGTTCACGAATTTGCGCAATGGCTGCTGCCATGGCTTTATTTTTTCCAGTACCGACGGGTTCTTCTGTTTTTTTAGCTATTTTCGACATATTAAATGATGTGAAATAATTAACTATGCTTGATACGCTACCTATAAATTAGATGATGATACAATAGTATGGTATTGAACATTACTTTTACTGCGTTTGGTTTTAGCCATCATCTTAAACACATTGGCACCAGGCTGTAACACTACATCAATACTAAAGCTACCATCGGCTTTTACTGGCACAGCTTGATCGTTAATGGCGACAGTAGCTTCTGGCACAGTTTGTCCGGCAATGGTAATAAAACGCTGATCAGCCGCCACCTGGTTTGGTAAAGGAACAATTTCTAAAATGGGTGGTTGAATAATATTCGTCACCTCAAATACAAAATAGGTGCTGACTAAAACAATGAAAAAGACTACTCCCACCATCATGATGATTTGCGTAACTTGCAACGGCCGCTTAGTGAGGTGGCGACGCAAAGCAGGGATTGATTGTGCTTGGTTATAAACCGTTAATTCTTGGTCGAGTACCTGACTGATTGATCGTGGGTTCAACTGTAAAAATTTGGCGTATTTTTTAACATAATTTTTAATAAACACACTACCAGGTAGGGCAGTATAGTTACCTTGTTCAAGGGCTAATAAATATTCAACCCGAATATGAATGGCCTCGGCAATCTGCTGTAGTGATGCTCCAGTATCATTACGTCGACGCTGCAAACGTTCCCCCACCGTTTCACTCCCTGTTAAAGATCGCTGACTAAAATCGGTCAGTGTCGTCATGATTGGTATCATCTTCATTATCGTTAAAATTAGTATCATCAGCCTCATCGAGTTGTCCTAAAATCTCACGTGGTTTAGCGCCATCAGCCGGACCAATAAACCCTTGTTCTTCTAAAATATCCAGCAAGCGAGCCGCCCGAGCATATCCAACCCGTAACCGCCGTTGTAGTAAGGAGGCAGAAGCCTTTTGAGCCTGAACAATAATTTTTTTGGCGTCCGGTAATAACGTATCTTCATCGCTACTATCATTCCAGGCTTGGGGCATAACACTGCTGCTTTGTACAGTAATCACTTCGTCATCATATTCAGCGGTGCCTTTACTTTTCAGGTGATTAACTACTCGCATAATTTCTTCTTCTTGCACAAAGGCTCCTTGAATACGTTTTGGCTTCGATGATTCTGCACTGACGTATAGCATGTCACCTCGACCGAGTAATTTTTCTGCACCGGCTGCATCCAAAATGGTACGTGAGTCGATGAGAGAAGCCACATTAAAAGCGCAGCGTGAGGTAATGTTTGCCTTAATTAAACCAGTAATTACATCAACTGATGGCCGTTGAGTCGCTAACACTAAATGAATACCAACCGCCCGAGCCATTTGGGCTAAACGCACAATGGCTGCTTCTACTTCGCGAGGGGCTGATGCCATTAAATCAGCCAACTCATCAATCATAAACACGATGTACGGCATACTGGCCTGCGGATGGCTGGCATTATAGCCAGCAATATCACGTTTCTTCGCATTAGATAATACTTCGTAGCGTCGATCCATTTCATTAACACACCACTTTAAAGCATTGATTGTTTTTTGCACATCGGTGACCACTGGCGTGAGTAAATGTGGAATATCATTATACATGGTAAATTCAACTCGTTTAGGATCAACCATCACTAATTTTAAATCATCGGGTCCATTTTGATACAGTAAACTTAAAATAATCGTGTTAATGCACACCGACTTACCCGAACCAGTGGCTCCCGCAATTAATAAATGTGGCATAGCACCAAGATCGGCTGTAAACGACTTACCAGCCACATCCCGGCCCAGCAACAACGTTAAGTTTGACTGACGTTGTTTAAAATTATCGGCCTCGAACAGTTCGCGCAAACCTACTCGAGCGGCAGCTACATTTGGCACTTCTACCCCAATCAGTGATTTACCGGGAATAGGAGCTTCAATACGAATAGGATGAGCCGCTAAGGCTAGGGCAAGATCGTTCTGTAATGACACTATTTGAGCTACTTTTACACCGCTAGCTGGTTTAAAGGTATATTGGGTGACTGTTGGCCCCACACTGACAGGGCCCATCTCGACTGCAATATCAAAATTGAGCAAAGTTTTATGAATAACATCTTTATTACGATTAATATCCCCGCTGGTTGGTTGACCGCGTTTATTGGATAACAAATCGAGCGGTAAATCAATTTTGCGGTGCTGTTTGGCTACATGAATCAGTTCCATTTGTTCAGGTTCAGTAGTATCTGTTTTCGGCTGCTGTCCGGTTAAGGTTTTATGTGAAAAAACCACCACGTCATCTTCATCGTCTGCTTGAGTCGATGTTTGAACAGTTTGACTGGTGGCAACTGCTGCCCGTTCTCGAGCAATCACTAACCGCTGTTTGGCACTAGAAAATAAGGCTACCACAAAACGTAGCACCTTACCGATAATGGTTGTGGCCGGTATCTGCTGCACCAAACGTTCAAGTGATGTATTAAAAACAATCAAAATAGCCATCACGATCATGGCACAAAAAATGATCACGGCTACAGCGCTGCTGGAAAATTGATGAAATAAATAGGTGGCGGCGGTACCAACGACACCAGCACTATGGGGTTGCATAATATCAAGTAAGCCAAAAATACCGCTGGCTAACAGCCCCAGCCCAACCAAATCAACTGGTTTAATGGTGTGATCGGTGGGATACAATAAACGATAGACCAAAATGAAAAAAATGATCGGTATTAAAAATCGACCATAGCCAATAGCACTGGTCAACAATCGGTTAATAACCTCACCAACAGTGCCCGCTAAACCAAATAAGCTAAAAGCGGTAATTAAGCCAGCGGCCAATAAGGCCACAGTAATGATACCGCGTTGGGTATCGGGAGAGGTGGTGGGAGGAACAATTTTTTTCGGCATGGGTTCGCCTACTATAGCATATTGTACTAGCAAAATCCACATAAAAAACGCCCTTGGCGGCGCTCATTACAATCATTCTAGCCTATGCTGGCGGCTGGTGTCAACCGGCGCTATTCCTGACCCGCCTACACTTCCCGGAGAGTTGAATAATGAGCATATAATGTGCGCTGGACCATTTGCTGACGTTCATGGGCGAGTGTTTCCCACCAGAAATGGAGTAAGCTAAAATTTTCATGGTACCGTTGCGCGTTCTGTC
>JACPGK010000030.1 GCA_016182495.1 Candidatus Kerfeldbacteria bacterium
GGGGCACGGTACAAACGGATTTATGACCGACCCAAGACTCCGTACCAACGGGTACTGGAGCATCCTGGTGTGACGAATGAGGTGAAAGCTAAACTTACGCTACTCTACCAGACGCTCAACCCATTGCTCTTGAAACGCCAGATTGATACACTAGTGAGGAAGATTTTTACCAGACCAACTCGGTAACACTCTGACAGTTCTATTCTGATGATCTTGGTAACACTTAATTATTGTCTAATGGGTAGTTAGTTACCTGAACCCATAAATTCCTAATGATTGTGAATTTATGGGTTCAGGTGCGTAAATATTGACAAAAGGCTTATTTTCGGCTACACTATAAGCCTTATGAGTAGCATATCCGGAGTAGAAGGATTACCTCCTTCACCAGTTGGTCGGCCTGAACAGCCACCAAGTGAGCCAAGTGTAGAAGCCCAACATTATAACCCTGATCAAACAGTTGGAGCTGCTCGCGTTCTACTAGATCAAGCTCGTGTTGAATTAACTGTTTTGACTCCTGTTTTAGAAACTTCTACTCTGCCAGGTGTTAAAGATCTCCCTGGTTATCTCACAAATATTCAAACCGGTATTGATAGTTTTGATACTGTCCCTGAAGGTGAACAGCGTGCGGTTGTGGCCGGGCGCTTATTAAAGCAAGCTGAAAGTTTATTAAGAGTTGTTCAAAATATTAAGCGCCTTGAAGAACATAAAAAAGCCGCGCAGACGATTTTAGCCGGTGATACAGCCATCGAAGCAGCCCCTGTACTTCCAGTTCAACCTATGGCAGAAGTTGCCTCACCGGCACCAGCTGCTGCTGCTGAACCGATGCCAGTTGTTTCACAGCCAGTACCAGTACCAACTCCAAATTCGCTTACCCCAGTTGAACTTGAAAAACGTAATCGCGTGATTGATCAATATCGTCGATTAGTGCGTGAACGTCAGTTGGTGCAAGAGGAATTAGCCAACACTTCCAGTATTCGCTTTTTAAAGCGCAATGGTTTGCAAGCACGCCTAGCCGTGTTAACTAGAGATATTCGTAATCATCAAACAACCTATTCATTTTTAGGCACGCTGCCGGCTCGATTGGATTTAGGTTCACAGGCTGGGCGTACAATTGAGAAGGATGTGTTAATTACTAAAACAATGAGTCCAGCCAAGACAGATGTATTCGATCAACCCACTCAAGCCAAAAAATACCTAGCCAATGTACGCGCCGATATAGTGCAAGAATTACAGGTTAAAACTGCTCATCAACCGCGTCGAGAGGCGCCACCGCGCAACCCTAATACAGAATACGACCACTGGTTAGCTCAATTTCGCGCACACCTAACCAATAAACCAAGATTCTTTGGTGTGGCGGCTTGGGAGCAACGCAAAACTGATATTGAGAAGGAGTTGGAATTTTGGCGACTAGCCAAACGCCGCCAAGCTGCTGAGTCAGCGACTACTGCCACATCATCAACTGCGACTCAAGTGTAGTAACCGAATTACTTCGGCATCATCAGTTTGATCAAAATTTTCATACCACTGGCCAACTGCCTGAAAGTTATTTGGTGTGTTTAAACATACTAGTTGTTCTACTTGCAAGGATAGTTGGGCTACGCTATCAGCCGGTGCCACTGGTACTGCCACAATAATTTTTTGAGCGCCAGCCTGCCGTATAGCTGTTATCGCTGCGCGCATGGTGTAACCGGTGGCGATACCATCATCAACCAAAATAGCGGTAGTGTTTTTTACGTGTAAGGCTGCCCGCCCGCCCCGATACAATTGTAAGCGACGTTGGGCTTCGTGCTGTTCGCGTCGAATAATTTTTTCTAGGTCACCAATCGTAATGTTATAGTGTTGCACAGTATCGTCATCAATCATGGCTTGACCATTTGCCGTAATGGCACCAATGGCAAACTCGGCATTATTCGGCGCCCCTAGTTTACGTACCACCATAATATCAAACGGTAGGCGTAATTGTTTAGCCACCTGGTATCCTACCACTACGCCGCCACGTGGTAGCGCTAGCACAATAGTATGCGGTTGCCTGTGGTATAACTGCAAGGCTTTGGCTAATTGCACACCAGCGGCAGCTCGATTGCGAAACATCATATCACCATGCTACCATGGGGTGGTGATGAATAAAACTCTGGGTATTTTAGGCGGTGGACAACTTGGGCGCATGTTGATTCAATCAGCGATGAATTTTAATATCCCAGTGAGAGTACTTGATCCCGATGCTCACGCTCCCTGCCATACCTTGGGTGATCAATTTGTGTGTGGCTCTTTCACTGATTACGAAACGGTCTATCGGTTTGGTCAAACCGTTGATGTATTGACTATCGAGATTGAACAAGTCAATGTAGCAGCTTTACAACACCTGGAGGCCGAAGGTAAAACCGTGTGGCCACAAGCTCGGGTGATAGAAATTATCCAAGATAAAGGTGCTCAAAAATTGTTTTATCAACACCATGGTATACTAACAGCTGATTTTACGTTATGTGATAGCCAAGCTGATATCCAAAAGTATGCTGGACCATGGCCGGTGATGCAAAAATTACGCCAACTTGGTTACGATGGACGCGGGGTAATCAAGTTGAACAACCCGGCTGATATCAGCCGAGCTTTTTCGCAGCCGAGTTTATTAGAACAGGTCGTTGATTTTGATAAAGAAGTAGCCGTGATTGTGGCCCGCAATCAAGCCGGTGCCATTGAAACGTTTCCCACGGTGGAAATGAATTTTCATCCCCAACACAATTTGGTGGAATTTTTAATCGCGCCAGCTCGTATTCCAGAAGCAATTGATCAGCATGCTCGCCAACTGGCTACCCAAATCGCCGAAACATTACAAGTGGTTGGAGTGTTAGCCGTAGAACTATTTGTTACTACCACCGGACAGGTGTTGGTGAATGAAATTGCTCCTCGGCCACATAATAGCGGCCACCATACCATTGAGGGCAATGTGACCTCGCAGTTTGAACAGCACCTACGCGCTATTTTTAACTGGCCGTTGGGTGATGTCGCTACAGTTCAACCAGCTGTTATGGTAAACTTACTGGGTGAGCCGGGGCACACTGGTGTAGCATACTATCAGGGATTAGATGCCATATTACAACAATCCGGTGTGCATGTGCATTTATATGGCAAGCGGCATACCAAACCGTTTCGTAAAATGGGCCATGTCACTATCACGGCCGGCAGTATTGAGGCAGCGCTGCAAACCGCTCACCGCGTTAAGCAAACCTTAAAAGTAATTTCAGTGTAACGCTATCAAATATGACCAAACCAATGGTTGGTATCATCATGGGCAGCCAATCCGATTTACCAGTGCTGCAACCAGCAGCCGATATGTTAAAACAATTTGGCGTGCCATTTGAAGTACAAATTGTATCGGCCCATCGCACACCACAGTGGATGTTTCGCTATGCTAAAACCGCATTGTCACGTGGTTTAAAAGTAATCATTGCCGGTGCCGGTGGGGCGGCTCATTTACCCGGTATGGTAGCAGCCTTAACCACCTTGCCAGTGATTGGCGTGCCGGTGAAATCAGCTGCGCTGGATGGTGTGGATGCTTTGTTGTCAATTGTGCAAATGCCCCAAGGTGTACCAGTGGCCACTGTGGCTATCAACGGAGCTGCCAATGCTGGCATTTTAGCCGCCCAAATATTAGCTCTCCACAACAAAACTGTCGCCAGACAGTTAGTGCACTATAAGGCGACCTTGAAACGTAAGGTTATGCAAGCTACAATATGAATGGAAAAAATGATACACTGTCTTCATTAAAATTATAACGAGTGGATAGATACATTCAGCCATGAGCCCACATTCAGAAGCACGCTTTTTAACATTGCCCACTACACCTGCCGATGTTGAAACAGCCCCAGACATAGCTGCGCAGGCAGCGCGCATTGAACGACTCACTCGCCGGCTACCGGATGCTGCTACCATGGAGCAGTTTCCGGCCGATGATGTGCGCAGATATTTTTTTAATAACATCCAAGCCACGCGAGCTGAATTAAACACGGCTACCGCGGATAGCGATTTATTAATAGACAGTCTAACCTTTTTTGTAGAGCAGTTTTATGCAGCCGTTGAGGTAGTATTCGAACTCGATGAAATTGAAAAACGATTAGTTGAATTACCCAACGATGATGCTTTGCGAGTACGGTTACAGCACAGGGTTGATACAGTACGTCAGCACTGTAGTACTACCACGCCAGATCAAAATCAAACTGATCAGTTAGAACAAGCTATGCTTCAGGTGCGAGCCATACGAGGTGACCTTACTGTCAGGCGAGCTGAAGACATTGCGCGCGAATTAAAACACCAGGAAGTATTAACCAGTGGAGAGCGCATTACCTTGCAAACACTGGTGATTCCAGTTGAAGCTACTCCAAGGTTAGTAGAAGCAGTGACGCTGGCATCTACCATCAAAACTATGCTAGCCAGTTTACCGTCGGCCAGTTTAATGGAACAATTACCACGCGATGATCGCCGACGGGAGTTATATAATTTGTTTGGTCACTATGGTGCAGTTTTCAGTAAAAATCATACCCCAACTACTATGGCCAACCTGGAACGATTATGGCCACGTATTCAACGAAATTATGAAACACTATGCTTGATGATTCGGGTATTTTTTGATTTAGACGTACTCAAGTTAGCACTTCGTGAATTACCAGAACACGATTCCTCGAGAGCTGATTTGTTAGATGCTGCCTACGAGTTGGATCGTGATGTGCGGGGTTGCTTACGTATGCCGAATGAATATACGCGTTTAGAAGGAATAGCCAATCGCTTAAGTGTATTACGTGGCCAATTAGTTACGCATAATGCCGAAACTGTTTTACAATCATGGAATCAACATCAGCCAGCCACTACCTTACCAGTGGCTAATGTTGTGCCGTTAGAGTAACTGACGCCTGAATATTCTCGCAGGGTTTCGAGAGTGGCTTGAACAGAAGCATTCGCTGTGTTGCTGAAGCGAATATTTGGGAAGCGTTCCGCTAATTTAGTAATCACTTCATCTGCCCATGAGGGAGTGAGTACTTTTACTCCAGAAAAATCTATTTCAATAGGTTCAGCAGAATCAATATCACGAATCACATAGGCTGATAATGCCAAAAAAGCTTCGCGGCCGGCTGGCCGAGAAATTAATAAATCTCCAAATTTTTTCAACTCTATTATCATAGCTATTACTCTACTCTAGAATTCTAAAATAGCCAAACAGCCTTGAATTTTTTGATCGATTTTTTTTATAATCATGGCTTGATTCAAATTAGCTTGAGCAAAACCTGAAGAAAATGTTAAATGTATTTTTTTGGCAGCGACAGTATGACGAACAAACTTTAGGCCATTCCCCCGATTCTCCGGAGCTCGACCTGAAATTTTTTCTTTAAAGGCAGTTTCTAAAGCCTGCAAATCATCGAGTAGAAGCGGTTTTACTTTTTTTAAGGTTGATAATATACCTTGACCACGATCAGCGAGTACCAGCTGTTTGTGATGAGCGATCATGTCGTATCCAAAAAACACGCCCGCAATATCTGGCCAACTACCAAGATTATGATCAAATGAATTATTGCCAATTTCACCAGCCAACGCTGTAATCAAATAAATATCATCATTAGCCAGCAGTTGGTTTTGTAAAAAATAATTAGCCATTTTATCTAACCTGGCTTGAAAAACATCACGAGTTTGACAAAACAATTCAGTGGGAAGTTGCAACAGGCCTTTAGCTTCACTTCTAACCCAAGTGCTGGCAAGAGTAGTGATAGATTGTTGTTCCATAGTACAGTGTAGTATACATCAATCCCTTCAAATTTTACAGAATTTTACTCCAACAGTCACAGTAGACTATGGAACGATGGTAAAAAAATTAAACTCTTTTTAGCGCATATTCTAGACTATATAGGTCAGCTACGGTTAATTATTCTTTGCCAAGAAATTTTGGCCAGCCAGGCCATTGATCTCGATAAAACTTATCTGGTCTATTTGGCCAATTGGAATGGCGTGGCGATTCAAGCTGGTAAGCCTTGCTAGAATGTATCCCGAGAGCTTGTACTTCATGCCGTAAATCTTCAAACGAAAGAAATTTAGCCAAAAATTCAAGCCATCCGCCTTGAGGCCATTGATCTCGATAAAACTCATCTGGTCTACTTGGCCAATTGGAATGGCGTGGCGATTCAAGCCAATAAGCCTTCCTAGAGCGTATCTCGAGAGCTTGTACTTCTTTTTGTAACTCATCGAATGGGAGAAATTTTTTTTCTTTTTCTGCTACTCGCTTTCTTTTTTCTTGCAATCCAGATACAATTCGCATCACTTCATCTGCATCCATAATCACTTCCAGTCCGGCAATACTAATTTGTGGTAATGTTCGACCTATCCGGAAACGGCTACGGTTTGATTCTCGGTAAGCACCCGTAGCAACTTCAGCAAACAAGACTGGTGTGAAATCTTCCGGTAAATTTTTATCTAAAAAGTCAATAATAAAAGCAAATTTTTCTGGATCTAATTCATTCAACCGAAGTACACGGCCACCGCGCTGTTCAGCTATCACTCTAGAAAAAGTCGGCCGTAAATTTAAACACACGGCTGCGCGTGGTTCATCAAAACCAGCAATGAGCAAATCTGCGTTACAAATTACTTTGATATCCCCACGTTCAAAGCTTTCTAATATTGCTATTTGTTCTTTTTCTGGTGTTTTTCCACTAATCGCTGCGGCAACCACTCCGGCAGCATTGAATTTATCTGCCATGGTTTTGGCATGTTGAATACCAACACAATATACTACAGCAGTTTGGTCAGCCAAGGCTTGCTGATACAGTTCAACTGCCGCTATATTTCTACTTTCAATATTCACCGCCAGAGCTAAATCCTCTTCATTTAATTCACCGTCTGCTGATATTTTTACTTTTGAAATATCGACTTCCGTTCTCATAATCGGAGCGATGTAAGGACACAATATTTCTTCATCAACTGCTTCGGTAATATTCATGCGGTGAATTTCATGCGGTAATAATTCCTGAACACTCCTTTCATCTGAAAATTCAGCGGTTGCTGTAAAACCAAGTTTTAATGCTTTATCGAATCTGCCAACAGCTCTTTTTCTTTTGACACTCAACGCTGTATGCACCTCATCTAAAATGACACAATCATAATCATCAGGATTAAGTTTGCCAGTATTTAATTTTTGGCTAAGAGAATCGTATGTTATGATAGTACATTGTCTACCAAATTGTTTGGCAGCACCATATACTCTCCCATAATCAAGCTTGGGTGCAAACTGATCAATTCTTTTTCCAGTTTGGCGCAATAATACTTTAGTGGGTACAACAATGAGACATTTTAAATTGAGCGCTTCCAACAATTCAATAAACATAACGGTTTTACCGAAACCAGTAGGTAATTTTAGATAGCCGGCCGTGCCACCAGCTTCAATAAAATTTCGTAGATTTTCAAAAATGGTAAATTGTTTTTCCTTGAGTGTTCGATTATCTTCGTTTTCTTTATGTGCGTTAATATAACTATCAAGACTATTTAAAGCCGTTAACCAACGACGCATGCTTACTAATTCATCGGTCGATAGTGCTTTAGTTTCAATATCTTCACCACCAGCGATAGCTTTTTCATAATCATGACGCAATAATTTAACGTACATGTCATAACGCAGTTTGAACTTGGTTTTCAATTCAGCATCAGGCATGGCCATAATATCTTCTTGAACAAACGGCGGTACCAGAGCAGCTGCTTCATCGGCACCAAGATGAAAGCGCTGCATATCATGTAGTTGTTGGGCTAATTGCGCTTCAGTTTTATGTACTGTTACAGTACCCGGTACGTCGGGGATGGGCTGCTTAACCGAGGCTAATCTCGATACGAAGAATGGTTGATCTGACGTCACCACAGTTGGTATGTTCAATTGAGCATGATTTTTTGAGCTATACATTGTTTCATATAAATGGTTGCTAGTGATAAAAACAGTCGGTTGATGTATCTGTGCTATTTGTTGCAGCAATAAAGCTTTTTTGGTGTATGATTGGTCAACTCTGCTGGCTCTCATTGTTGGCCGAGGTTCTAAAAAATAATCTCCCTCTGGATCAATTACGTCAGCATCCTGTAATAATTGAGCATCCAGTTGTGCTGCGACAGCTGGGTATTTATCATTGAAAATAGGAATATCGCCACTGTATTTAACAGCTGTTATCAGGCCATTATGAAATGGCTCAATTTGATAACGACGGGCTATTTCTTTCTGAAATTTTAAAACATCTGCGAACGCTGGATGATCTAAATTATATTCGTCCCATACTATGGTAGGAGGAGGCATACTGCCTTGTTTCACTTTAATAGTCCATCGAACAAACTGACTGATCAATTGGTGACAATATTCTTGTTCTCTCTTGAGATCAGCTTGAATATAGGCTATATCATATTCTACAGAGACCGGCATATCAGCTTTGAGTTGAGCAATACACTGATCTACTCTACGCTGTAGAGTAGAAAAATAGTGAGTATCAAAATAACGCATTGCCGTGGCAATAGGTTGTTCTAATGTATCAGCAGACAACGGTTGATCGGGTGAATTGTTTCGTCTGGATGTTACAGTTTCAAGCGACATATCAAGTTTTGTTTACGCTGATTTACTGGTTTTGTCAATCATCTATGGTGAAATAAACATACTGCAATTAATAGCCGCTCAATCCCACTGTTTGATCAGTTTGCGATAGACTTTTTTGGCACGTTTTTGTGAGGCTGAACTGTAGTTATCGCCAAAAGCATAACTAATGTAAAATATTCGTTCAGCCCCAGCCTCGATGGCTGCTTGAGTAGCCGAGCGTAGGTACTGTTTTTGTTCAGTAGCAGGTGAACCTTCAGCTCCGGCTTCGGTTACCCAGATTGGTTTGTTAATATTGAATTCGTCGAGCATGGTTTGATAAACGCCCACATTAAAGTCAGTTTCATTGGCCACAGAAATATGGTGTACATTTCCAATGGTAAAGTACTTTTTGGCTTGAGGATGTTCAGTGAGCAGATTGTAATAAAAATCCATGAACTCACCTGCTTGGTTCAGGTTGGCTCCGGCGGCGCCGGCAATGACAATTTCGGCATCATCATCAGCTTGGCGGATGGCTTTGGCGGTTCGTCGCAACAGGGTATAGTATTCATCTGAACCTTCTTTGTAAAAATCCAAGGTTTCACTACCCGGTAAATCCGATTCGTTCATCACTTCCCAATGGGTAACGGGTATGGTCAGGTTAGGCATATCTTTTCTACCATCACCATCATAACGTTCGACCAGCGCCTGCACCCAACGTTGATACTCCGCCCAGTCGTATGGGTTACAGCGATACGCCGGAATGTATTCAGTACGGCCTTTTTCTTCAGCTTCCTTATTGGGTAGAAATTCATCAGTATCAGCTACTTCACAGGCCGTGGGGTCAGCTTTACGCACTTGATCCCAGGCGGCAAATGGCCAAATCGTAATCAATAAATTAATATCATAATTGTTGGCTTTTTTTACGACATCATCCATAAAATCCCAATCGTAGTCACCACCATCTTTCGACTGAATCATTTCCCACACGGCTGGGCCTGGATGTGGTCGCATCCAACCGGCTCCAACATCTTGTAGATATTTAAAATTATCATTATCCAGACTAGCGCCAAGAAAACCGAAATGGTTATCATTGTTGTTTGGTGTGGCCCACAATGTGAGGGGTACAATCCAGGCTAGAATTGCTAATGTGTATCGATGCATACGCAAGTGTGTAAAGGGCAACTTTCAGTCGTCGTTAGATTATATTCAGTATAGCAAACTGTTATACTTTGTTTAAATTTTTTTATTGGTGTTGTAAAGAATATGAAAAAATACTATACTGCAATCAGTAAGCTTTGAGTAAAAAATTCAACTTCATAGTATGGAAACGCGACGAAGAATACCGGAAGTAGTTACACAACCAGCGTCATTAGGCAGTAGGTTGTCTAGCTTGCTTGAAATGGTCAAACGAATTTATAACATCTTGCCTCAATCGGTATCGGATGTACGGCGGCCCGAAACCGTTGCTCAGCAAGTGAATACGTTATTATCTCAGGCTCAGATTGAAAAATTATCATCCGCACGATCACTCCTGCAACGCATTCGTGAACTACCGATTAGCGTGAAGGGCAGCTTGGCAGCTTTAGTGCTCACCACAGAAGTCGCGGCGGCAGAGGCCGCATTTCCACCAGACGAAGAATATACTGTCATTCCAACAGACGAAATTCTCCCCGACGTAACTACTATCAGATTTGAAAATGACCACATAATCATTGAAGACGACGCAGGGCTTTTCCTTAAGCATAACTTTAAAAAACCGGAGTCATTGGCGGATGTCGGCAAAATGTTTGTGGAGCCGTTGTCGTTCGGCATCACATTTAACCTCGGCAAAGACAATATTATCGCAAGAGTGTTGACCGATTCAAACAATGCAACACAGGATCCATTTATCTTTACAGCCGATATTCCCTATGAGTACGCTCGAGACTTCGCCACCGCCAGCGCGATTGATCAACAGGCGATGAAAGCAGACATGACTCGTAAAGCCAAAATCTTGATTGATCAAATTCTGCCGCATGTGGTTGGCCTGTCCTTTCATAAAGACGAAGTACGGCATATTGACCGGGAAGGATCAGTAACAGTCAGCCAAGTAACCATAGACGGATTTGCTTCTCCTGAATCAGACAGCGGTATTGGTACCAAAGACCCGAGAAACAAACAACTATCGGACATGCGAGCGGAAAATGCAGCACATGTATTGCGTCGCGTGTTTCAAGAAGAAGGCATTCATGTGAAGGAAATGAAATACCGAGGCGCCGGTGAGTTGCCATTAACTACGCATGAGCGTGAGCAGTTGTTACAAGATGCCCACGAAATAAAAATTGACCACAATGCGCCAGAAAATCAGCAACTGCTGGAATTGGTCAAGCAATATAATAACGGCACTATCACAGAGGAGGCAGTCCAGAGCAGTTTAAAAGAAATTATCGGCGAGAAAAGAAAAGTGGCAGTGACGATAACCACGAATGAACGGCGGTTCGTGATGATTCTTCCATTGCCGATTTTTTTACCATTAGCCGCTCGGTTGTTGCGTGGATTGTTTGAAGGTGACAGGCTTGGTATTAATGCAGTGTATGCTGAGTTTACTCTGGGTCCTGGATCGCACAATGCTCGTTTGGATAGAGCAACGACGAGACACGCCCGCCAAGTTGGTAGAGACATCCGTCAAAATCATTTTGATCCGGTTCAGCCACGTCGGGACGTGGTCAAAGGATATTCAGACACCAGCCAAGCCTCAACAGAATACAGCCAGAATGTAGTCAGAGGAGCCCGGCATAGACGCAAACGGGAAGGAAGGCAAAAAGTCCAACTGGATTTTAACCCGAACCTGCCCTTGCCAGATCGAGTGAATGCGCTTGCCTTTGTGGTTGACCGTTATCTGCGCATGACCCCCAGTTTAATGAGTGAACGTAACGTTATTGGTCAAAGAGCAACCAGGGACTATGACTTCATGAATATATATGAAGATCGTGAGGCATTACAGACGCTCATAGAAAGAATTGCACGCACAGATATTGATGCCATGGGATTGCAACGTCATTTACCTCCTCCCAATATTCCTGATAGTGGGGAAGTCAGATTTCAATTTACTTCTGGTGGATTAAATCCTGCGACTCCCGGAGGAGTGGGTATACGTAGGGACAGGGTTTACGGTGCATATGTTTGGGTAGACAGGGTGCAATACCAATTGAATCGGCAGGCGTTGAATGAATTGGCCAATAACTACATAGATACACATCGAGTTGTGAACGCGGCAGACGCTGAAGATGTTCATCGTGAACCTGCCGGCGCAGATGATGAATGACTTCTTTCTTTACCTCCGGAATATTTTTCACATACAACGATCAGGTTTCGAAGTCTTTGAGTTATTTCCGCAGTTGTTCAATACTTGCCAATATGGTCGAATATCATTTATTTCTCGTTATCTAACATAATCTTAAGCAGAAAGAGGATTTCCGTTTTTAGCTTAGTCTTAACCCAAGCCTTTTGCTTGGCATCCAGCAGCTCTCCCATACCAGACAAAATTTTCCGGCCAGAAACCTTTTCCAGTTTTTCAATACACGTAGTGACAGATTCCTTTTCAAATACATACTCTTCCTGTTCTGGATCAAGTAAATCAAAATCCAGATCAACAGAAAATCGGCTAAGGTTATAAAACAACAAAGCCGCCGTGCCACCTTTAAATCCTAAAACGTGTCCGAGAGTATTGTCGGTATAGGTATCCTTTAAAATTCTGATGAGAATACTCTTGTGCTTGTCTATGTTTAACATAGATATTAATTGAAATCTTGTTGTGTCGCCTCGTGATATTTTTTTACTTTTGTTTCCATGCGTTTGTTGCCTTGGTAGATTGGTAGAATTTCGTCAACTTTATTCCAATTAATGCTAGATAGATTATCAAAGTGATAGTCTTTGTTAAGATACACAACATCTAAAAATGCCCGTTCGGGAGACGCAATAAAATAATTTTCCTTAACATCTATGCCAGTCTGATTAGTAAGAATTGGATCTTTGATTTTTTTAAGAACGTAAATTTGATCGTTGACTCGGCGAGATTCATTGACAGTTCAGGTTAAGCGTACTAGGCTCAAACTAAAAGGTATAAAGGCGTGCCGGGGTTATTTTTTAAACCTGTTCCTATGGCTCTGTTTACTTGGCCACATCGTATAATCATCTTCGGAGTTTTATTTGTTGTTGCTTTTGCCATTGTACAACCGATAACGGTTTTTGCGGATGAAGACGTTCTCTCTAGATCCAGCCGGATTCTTGCAAACATCGATGACGCAACGGGAGTTTTGGTCTATCAGTATCCCATCACGCTGCCGGTTGGCCGAGAAAACGCGACTCCGACACTTGATCTCATTTATAATTCACAAAATAAAAACAGCGCTTCTGAAGTAGGCTTTGGATGGTCACTCTCGATGCCAACCATCGAGCGAGTGAATAAACGCGGTACCGACGTGCTCTTTAGCAACATGGATTTCATCTCCTCACTTTCAGGAGAGCTCGTACAGATTTCAGAGAGCGCATTTGCAGCAAAAGTTGATGATGGTACACGATTGAATTACGAGTTTTCCAGTGACGTCTGGGTGGTCACTGCGAAAGATGGCCTGACGTATACATTTGGCGATGCATCAGAAGCTCGGCTGGCGGATCCTGTCGATTCTTCAAAGATCCATACGTGGTACCTCACCACCATCGAGGACACGCGCGGAAATTTCATCACATACAACTACGATAAATACGAAAGCGACAATGCTATTTACCCTGCATCAATCACCTATACCAATGATGCTTTCGGGAACGGTCCTTTTACCATTACGTTTGTACGAGAAACAAGACCAGATTCGTACACGAGTTATACAAAGGGATTTTTGACACAGATCACTGAGCGTATCAGAGAAATTTCAGTAACAACCAATGATTTACAAACACACAATTATGTATTTGGTTATGGCGAAGGAGAGAATGGACGTTCTATGCTTGAAACGATTACTGAATCCGCTCAGAACGCATTCGGCGAGACGGTGACCTTGCCTGATATGAGTTTTGCGTACACGAGTGCAGACGTTAGCTTGGAGTATAACGGAGAGGTGAGTTTTTCGGAAGTGACGTACACAGAAGCGGGAGGCGCTGAACAGACCACGCCATTTTCCTTAAGCGATGAACACGTTCATGTGATGGACGTGAACGGCGATGGGCTTAAAGACATTGTAAAATCGTATAATACGCAGGTCGGCGGTGTTGATTATCCTATTTTTTGGGTGCTGGTGAACAACGGCCACGGCTGGGAAGTTGACACGTCATGGACCCAGCCGGAATATTCCTATGTGAATGGAGACGGCACTACCGTGTCCAATATATTCACCTTTGGAAACGGAGAAGTGGTCGGAGATTGGAACGGTGATGCTCTGGATGATTTGATCATGTTTTGGCCAGAAGATATTGGCGGTGGAGAAAGTATGCAGCAGTCGACAGTGCTTCTGAATAACGGTCACGGCTGGGAGCAGGATATGGCTGTCACAGCGGATGTCGCCTCAATTACAGATGTGAATGGTTCGTCGATAGAGTTATTAGTTGATCTTGAAGCAGACCAATCTTATATAGGCGATCTCAATGGCGATGGACTGATCGATTATATGTATGCGTTTAGTGTACAGGTGAACGGGATTCACAACCCGCACTTTGCTGTTTGGTATAACCAGAACGGTTCTCTGGTGTGGGATAGCACCGTTTCTGTACCTTGGGTTGGGTCTGTGCCATTATCTTTGGATTCGGACATTCGGCCAATCGAAATAAATGGCGATGGATTGATTGATTTTATGTACGCTTACAATTATCAGATAAACGGCGTAGATTATCCGTCGTTTTGGGTGCTGCTTAATAACGGACACGGCTGGACCCAGGACACAGCGATCCAACATCCAACGTATGAATCAGAGTATCTCAGTACTAATGCATCTACATCTTCATGGGATGTTATGGACGTAAATGGCGATTACTTGAGCGACTGGGTGAATCTTTCAAGCATAGAAGTTGATGGGGTATCGTATAATCGCACATCCGTCCTCATCAATACGGGAAGGGGTTGGATACAGGATGATTCACTACTTACTGTTGGAGAATACGAATACATCGATGCCAACGGCACCGCGCAGACAGGATTTCCGACGACTGGGGCTGACACGGACGCTCTTTTCTTTGACGTCAATGGTGATGGTTTGGATGATATTTTAAATGCCACATACTACCAGGCTGATGGGAACTACTATACACAGAATTGGCTCATGGAGAATACCGGATACACCGCCAACCTCGTGGATACTATGACGTTGCCGGAAGGTGGTATCTACACCTACACCTATCAAGCCACCAGCGCCTACACTAATAACAATGGTGAGCTGCTCAATGCCAATTTGCCATCCACCTATAACACGGTACGATCCGTGACGAGCGATAACGGGTTCGGAGAAACAACTACAACGACATACGAATATGCTGACGGCGCTTTTTATTACGCGGATCAATATAATCGTCGGTTTGCTGGGTTTGGAAGCATCATCACCACTAACGATTTAGGTGAATCAACGACAACGTATTATCATCAAGGGAATGAAGACGACAGCGCTAGTTATGAAAGCAAAGACAGTTTTTCCAAAATTGGTCAGCCATATCGCAGCGAAATACGAAATGCGTCTGACGCGCTTGCGAAAACCATTATTACCACTTGGGGTGAGGATGATTTAGGGCACGACAATGCGTTTGTACATCAAGATGACGAGCTTGAACTATTGTACAACGGTAACGGCGGCACGGACCACACTGATCGCGCGACTACCTACACGTACGATTCCACCACAGGCAATCTTATTACGCAGACGGAATATGGAGAAGTAAATGAGAGTGATGATGATCGCACGACAACGTACACCTACGCGACTGATGTTGCCAGCATCATTACCGCGCTACCTGCCGCAGTCACATTGACAGATTCAGATGGAACGACTGTTTCTGAAACACGCTACATTTACGATAATTTGGAATTTGGCTGGATTGAAACAGGGAACGTGACGAAAGAAGAGGTGTGGATTTTCGGCTCGGACTATGCCGCTACGAGCTACACTTACGACACCTACGGTAATGTCCTCACACAGACAGATCCTTTAGGAAACACCACAACCACCGTCTATGACGCTGACAACCTATATCCTGCCACGATCACCAACGCATTGGCGCAGACACAAACGTTTGAATATAACCTTGCAAACGGTCTGCCGACTAGCATTACTACGGTCAACGGCGTCATCACCCAAACCGATTATGATGGACTCGGACGCCCAATAGAAGAGCGTCATTCCTCGTCAAACGACGCGGCTACGCTTGAGACGACCAAAATTTGGTCGTATTTCGACGACGGACTTTATCCTGATTATCCGCGCTCTATAAAATTACGCGAGTATTTATCCGAGACGCTCTACAAAGAGACCATTGATTATCTAGATGCTTTGGATCGTGTTATCGAAACGAAAGTTTTGGATGACGCCGCAACGGGCTATAATGAAAGCGAGACAACCTATGACACCTTGGGCAGAGTATCGTCCACCTCACTTCCACAAGTTTCGGCTGGTTGGTCATACGATGCTAATACCGTTTCCTCGGATCTTTTCGAATCGTATACCTATGACGCCCTATCTCGCGTGACCAGCGTGACTAATGTGCTTGGAACGACCAGTACAGACTATGTCGGTTTCACCAAAACGGTAACGGACGCGCTCGGCAATCAAAAAGACTATGTGAACGATGCGTTCGGCCGCCTGACCGCAGTGGTTGAATATATTGATGGAACGACGAACAGTACACATTACACATGGGATGCTGCGGATAGGCTAACCATACTCACTGATGCACTGGGAAACGTGCGCAATTTCATCTATGACGGCCGAGGGTTGCGCCTGACCGCACAAGATCTGCACGAATCGGCAGATACAACCTACGGGACATGGACCTATACCTATGACGTCGCGAGTAATCTTGCCACATCCCTCTCGCCAAATGGTGTGACAGTGACTTATGGTTATGATGAGTTAAATCGTCAGACGAGCGAAGATGCGTCTGATGAGATGGGTGTAGAAGTTACCTTTACCTATGACGACTGTTCAAACGGGACCGGACAATTATGCACCGCGGCTGTGGCTGGCGGGACAACCACGAGCTACACCTACGACGCTGCTGACAACAAAGCTTCCGAAGGCGTAATCATCGATGGAACAAACTACACAACCAGTTTCACTTACGATCGTCAAGGCAACATACTGACGACCACGCATCCAGACGACACAATTGTTACCAATACCTATAACGCTCTGGGATTGCTTAAGACAGTAAGCAGTGGTGCCGATGTGGTGAGCGCGACCGACTACGGGCCACATGGACAGCTCATCTCGCAAACAAACGGCAACGGCACCGTGACGACCTACACTTACGACGAGTCGCAGCGCTATCGCCTGACCCGCAAAGTAACGACAGGGTATGAGGCAACCGAAACCACCACCACCGCAAGTTTTTTTCCAGCAACCGGTGATGGCGTAGTTTCGAAAAAACATGCTTTCTGGAACACAGTTCACGATGCCAAGTTTGGATCTTCTGCCAACGCCACATCCACAGAAGGGTATGTGCGCAGCGGCAAGACTGCATTAGGAAAATATCAAATCGATCGGCTCTTCCTTCCATTTGATACTGCCAGTTTGCCAGATGATGCAATAGTCACGGCAGCAAGGCTAACAGTGTACGTGCAGGCGAAAATGAATGCGGATAACGATGGAGATGATTTTATCACGCTGATACAAACGTCTCAACCAAGCCTGACAACTCTCTCGGTTGCTGATTATGATGTAGCTGGCGATGTGCATAATTCTATAGAGGGGATCGATACATCAGAGCGTAAAGATATCTCTACTCTGGCCGTTCGTTCTGCACTTTCCTTTACGCTTAATGAGACAGGCCGGGATTTTGTTTCCACAATCGGGCCGACCTTACTTGGTTTGCGCGAAGGGCATGATGTAACCGATAACGCCTTTGTCGGTTCTGCCGACCAGTATAATGCTTTGCAGATTCGCTTGGGTGAATTTTTCGGCACCTCGTTTGACCCGGTCTTAGAGGTTACCTACACTACTGCCGACCCCATCGAGTCTACCCTGCAAGACTTGATCTACACCTACGATGCGGTGGGTAACATCACGCAGATTGTCGATGCCTCGGATCTGGATTCCGCTAAGACCACCGATTACATCTACGACGACCTGTATCGTCTGAAGTCTGCTTCAGTAACCGGCGCCGCAAATGGTAATGACGGTACTATCACATACACCTATGATGCACTGGGTAATATTACCTCACGTTCAGATTTGGGCACCTACTCCTATCAAGGGGATACGGATGACCTCATGGCCAATCCTCATGCCGTCACAAGCCTAGAGAAACCTGATGGCACCACCCTTACATACACGTACGACAATAATGGGAACCTCACCAGCGATGGAATAACGAATCATGAATGGGATTACAAGAATCGATTAGTTGCAAACGACACTGTAGATGGTGTTGCTTTCGCCTACGATCACGCCAGGCAGCGCGTTTCCAAGAGTTCTAACGAGACCACGACGCATTATCCAAGCCCCGACTATTCCGTAACGGAAGACAATGTGACCGTATACGTGCGCGGCCCGGCTGGTTTAGCTGCTTCCATTGAGAGCAATGCCATGACTGCCACAACCAAAACAATTCACACCGACCATCTTGGTTCCACTTCTGTAGTGACAGACGAAGCTGGTAGTATGGTAGAATTGTTGGATTATCATCCGTATGGGACAGAGCGTATCTCGTGGTCTTCAGCTTCCGAATCGGGTGAAGCCGAAGCAAGCAAGACGTACATCGGTGAGTATTCGGACGACGAAACCAATCTCTCCTATCTTAACGCTCGGTATTACGATCCGGCCCGCGGACAGTTTCTGTCACAGGATTCGGTGTATGTTAATCTCGGCACCGGTGATCAACGCGATGCTATATTCTTGTTGGATCCACAATCTCAAAACAGTTACCTCTATTCTAGAGGCAATCCGATAGGTTTTGTAGATTCAAATGGTGAGTTTTGGGATACTGTTTTTGATGCCGCAAGTGTAACGTACAACCTGGGGCGAAGTTTTTACTACATGGAGCTTTCTGCATACGCAAGTGTGACTGGGAACACAGAACTTCAGACGTATGCAGATCAAAAATTCATGGAGTACTTTCAAGCTTTAGCGTTTGATTTGGGTGCTCTGGCCGTTCCATTTGTTCCAGCAGGATTAGATGATGTCACTAAATATGCGAATAGATTGGCAAACGGAGGGAAGACCTTTCTCGCTCGCGATTTTGCTACAAACCTTAGATTGATTAAACCCCAACCAGGAAATGCATATCAGGCGCACCACATGTTGCCGCAAGCACCGGGATTTGAAGCCTTTTTCAAGCGCGCTGGAATTAATATTCACGATCCAAAGTATGGTGCGTGGTGGAAACGGGGCCCGGATGGCACACATCAAAAGCAAGCGCATGAGTATAATAACAAATGGCAAACATTCATAGACCAAAATCCAAACGCCACACAACAAGAAATTCATGACTTTGCGAATGGCATGGCAAAAGACTATGGATTAGACTTCAGTATTTGATTAACATGGCGTATTTTTCAGATCAATTTTACTACCTCTGCACCGGCACTGAATATACTGCATTGAGCCAGTATATTCAAGAATATCCTGAAGGTATTGATGAAGATCAACGATGGAGATTTGCTTGCGATCTACGGAATGGAAGGATAAAACCTGATCGACCAGTGATCTGTGGTTATAGTGAAGGAACGCGGCCGACAGATTTCATGTCATCCACTGCTACCATGTTAATCAGCGACAGAGTTATTGATGTGCTGACACAAAATCATTTTACCGGTTGGTCAACATTTTCCGTAAAAGTACATGACAAAAAAGGCAATGAGATTCCGGGTTATCATGGCCTTGTTGTCATGGGGAAATGCGGTCCCATTGATGACCGCAAAAGTGCATGGATCACAAGAAAGGCAAACGTGGGTGATATGCAGGTCAAGGTACGTTATGGTTGCTATTTCGGTAGAGATTCCTGGGATGGGAGCGATGTATTTACTCCAAAAGGTACCATTATGACCTTTGTGACAGAACCCGTTAAAGAGGCTCTTGAAAAAGCGCATCTAACGAACATTCAACTCATCAAGACAACCGAACTTGAACGTATGTGGTAAGAACTCACGTTCAAATTTAAACCCGTAGCAAGCCACGAAACCCTCTAGCGGCGTAGTACGATTCTGCACCGTTGTGATAAACGAAGACATGGTCGTAGCGACGATCACAAAATATGGCGCCGCCAAGTGTTCTAATAGCAGCAGGGGTTTGCACCCAGCTCGATGTTTTTGTATCGAATTTTCCAAGTTTCTGCAACTCTCGATACTGTTCTTCGGTTAACAGTTCAATGCCCATGGCAGCCGCTATATCCATAGCGCTATTTTTTGATTTATGTTCTTTTCTTGATTGCAGCGCTTTACCGTCGTAACAAACACTTCTTCGGCCTGTAGGACTTTCCGTTGAACAATCATAAAACATGTATTCGTCCGTCTTTTTATCATAACCAATCACATCCGGTTCACCGCCAGTGCTTTCCATGGCATTGAGTGACCACAGTTTTTTAGGATGAGCTGCCAGCTTGGCTTGTACTTTCGTCCAGGGAATTCCTTTATGACGGTTCAGGTGTTTCTCAAAACGGGTTTGTAAAGTTTTGAGTAAAAACTCTTTTTTGAAGGCAGTCAGTAATGGCTTGCTCATATTGTATAAAAAGTTATTACTATCGTAATTATACTAAACATTGTTTCTCGCAGCAAAAAGCTGGTATTCAGACATAGAATTCAACACCCTCTGATTGATCAATACGTTCTTTTTCTAATTGTTGTATCCATCCACCAAAGCATAACACAGTGTTTGGTCTTGACAATAGATACGGGTGAGGTAATATTATAGTATTCGTTTGAATACTTGAATATATGAATAGTCATCAACATACAGAGCAGCTGAATCAATTAGCCAAGCAACTGCAGGCCGCTGGCGATCCAGTCCGTATCAGGATTGTGTGCATTTTGTTTCAAGATAAGCAGTATTGCGTTGGCGATTTTGCAGACATGATGCAAATGTCGATATCGGCTACTTCGCATCACTTGCAAATTTTAAAGGAGGCAGATTTGGTCTCGGCTAACCGCCATGGCCAAATGATTTGCTATAGCATTGTCAAACAGCCATTTACTGAACAGTTGAAAAAAATGGTATGTTAATTAAGTTCACTTAAATATTAATTTCAAATCTATGCCAAATATTGCAATGTATACCACCCCGACCTGCGGTTACTGTAAAGCGGCCAAAGCTTTTTTTAAGGAAAAGGGTCAAACCTACACTGAATATGACATCACTCAAGATGATGCTCGGGCGGAAGAAGCCGTTCGCAAATCTGGACAAATGGGCGTACCCGTCATTGATATTGATGGTCAAATTATCGTTGGTTTTGATCAACCCAAAATCAGTCAGGCACTAGGCTTATGACCACAGCTAACGTACGGTGTCCACAGTGTCATGCCGAACAAACAGTGACGATACCAGAAACTACGTGTTTGGTTTCTGAATTATGTGCCCATTGTGGCAAGAAGATCGCCCTACCTCAAGACAGCCAGAACTGTTGTATTATTTGTGAATACTCTGATCAGCGTTGTCCAATGAGCCAGCAAAATACATGAGCGAGATTGTGACACTCACCATTCCTGCATTCATTGCTGGATTACTGACATTTTTTGCGCCGTGTACGTTACCCTTAACGCCCGGGTATCTCGCATTTATTAGTGGTGTCTCGTTGTCTGATTTGCAAAATCAGCAGCTAGCTACGAAATCGCGTCGGCGCATCTTGCTGAACGGTTTATTGTATGTGCTGGGCTTCAGTATAGTAATGGTGTTGTTAGGTAGTTTATTTGGTTTAGGTGGCAGCTATCTTATTCACTATCGATTATGGTTAGCTCGCTTAGGTGGTATAGCAGTGATATTTTTTGGATTATTCATGCTGGGATTATCACGTTTCCGACTATTTCGTTTTATGAATTTTGAAAAAACTGTAATGCTCCGGCGATGGTTACACCCCGGACAATTCGGTAGTTCATTTTTGTTTGGAGCAACCTTTGCCTTTGGTTGGACGCCATGTATTGGTCCGGTTTTAGGATCTGTGCTTTTGTTAGCATCGCAATCCGCAACCTTGTTCAGTGGGGCGATGTTGTTAGCAGTATTTTCATTAGGTTTGGGTATACCGTTTATGATTATTGCGGCAACTGTCAGTTCGGCTACGCGTTACCTTAGTAAGCTGCAACGGTATTTATCAATCATTTCAAAAGTTGGTGGAGCATTTTTGGTGTTACTCGGAACCCTGATGGTCTTAGATAAAACCGCCCTGTGGACGGGCTTTGTGTATCAGTTTTTCGGTTTTATTCATTACGATCAATTACTAGACTATTTATAATGAAACTTGGCATAATTCTACAATCTAATATCCCTGAACATGTTTGGAACACGTTCCGATTAGCCATTACAGCACTCAAGGTTGGCCATCAGGTGGAAGTGTTCTTACTGAATGAAGGATCGGAACTCGAGACTATACCAGATACGAAAGATTTTGATATCACTGTCAAAGTGAGTGAGTTTACAAGCCTTCAAGGTGCGCTATATGCTTGCGGAACCTGTCTAAAATTACGTGGTAAAACCGAGAACACAGTTTGTCCTATTTCAACAATGTCCGATTTACTCAAAATGATCGAAACTTCAGATAAAGTATTAACCTTTAGCTAATATGAAAAAAGTCGCTGCAGTTACATTGAGTGGGGTATTGTTATTTTTGGGTACGTCAGCTTTGGCGAAACAGATCGACGATCACACGGTTCGTGAAGAAGCCGAGGGCAAAATCATCTGGCAACAACTACAAGATAATGAAGTTTCCTGTGCGGAACTGACGGATGATAACTTTGGTTCTCTCGGTGAGTATTACATGGGACTTATGGTGGGCAATGCACATGAATCCATGAATCTATGGTGGCTGGATGTCCATGATGAGCAGCGGCATGATGACTAATAATTATTCAACAAATGGTATGATGAATTTTGGCTTACTGTCCGGCGGTTGGTTATTTATGATTGTGTTTTGGGTGCTGATAATAGTGGGTATTATTGCTCTTATAAAATGGCTGATGCAACAAGGCCATGGTCCGACTCAATCTAGAACACCTATGGATGTTCTTAAAGAACGCTACGCCAAAGGCGAAATCGATAAAAAAGAGTTCGAAGAAAAGAAAAAAGATTTAGTTTAATATGGCACTATCTTAAGCTCTAGCTGATATCATTAAAAAGTAATCAAGCGGAAATCAAATCTCGTTTGCACAGACTTCATTTTTGATTGGGTCGTCTAGTGGACCAGCCCGCAAAGCTGCGCTTAGCGCTGCTTTAGTCCATACATGAGTAGTGAAAGGACATGAGAGCTTGACTCCTTGGATATTTTTGGATATACTTATTGAGTAATATCCAAGAGGCAATATATGGAAATACTTATTCAAATTGATCAAATTCGGAAAAAAATCGATACATTTCGACCTTTTAACCGTGGCTTACAAAAAACTCTACAGGAACAGTTACGCATTGAATGGACTTATAATTCCAATGCTATCGAGGGGAATACACTCACACTTGGTGAAACAGCATTTTTTTTGCGCGAAGGTTTAACCTCTGAAGGTAAACCACTACATGATTATCTTGAAGCCCAAAGTCATGCTGAAGCCATTGATCGACTACAAGATATTATTTCAAGAAAACAATCTATTACCGAAAGTCTTATAAAAACTTTACACGGTGTATTGATGAAAGGAGTGGAATTCACCTTAGCAAAAAATCAGTACGGTCAGATGATTCATAAAAGATTACATGTTGGTGAGTATAAAAAAGAATCAAATCATGTACTAACATTATCAGGAGAAATTCATCATTACACTGGTCCTATCCATGTCCATGACGAAATGGAAGCGTTACTCAAGTGGTTAGATACAGCTAAGAAACTCCATCCTGTTGAGAGAGCCGCACAATTTCATTATCGTTTTGTGAGCATTCATCCCTTTGATGATGGCAATGGTAGAATGAGCCGATTGCTAATGAATTTACTACTCATGCAATCTGGTTATTATCCATGCATTATTCAAAATGCTCACAGACGTAGATACATCCAAGCGCTAGAGCAGGTGGATAGTTTAAAAGATAATAGTTTTTTTATTACGTTTGTATCTCAAGAATTGTTAGCAACCGAAGAAAAAGTACTGGAGATCATTCAAGGTAAAGCCATCTCATTGACACAAGCCACAACGCAATTGAACGTGGTTGAACGTGCTGATCGTATCATGCATGTCTTGCGAACCGCCAGGCATCCATTATCTGTTGGACAAATTTCTGAATTATTACCTGAATTGAAGAGACCGACTTTAAAAAAAGATTTACAGCAGTTAGTTAAACAACGACAAATCAAAATTCAAGGCAAGGGAAGTGGCTTACTGTATTTTGTGCGAAAGAAGTAGTTGCTCTTGAAGTTAGAACCAAAAAGACTCTGCATACGCAGAGCCTTTTTGTATAGATTTTTCTTGGGGTCGATAGTGAGCTGCACCAACTTACAAAGCAAATGGCTACATTTATCCAGTGGCCACACTTTAGTTGATTATTTTGTCGAGCGATCCGAAAATTGTTTGACAGCATCTAGTTGTGTCGGGTCGAGATGTATCACTGGACGGCGTTTGGCTATGTAGGTAATGGCTTCATCAGCCTTATAACCTTGTTGAGTCAGGTAAGCGGCAACCAGCATTGGAGCGCGGCCGTGACCATTTTTGCAATGCACGTAGATTTTTTTACCTAATTGAACCAGTTGTTGTAGGGTTGTTACACCAAATTGTAACTGATCTTGACTCAAGGCAGTATGATCAGTGACTGGTAGCCACACATACACCTCAACCCCCTCCGGTTGATCGAGGCGCTCTATTTCTAATGAAATATCAACGGTAATATCTTCGTTTCGAATCAAGAATTCATCGAAGTGCAGCTGACAGCATTGGTTGGTGCCAATATAGATACCATCAATAATATGGTTGTAATCCAGCAGATGTTTGTGCTTATTGGTTGTTGTATCCATCGACAAAAGCATAACATAATGTTTATATCTCATCTAATTATATAGGTCCAAATGATCTGCTATAGCATTGTTGCCATGGGTTCAAATTTTGACCATATACTTGAATACTTTGAGAATATAGTCTATAATAATATTATCTATAAACTATATATGATTTATAGATTACTATGAAAAATACCATTTTATCAGAAAAAGATCATCAATTAATTGAAAAAGCCCTTTTACAATATGGCAGAATTGTTGATATTGCTGGTTTAATGACTCTATTTCAAGAGGATTATTCTGAAGCTTCAGCCCATAATCGTATTAACCTGCTGGCTAAAACTGGCTGGTTACGGCGAATTAAACAAGGTTTATATATTATTATTGATAGCCTCACTGCCCGAGGACAAACCGATCTATCACTGCTTACGATTGCCAATGCTTTAATGGATGATTCTTATGTGAGTTTGGCGCAAGCTTTAAATTATTATCAAATGTTTGATCAATATAGCGCTACTATCGTGAGTGTGACCACGAAAGGGAGTAAGAATTATTTTTTTGACGATTATACGTTTAAATATGCTAAAGTAAAATCAAATCTCTATTTTGGTTTTACGGAAAAAATAGTTAATGGTAAAAAAGTTCGTATTGCAGAAGTAGAAAAAGCTTTACTTGATTATCTTTATTTAAGTAAAGGGTTTAATGGTGCTAGTGTAGTTTTTGAAAAATTAAGAGACTATCATCAAGACTTCAATCTGAATATACTACAAGATTACGCTAGTCATTTTGGAATGACGATGGCTCGTAAAGTTGGTTTCATGCTCGATCAGTTACAGCTTGATTCTACTTGGTTGTATAACAATACGCAGCACAGGCGTGGAGTCGCACGATTTACTGTAGATTCTAAATTATTTAATGCCAAATGGCGACTGTATTATGATGATCGAATTATTGGATAGGTCAACGCTAGTATTGAAAAATAAAACATTGAAGTATCCTTTAGCTGTGGCTGAAAAGGATTATTTTTTGGCACTGGTATCAAAAATAATTTACGATTCGTCTTTACGAAATAAGTTGATTTTCAAAGGCGGTACGGCTTTGCATCATACGTATTTGCCACAGTTACGGTTTTCAGAAGATTTGGATTTTTCAACAAATTGTACGCAGCTCAAAATAGAAGAAGTGAAAGCAATATTTGCGGACTATGATTTTTTGTTGGTAAAAAAAGACTATCTTTCAAACGCAACCATTAAAATTGAACGGTTGCAATTTACAGGTCCGTTAGGCCAACCCAATTCCATGAAAGTAGAGATTGATTTTTTACAGAATGTTATATTACCTCCCCAAGATATGAAGTATCACAATGTTTATGGGGTAGACACATTAGTGCGCGTGATGGATATTCGAGAAATCGCGGCTGAAAAAATTCGTGCCATGAACGACCGAATTCGTTACCGCGATTTTTATGATTTTACGATGATTTGTCTCAAACTGAAGGTCGATTTAGCCGAAGTAGTAAATTTGATGCAGCAAAAAGAAGTGCGCAAAATGATTAGTCCTAAGAACATTTTGAACAATTGGCAATTAGTACAACGGGATAAACAGAATGAATTGGCGGCGATTCATTATGCGGAAGAACTAACAGATGAGGCTATTGCAATGCAACTACAAAAGTTACAGTTTACAGAGATTTTGCCATTTTAACTTGTTTGATAGTAATTTTCATACCTCTTTTGCCTTCAAAAGTTCATCTTAGAAACTCTGTCTAGTGGAGGACGTTAGAACTGCTTTGGTAGTTACTCCCTAGCACTACTCACCCTATTGATTAGTGTTTGCCGTAGTAAATTACTCTTGAAAAGTAAGTCGTTTTCTGCTATCATGACATCATGAAACCAATCAGAAAATCTAGTAAAAAAGAGGTGATTGATAAAATAGTCATACTAAAGGCGGTTGAGCGATCTGCTGAAATTGAAGGTTTAAGTTTACAAAGTGCTCAAGCCAACTTGAAAGTCATTGCTGAGTTGCAAAAACATGGTCGAGCTTTCGCGTTATAACGTTAGTGACGAGCAAGCTGGCATAGACCAAGATGTTTTAAAAAACAAACTTGGCTATACAAATCAAAAAGATTTAGATGATGCAGAAACCATTTTGCAAGCAGATGCTTACAAACATTTTTTTGATTTAGCTCAAACTCAGCAATTTGTCTTTGGTACGAACATATTATTTAAGATCCATAAATACCTTTTTGAAACTCTTTATGACTGGGCCGGAACGGTTCGTACAGTAGATATGTCAAAAGGTGAAATGTTATTTGCGCCCGTGCAGTATCTTTCTAATAGTGTAGAAGAATTAAACCATATTATTCAAAATAACATACCTACATATTCTGATAGCCTGACCGCGTTAGCCCAGAAGTTAGCTATTATTCATAATGAGTTTAATGTCGTGCATCCATTTCGTGATGGTAATGGCAGAACTATTCGATACCGTTAAATTTTGGGTGCTTAAAACATTGTCTTCTTGGCTAAGGTCTGCTAGATTGAACCACTTTAACTGGTTAAACGATCTCAATATGTTAAAAAAAACATCCTCACTGTCCGACCTGTAACAGTGCGTTCACA
>JACPGK010000031.1 GCA_016182495.1 Candidatus Kerfeldbacteria bacterium
TGGCACGGCCACTACTCTTCAAACCGTCACCATCACCGTCACGAATGCCAACCAATCACCGGTGTTCAGTGGTACTCTTCCCTCGGTTTCTTTTGTTCCCGGTACCATTACTACAACCGTGTTTGATCTCGATGATTACTTTACCGATCCCGATAGTGATCTGCTCGCCTACACGGTCTCCGGTGCCATTCTCATTACTGTCACCATTACGGATGGAGCGGTCAGTTTATCAGCCGCCGAAGCCATCAGCGCTACCGAAGACCTCGTCTTTACCGCCACTGATCCCACCGGTGATACTGCTACCAGTAATACCGTCGCAGTGATCGTCACTCCCGAAGAAGCCAGTGAGGTTGATATTGCCGATGTCTCTCATGTCTCTGGTAGTACTACTGGAGAAGGTACCATCACCATTGTGGGTACCGATGGCAGCACTTTAGCCAGCTGGAAGGCCTTTTCCGTTGGTGGTGTTATCCCCCGAATTATCAAAGCCAGAAACCAGTACTACATCCTTACCGTCAAACGCCGTTCCGGTAGTTCCATCCATGCCTATACTCTGCACGGTAGCGTCGTTAGCAACCAGAACATTTCTCCCCAGGTGCACTACCGTAAACTGGCCGTCGGTAACCTTAATGCCGATACCACCACCGAAGAACTGGTGCTGGGAACCCGGCGTGATTCAAAAATCTATTTCAAAGTGCTGTCCTTTGATCCCAAGAAAGGTCGTTTTACCATCACCAAACGAGCCATCTACAACGGACCAATCAAAACCAACGACTACGCCCTGGTTATCGTCCAAAAAACCGTCACCCTATTTACCAAAGGGGTACCGCGATTTAACTGGAAGGCGTTGGGACATTAGAAATTATGTTGTATACTGACATCATTAATTAATTATTACTCATTTTTATCTATGCCAGAAGTTACGATTAATTATTGGGCAGTGCTTGCTGCCACAGCAGTATCAATGGTACTAGGTTCAATTTGGTATTCTAAAGCCGTCTTTGGAAAAACATGGATGCAGCTGGTTGGACTTAAAGAAGAAGCCGCCAAACAAGGGGCGGCTAAAGCTATACTTGGCATGGTAGTAGGCGCTTTTATCCAAGTATATGTGTTAGCGCATGTAGTTGATTTTGCTCAAGCTGATACCGTTAAGGAAGGTTTGCAATCAGGCGCCTGGCTGTGGCTCGGTTTTATTGGCGCGGTCACCATTGCTGATGTGTTGTTTGCTCAACGCCCCTTTAAGTTATGGCTTATTACCAATAGTTATCAGTTGGTGATTATGGTAGTAAACGGAGTCATTTTAGCTACTTGGCAATAGGGTGTACATGAAGGTGGCTTTAGTTACTGGTAGTAGTCAGGGCATTGGTCAAGCTATTGCGCTTGATTTGGAGAAACACGGGTACATGGTCATTGGTAATAATCGAACAACCGGAGTCGATGTTACTCAAGTCGATAGCGTTGCTCAATTAATTGAAACTATCAGCCAGCAACCTGGCCAGCTAGATGTACTTATTAACACCGTAGGCGATTTAGGACCATATCAACCATTGCCAGAATATAGTTGGGCCGATTTTCAACAGGTGATAGCATCTAACCTGTATAGCGTGCAATTATGTATTCAGGCAGCAACTGAACTATTGCGCGCTAGCCATGGCCGGATTATTAATTTTGCCTGCGCCGAAGCCGAATTCAGTTTACCGCGCAAATATACCGTACCATACTATATAGCCAAACAAGGCGTAGTCACTTTAACTAAATCTTGGGCGGCAGCGTTAGCAGCTGATGGCGTCACAGTGAACGCTATTGCCCCTGGCATAGTAGAAAATAGTCAGATAACATTAGCCACACCTATGAACCGACCAGCCAGTTTTAACGATATCCTTGGGGCCGTACACTATTTGCTTAGCCCAGCCGCCAATTATGTATCGGGTGCTATTATTACCGTCAGCGGTGGTTGGAGTTCTACACTATGATAACCGAACATACGTTACTGTGTGATCCATCAGATCCTAACGGCATTACTTGGCAGTATGACGGCCAACAACACTACACGGCCCAGCCACGAGCTGATCAATTACTCAATATCATCGTCCAGCTCACGGCTGGTAACATCGACCGCCTGGTACTGATTAATCAAGCGGAATCTTTTACTCGAATTCGCGTCTTGGCTGCAATTTTTAACACGTTAGCGTTCAGTCGGAACATTCCATTATTTCAGAATAACGATACTACACCGGTAGCCTATATTCTACCGCACTACTCACACTCACCCTTACAGCAATGAATCTCGAAATCAAACAACAACGCATTCGTACTCTACGCTATGTGGTCGCTAGTCGGTGGTTTTTACATGCTGGCTTAGTCATTTTAGGATTAGTACAAAAAGTTATCGGCGTAGCCGAATTTAATCCTGATGTGTTTGGTTTAATTTTAGTAACCTATAGTTATAATTATATCTTTTATCGCTATTTGCATCGCTCGGCTAGTCGCATCTCGCATCGGGGCTTAAATATAGTAACGTTACTGCAAGTTATTTTTGATCAAATTATCTATACCGTTGTACTTTATACCACTGGCGGAGTGGAAAGTTTATCATTCTTGTTCTATTTCTTGAGCATTTTTATTGCCATTATTATTTGTAACGAATGGGAAATTATTGGCTTAACCATGTTTACCGTTGGCTTATATATTAGTGTTATTGCCTTAGAATATAGCGGTGTTATCCCACACTATTATCGTTATCAATTTGATCCAGGATTTTATCATAATATCGGCGTCACCGTACATAATAGTGCCACGGTGGTATTAATTTTAATTTTTACCGCTTTTTTTGCGGCCTTCATTAATAATATTATTCGGTCACGCGAAAATAATGTGGTGGCCGAACGCGACAAACTCAATGCCATTATTGATAACCTAGTCGATGGTATTGTATTGCTCGATGCCGAAGGTCAGGTAGCGTTGATGAATCCATATGCCCAACAATTACTACGCTTGCGTTCAAATCAAATGGTACGTGGCCAGTTACCGGCCACTGCTTTTTCCAGCGCCCTCCAACCAGTGGTTCGATTTATTAATAATGCCTCAAAAGAAGCATCCTACCATAGCCAAGAGTTACAAATTGATGATGACGAAGACCATATCGATTTACAAGTAACTGCTTTACAAGTGATTGATGCCCGCAGTGTCCGGTTAGGCTCGTTAGTCATTTTACGTAATATCACCAAAGAGAAAGATCTCGATCAAATGAAATCTGATTTTATTTCGGTAGCGGCTCATCAGTTACGCACACCATTGGCTACGTTAAAATGGCTGTTCAAATTATTAATTGATGGTGATGGTGGCAGTTTATCCGGTAAACAAGTTGAACTACTCAAAAAGGGATTCGAACGCAACGAAGAAGTAATCGAGATTGTCAATAATTTATTGGATGTTTCTGAAATTGAAGAAGGTCGCTTCGGTTTAAAAATGACCAGCGTACCATTAACCGAACTGCTCGAACAAATGGTGGCCGATAATCAGGTTAACGCTCAACGTAATCGCATTACCTTACAGTATCAGGCACCAGCCCAGTTTCCGCGTCTGAAATGTGATCGACAAAAAATTCGCATGGCTATTCAAAATTTGATCGATAACGCTATTAAATATTCTCAACCGAATAGTACCGTAGAAATAATTTTAGAACATGATAAAACTAATCATCACGTCACAGTAGCCGTCCGTGATAATGGTATTGGTATGTCGGAAGAAACTCAACAGCGTTTGTTTAATAAGTTTTATCGTGGCAAAGAAGCCGTCATGAAAGAGCCGACCGGTTCCGGGTTAGGTTTATATATTGTGCGTAGCATCATTGAACGACACCACGGCACACTCACCTTTACTTCGAAACTTGGTTTAGGTACAACCTTTACCATTCGGTTGCCATTATAAGGGTTTAGCAGGAGTGGGAGGTTGTATTTTATACACACCTGAACCCATAAATTCCCTTTAGGCTAATTCCAGGGATAAAATCTGGTAGCCGAGCAAGATGCGGACATAATGTACAAAGTATCCAGTGACCGATCGTGGAAACGATGTCACCAGGTTGAGGTGGTCTTTTAAATAA